>JAJCZT010000128.1 GCA_029262255.1 Deltaproteobacteria bacterium
CGGGGGAAGAGCTTCTGCCGTAGAAATATTTCCCGCACTCGACATCGAGAGTGTGACCATAGTCCGAAAACCCTCAGTTCACACACTGGATACTAAAAACGGGCGGATTCAAATTGCGTGTCTTCCCTGGGCGGGCAAAAGTGGGCTCGTTTCTAAAGACGAATATAAATCCTTAAGCGCACATGAGATTCAGATAGAAATAGAGAAGAGGTTAATAGCCATTATTCGTGATTTATCCAGCAAAATAGATAACTCAAGTCCCTCAATTTTCTTGGGGCATGTCTCTGTAAGGGATGCCAAGCTATCGGGTACCGAGAGAGATACTCTTACAACCTCTGATCCTGTTGTTCCCCTTAGCGAGCTAAATAATACGGCTTTTAACTATGTGGCTCTCGGACATATCCATAGATTCCAGAACTTAAATAAAGACAACCACCCTCCTGTAATATATTCGGGAAGTATCGAGAGGATCGATTTCACTGAAGAAAAAGAAAAAAAGGGATTTGTTCTTGGAGAGATGGTCCAAGCTGAGGACGGATGGAAGTGTGAATATGAATTTATTGAAACTCCAGCCAGGAAATTTAAGACTATAGAATTAGATGGAAACGATTTAGAGTCGGATCAGAGCCTGGAAACACGTTTTAATAAAGAGGATATTTCAGACGCTGTAATCAGAGTCAGGTACAAAGTCTCAAATCCAGGTGAGAAGATAGATGAGAGGAGGATTAAATCACTTTTTGAGAGCGCCCAGACTCTAAAAATAGAAAAAATATTTGAGAAGCACGAGAAGGTAATGCGACAGGCGGGGCTTTCTAAAACTATGGGCCTAATGGAAGCGCTTGATAAATATATTGGATCAAAGCCTGAGTTAAAAGACCTAGCCGATGAAATGAAATCATATGCGGAAAAGCTTATAAGGGATAATAGTGATAAGAAGGATTAATTCTCTGATATACCGTTATCGTAGCAGGGCCCGCTAGCATCCTCACACTCTTCTATTTCTAATTGTAGGGTAATATGGCTTATCTTGAATTTGTTTGATAGCTCCCGCTTAATTTCACTTATAATATCTTCACTCTCATCCATGTTTTTAATTACCAGATGAGCGCTAAGCGCCTCAAATCCCTGAGTCAGTGTCCAGACATGGAGATCATGAACGCTAATTACTCTATTATTTGAGCAGATACAGCCTTGTACAGCGCCAAGATCAATCCCTTTTGGAGTTCCTTCAAGTAGTATATGGGTGGACTCTCTGAACAATACCCATGCGCCCCTGATAATAAGAACCGACACCAAGATACTTACCAAAGAGTCGGCATAATACCACTTGGTTGTTATCATAATTACTCCTGCAATTATAGCCCCAACCGATCCGAGCGCGTCGCTCAAGACATGATAAAGCGCGCCCTTGATATTAAGATTCCCGCTTTGGTACTTAAATAGAATATAAGCGCCTGCGAGGTTTACGCATAGTCCGATTACCGCAACGATAGTCATCTCCAGACTCTTTACTTCGTGCGGAGTGAGTAATCTCTTATACGCTTCGATTAAGATGCCCGCCGATATTGCAAACAGTAGAAGGCTGTTGAAAAAGGCCGCAAGGATCTCAGCTCGGTAGAATCCAAAGGTTTTTGTCGATGTTGAGGGTTTTTGGGAGAACCATATGGCAAAAAATGCGAGTGAAAGAGCGAAAACATCAGTCAGCATATGACCGGCGTCTGAGAGCAGCGCAAGACTACCGGTGTAGAACCCGGCCACCGCTTCTACTATCATAAAACAAAAAGTAAGCACAAGGACTATGCCAAGCGCTCTTTTTTCTTTTACGTTTTTGATATCGTGGCTATGATCGTGACTATGGTTGTGATGTTCCATCTGAGATAAAAATACACATGCTCAATGTCCTAGTCAAAGTAGACCGGTCGTAATAGCTTTTAAGCGGATATTGCTTAATTAGGTTTTCCGAAATGCTTCTTTACCAGCGGATCGTGGTCAATTTCAGATATTAGATACTCGATCTGATACTGGTCTCCGGGGTAATAATACAGCCTGACTCCCTGTGGGGTAATTAAATAAATCCCCTCTTTTCTGGTCTCTTCAGGCAGCTCTACCTCATAGACAGGGAATCCAATGGAACCCGCTCCTATGTTGACAACTCTTCTCTCTTCCCTGAGCTTGGTAACGCTGTCGGCTAACTCCCAGACTTTTGGAAATACTTGCCCCTTTACATTTAGTTTCATTATAGACCTCAATCCTTGATGAAATATTTATTTAGAGACCTGAATTTTAGAAATCATGCCAATACAGATCATAATTTTATCTATCTTTGCGTTTCTCTCGTGCAGATATTCTTCTCTAAGCTCTCCATCACACTCTTTGCACGCTGATGTATCTGAATCCTCGTGCAGTTTGGAGCAGTCCTCACACAAGACAGCCTTTTTTTCATACCAGACTAAATGAGAATAGAGTAATTCGTTGATTCCCCTTTTGCCAAGTGAATCCGCCCACTGTGCGATATCGTCTACAACACGATTCCTAAATTTTTCAGGAATCTCTGTTAGATCACCCGAATAAATTTCGTTTTCATCTACGTATATCGTGCAAAAGAAATTAGCTTTTTGTTCCATTTGGAATACCAATTTAGGTTAAATACGAGTAGTTCTAGATAATAAAAGCTGATCAACAAGGACAAGATTAACCATTGCTTCAGCTATGGGCACTGCTCTTGGACAAAGACATGGATCGTGGCGTCCTTTTACTTTAAGCTCTTTAGGCTCCCCTGATTTATCGACAGTATGCTGGACTTTGGAGATTGAAGATGTGGGCTTGATCGCTATCCTTACAACCAAATCCTCGCCATTTGTCATGCCGCCCAAAAGCCCTCCGGCGTTATTGGTCTTAAATCCAAGCTCTCCCGAATCTTTTCTGTACATCACATCGTTAGCCCGGGATCCTTTCATTGTAGCTGCCTCAAATCCAAGGCCTACTTCAAACCCTCTTATCCCGCCCAGGCTCATGAGTCCTTGCGCAAGCTCAGCGTCTACTTTGTGAAATACAGGGGTTCCCAGTCCCGGCACAAGTCCGGTAGAGACAACCTCAACTACTCCGCCTATCGAGTCCCCTTCTTTTCTTACTTTATCAATTAGCTCTATCATTTGCTCAGCTTTCTTGGAGTCCGGGCATCTGACTATATTTTTTTCGATCTCATTAAAATCTATATTCTGAGCTATTATGTCCCCTACCTGTTTTACATAACCGTAGGTTTTAATTCCGTTTAAATTGAGAATCTTTTTAGCAATAGCGGCTGCCGCAACACGCCCTACGGTTTCCCTGTTTGAAGACCTGCCGCCGCCCCTGTGATCCCTAAACCCATATTTGGCGTCGTATGTATAGTCTGCGTGTCCAGGTCGGTACGTGTCTTTTATATCCTCATAGGATTTTGATATGGCGTCTGTGTTTCTTACCATTAATGAGATAGGAGTTCCGAGAGTCT
The DNA here is from genome assembly GCA_029262255.1 of Deltaproteobacteria bacterium. Taxonomy (GTDB): domain Bacteria; phylum Desulfobacterota_D; class UBA1144; order Nemesobacterales; family UBA2774; genus CR02bin9. The sequence continues at coordinate 3,491 of JAJCZT010000128.1, forward strand.
TACCTTCAAATATTCCCGACAATATTTCGACCGTGTCGGGTTCTTTCCGCTGAGTGGTTATTTTGCTTTGTCCGGGGCGCCTGCGGTTCAGCTCAAACTGAATATCTTCAGCCGAGATCTCAAGGCCCGAAGGACAGCCGTCCACAACGACTCCAACAGCGGGGCCGTGGGACTCTCCCCAGGTTGTTATACGGAAAATTGTACCAAATGAATTACCAGGCATAGGAAGATTTTATATGAAATGGAAAACGTTGCAAATTTGCTTAAGTGTCTAAATATCCATTTTCCTTAAACCATTTTACGGTTTTACGAATGCTTTCTTCAATATTTGAGGGTGAATAGCCCAATTCTTTTTTAGCTTTTGAGCAATCAAAATGCCATCTGAATTTAGATAGTTTTACCGAGTCCAGGTCCATGGTCGAATAATTCGGGAAACTCATGCCGAGAATTCTTTCTATAAAATACCCCGATGCCAAAGCCATGAAATAAGGGATTTTCATTTTGGGTTTAGGTACTCCTGTGACTTCTTCTAATAAATTGAAGAGTTCCAGCAAGGTAAAATTCTGGTTTCCTAGAATATATCGCTCTCCAACTTTGCCTTTTTCAGCCGCAAGGATATGGCCCTCGGCAACATCCTCTACATCCACCATATTTAGAGTGCCGTCCATATAGCCTGGAAACTTTTTTTTGTAAAACCAAAGAATAAATGCTGTGCTGGATAAATAAATGTCTCCGGTACCGATTACTGTAGATGGATTTACTACAACAACAGCCAACCCTTGTTTTGCCAGCTCCAGCGCTTTCTGCTCGCCTCTATGTTTAGTGTCTAGATATTTAACTCCCAAGTAATCAAGGCCATACTCAGTTTCCTCGTTAGCGATACCCCCATGAGGGGCCACGCCAATAGCCGCAATACTGCTTGTGTGTACTACTTTTTTTGTCCCCGCGTTTAGCGCTGCGGTTAATATGTTTGAAGTGCCTTGTACATTAACATCTTCCATCTTTTGATAATCTTCTTTTCTAAATGAGGCTACTCCTGCTGTGTGATACAAAGTATCGCAGCCTTTAAGGGCTTCATTTACGGAATTAATATCCATTACATCGCCATAAACTCTCTCGACATCGATGTCATCGATGTTTGAGGTTCTGCTTGATTTCCTGAGAAGGACTTTTACATGCTCTCCCCTCTCAACTAATTTTCTGGCAATGTGAGAGCCTATAAATCCGGTTGCTCCCGTGACAAGAATAGCCATTATTAAGCCTCCTAAAGAGATTTGAACAACTCATATTACAATAGATATTAACGAAAAACAATTTATTGTAAATCATTAGAGGTTTGTTTAGGTTCTTGCTATAATTCAGAAATTCCAGGCCTTAAATTATTAAATTATTGCTCCAGGCATTGAGATCAAATTTTTATCAATGTATATTCTTAGAAATACTTTAAATTAGGGGTTGAAATGGAATTAGAGGAGCTTTTAAAAGACAGAGAATTTGACGAGGGTCAAAAAAGACTAAACGAGGCGCTTCTGATAGCCCAAAGGGAATGGGAGAATGTCAGGAGCTCTCTTGAGCTCTCAGGAGATATCGGGGAGTTTGACAAGGAAGATTTTATGATTGGCGTCATAGAAGAGGACGTTATAATTCGTGAGCCTTTTTTAAGCCCGACCAAGTCAGTATCAGTATATGCCCCCACTTATTATCCGATGTACTTTGTGAAGAATCTCCTTACCATGGATCAGAAGCTTGCCACAGAAGGCTACTCCACTGAAGAGGCGCTATACGTTTTTATTGAGCTTGCTACTAAAGCAGCTGGGAGATTAGGGCTGAAGGGTTCCTTCTCCATGTCTTTCGGTGCTGGTTACGGCAGCGCGCGCTCAGGGTGGATAGCCGAGAAAGGATATCCGAGAGAGAGAGAGTTATTTGTAGAAATGTTTTTCAGAAATAGAAAGAAGAGCTACGATTGGGATTTTTTCTGGAACTCGATAAAAGAAGATCTAAACGGCATTTTTATTAAATTTCAGGCGTGGCAAAATGATGAAACCCTCTATAAAAAGGAAGTTAAATCTAAAGCAGTGGTTAAGCCTATGTTGGTTTGATTGTAATTATTAAGAGATTTTTTATTAGATAGAGCTTAAATAAATCAAGCAAAATCGTCTTCGTATTCAGGAGCAAGGTTTTCGAAACTCGGGACCCCTCGTTGTTCCAAAAATGCCAGTTTTATACTGCCTATAGGGCCGTTTCTTTGCTTGCCTATTATTAATTCCGCAATTCCGTCTTTTTCTTCGTCAGATTTTTTGTAAGCATCGGCTCTATGGATAAAGAGTACTAAATCGGCGTCTTGTTCTATTGCGCCACTCTCGCGTAAATCCGCTAGCTGCGGGCGGCGGTCGGAGCGCGATTCAGTCTGTCTGCTAAGCTGCGATACGGCTATTACGGGTATGGAGAGCTCTTTGGCCAGGGCCTTAAGAGAGCCTGAGATCTCTGCTATTTCCCTTTCTCTTGATTCTGTTCTCCTGCTCCCTCTCATAAGCTGCAGGTAATCAACTATTATTAAATCAAGCCCTTTGTCTCTTTGCTGTCTTCTGGCTTTGGCTCGTATCTCCAAAACGGTTATCGCCGGGGTGTCATCAATATATATTTTTGCCTGTCCAAGCTCATCAGCTGCATGTACTAATTTTTCCAAGTCTTCGTCTTTAATGTAGCCGCTTCTGATATTTGAGTAACTGACCTTGGATTTATTAGAAAGCATCCTCAGCATTAACTGCTCTTTGGTCATTTCAAGGGAAAATATGCCGATTGACTTACCGTACTCCATCGCAGCATGCGCTGCAATATTCAAAGAAATTGATGTTTTGCCAAGCCCGGGTCTAGCTGCGACGATTACCAAGTCTGAATTCTGGAGACCCGAAGTCATGTAGTCGAGTTTTAAAAATCCAGTTGGGATACCTGTAACTAATTCCTTTTTTGCGTGTAGCTGTTCAATGATTTCAAGCGCTTTTACTGCAAGCTCTCTTGAATCGTAGAAGCTAGGCTTGATTTTATTCTGGGCAATATCAAGGATCGTATGCTCTGCTCTGTCTATAAACTCGTCCAAGTCAACGTTCTCATCGTTTCCACGGTGAGCAATGTCGGTTGCGGCCATGACAAGTTTTCTTAAAATAGACTTTTCTTTGACTAATTTCGCGTAATAATTGACGTTCTCCGTTGTTGGTACCAGCTCGGTCAGGTATGTGAGGTAGCTGCTTTCCCCTACCTCTTCAAGGAGGTTCCCGTTTGATTTGAGATGATCAAATAGCGTGAGTAGGTCAATGGGTTTATTATCTCTATCCAGATCTATCATAGAGATAAAGATTTTACGGTGAGCCTCTTTGTAGAAGTCCTCTGGAATCAGAATTTCGAGCACCTGGTTAATTACGGTACTTTCTATAAGAATTGCGCCGAGAACTGCCTGCTCGGCTTCTATATTCTGTGGAAGTGGTCTAGATAGCATTTCCATGACTTTTATATTAAATCACTTGTAAGATTTATTTTCAATATATTGGAAATAAAAACGAGGCTGCTATTAATCTTTCGATCAATACTATTGAACAATTACAATTCCTATATCCATCACATTTGTTCCTGTCGGGCCTGTAATGATTAAATCTCCTAACTTGTCGAAAAAATCATAAGAGTTGTTTTGAGCGAGGTGCTCCCTTGCGCTTACGTTAATTGCTCTTGCTTCTATCCTGCTTTGCCCATCACAAATAGCTCCTGCCGCGTCTATAGGGCCGTCTACTCCATCCGTATCACAAAATAATCCCACAATGTTATGACCCATTATTTCCATGCAAAACGAGAGCGCTGTTTCGGTACTTCTGCCGCCTTGTCCCATACTATGGACTGTAACAGTCGTCTCGCCGCCAAAAATAATGCAGCTTGGTTTTTTTACGGGAATATCGGATCTTTCGATATCAAAAGCAATTGCTGCTACTACTTTGGCTACTTCCTTTGCTTCTCCGCTGATTTGAGAAGAAAGCATAAGTGTATTGTATCCAAACTCATTTGCCTTCTTCTGGGCTGCCATGAGGGATTTAATATTGCTGCCTACTATCAAAGTCTGAACCATCTCCGGATCAAATTCTCCGTCTTTTAATGTTTCAGGCAAGTCTCCATTCCTTCCGTCCTCAAGGTGTACGACAAATTGAGGAGGTAGTTTGTGCTCTAAACCCAGTGCTTCTATGACACGCCAGGCATCTTCGTACGTAGTCGAATCGGGCACGGTAGGGCCCGAAGCTATTGCGTCTACCTTATCGCTTACTACGTTAGAAAGTATCAAGGTAATAACACGGGCGGGCAGAGCTTTTTTTAAAAGTCCTCCGCCTTTTATTTGCGAGATATGTTTTCTGACTGCATTTAGGCCGTTTTTGTCCACACCGCTTCCTAAAAGCGTTTCCGTAGCCTTTCTCATGTCATCCAAAGTAAGCCCCGGAGAGGGCATTGATAATAGAGCGCTTCCCCCGCCCGAGATTAAGAATATGACCAGGTCTTTCTCCCCGGCTGTTCCGAGTATGGACATAACTTCCCTCGCCGCACTTAAGCTTCTTTCGTCTGGTACAGGGTGTCCGGAGAGGTAAAATCCAAGCTTTCTAAAATGTTTTTCAGGCTGCAAATTTGATATAACCATGCCTCCGGCAAGTCTGTCCCCTAATACTTCTTCGACCCCTTCTGCCATTGCGGAGGCAGCTTTTCCAAACGCAATTGTATATATGGACTCAAATTCTTTCAGGTTATATGTTTTAGACTCAACTCTTAGTACATCATCCTTTAAGCTTAAATAGTCGAGTACGCATTTCTTCGGATTTGCCGCTCCTACGGCCTCATTATATATCTTAAGAGCATTCTCTCTTGTTTTCTCTATGTCCATAGTCTTAATGTTAGATAGATTCTAATTTGCTCTCTCACCTAGAGGCGGATCAGTCTTTGCTGAGCTCTTCTATGACTTTATCGACTCTTTCTTTTGTGAGGTTTTCTTCAAGCGTGTCGTCGACAAGTATTACAGGGGCTGTTCCGCATGAAGCCAGGCATTCCGCTTCCATTAGTGTGATCTTCCCATCGGGTGTTGTCTCTCCGGTTTTAATGCCCAGTTTGTCACACATATAGTGCTCTACATGCTCAGCTCCCCTCAAGGCACAGGAGAGTGTCCGGCAAACCCAGACAATGTGTTTTCCTGCCGGTTCCGTAAAAAACATTGTATAGAAAGTGGCCACATTCTGGACACTAGACGGACTAATTTCCAGCATTTTTGCCGCCTCCTCCATAGACTCGCTCGAGAGGGATCCATACTCGTTTTGAATCTCTCTTAGTACCGGAATAAGAGCTGATCGTTTCGTTTCTGATTTAGAGATTATCGTGTTTAATCTTTTTTTTAGTGGTTCGGAAAAGGGCATCGGCTATTCTCCTAAATTAGCTCTGATAATCTTACATGGTTTGAACCTGATCTCAAGATTAAAGCTCTTTCTTGCAATAAAGTATTGATAGAAAAGTGTTTTGGCTATAAATTTATACTCAATGTTGTATTATTACCGTAAATTAGGCTAATAAATTTATAGTTGATACATCTTCATATTAAAGATATATCGGCGCTTATCAAAAGACGATTTAAAATAATCATATACAAGAGGGAACTAATATGCTCGGAGCATTTAAGAATATATTTGACGGCTCTAAAAAAGAACATAGCTCAGAAGATAGGGAACTAAGGCTTGAAGTAGCGACTTGTGTAATCTTATTAGAAGCTGCAACTGCGGATTCTAACTTTTCTCCGCAGGAGCAGGAAAAGATAATTCAAATACTAAAATCAAGGTTTCAGATGAATGACGGTGAAGTTAAAGAGCTGATTGATAAATCCACTGTGGAAAAAGAGAACTCGACTGATCTATGGTATTTCACCAATCTTGTAAATGAGAATTTGGATAATGAAGAGAAATACAAATTAATGGAATCGGTCTGGGAGGTTATATACTCAGACGGAACTCTTGATAAGTTTGAAAACTATATAGCACATAAACTTTTAAATATGCTTAACCTTGATCATTCAAGATTCATTGAACTTAAAATGCAAGTTAAGAGTGAGACCGAAACAGCTTAAAATAGTTAAGGCGCCAGTTTTGTATTGTGTCTGAAGTTGTAGCTTAGTGCTATTGTTTTTCATTATCTTCTCTTTTACATAGATTTTTGGATTGCTGATTGAATTATACTTTCTTATTATTTACGACAGGGATAATCTAATTATGAATTTCCTCAACGGGAGCCAATAGTGAGTCAATATAATAATCCAAGACGAGTCGCTATTGTTTACGGTCTGAGAACGCCTTTTGCAAAAGCAGGGACACTTTTTAAAGAACTTACATCTTTAGACTTGGGGAAAATCGCAACAGTTGAGCTCGTAAATAGGACTGAGATTGATCCGGGGGAAATAGATAAAGTAATTTTAGGTACTGTTCTTCCTTCTATTAAGACTTCAAATCTTGCAAGAGAAATAGCGCTTAGCTCCGGAATTCCCGCATCAGTTCCGGCTTTCACTGTAACGAGTGCGTGCGCTTCGGCAACTCAAGCTTTTACCAACGCGGTGGAGAGCATATTGTCTGGTGACTCAGAGGTGGTGGTAGCAGGTGGAGTTGAGTCGATCTCTGATTTCCCCGTTCTTTTTTCCAAAAGGTTCAGGAATATGCTCTTTGATTCATCCAAAGGTAAGAACCTTCTCCAAAAAGCAAAACCATTTTTGAAAATGGGTGTGAGTGATATTGCCCCGGATATTCCGGCTATAGCAGAGCGCTCCACAGGTTTAACAATGGGAGAATCCGCTGAAAAAATGGCGCGTCAAAACCAAATCTCCCGAGCAGAACAGGACAGCTTTGCGCTCCGTAGCCATTTATTGGCATATAAAGCCCAAAAAGAGGAAATAATCAGAAAGGAAATGGTAAACACTTTTGTGCCCCCGGATTTTGAAGAACCTGTTTTAATAGATAACTCAGTCAAAAGCGATTTGAGTATAGAAGCGCTCTCAGCGCTTAAGCCCGCTTTTGATAAACAATACGGCACAGTAACGGCAGGCAACTCAGCGCCTTTATCAGACGGGGCTTGCGCTATGCTTCTTATGTCCGATGAAAAAGCCAGATCCCTTGGTTATAAGCCGCTTGGATATGTCCGGTCCTATGCATACTCGGCGCTTGATCCTTCAGATCAGCTGCTTATGGGTCCTGCATACTCAACGCCCGTTGCTTTGGAGAGGGCAGGGCTGTCACTTAAGGATATGGATCTAATAGAAATTCACGAAGCCTTCTCTGCCCAGGTGCTTTCAAATATAAAGGCTTTTGCTTCAAAAAAGTTTGCCGAGGAAAAGCTCTCACGAACTAAAGCGATTGGGGAAATCGATATAGATAAAGTAAATGTTACGGGCGGCTCTATTGCTATTGGTCATCCTTTTGGAGCTACCGGTGGAAGAATAATTATGACGCTTTTGTATGGACTCCACAGGAGACAGGGAAATTTTGGGCTGGCTACAGTTTGCGCTGCAGGAGGGCTAGGGGCTTCAATAGTTTTAGAGAAAGAGTAATTCTTAAACAAACAGAGAAAAATGAACAATATATCATTTGAATTGGACAACAACGGTATCGCGGTGCTTAGGTTTGATAATCCTGAGAGCTCCGTAAACAAGCTATCGCAAAATGACATTGGCTGGCTTCTGGAGTTTCTGGGCAACATTGACAGGCAGCTCGATATGATAGAGAACGAAGATGAAATAAGGGCAGTGGTTCTCTATAGCAACAAGGAAGGCAGTTTCCTAAGTGGTGGTGATATTAGAGAGTATTTAAAATTCACTCTCGCTGACGAGGCTAGGGGGTATAGCTTAAAGGCGCAGGAAGTGACGGAAAAAATGGAGAGTTCAAGAGCTCCTTTTATTGCCGCGGTAAGTGGCGCGTGTCTTGGTTTAGGTCTTGAAATAGTACTTTCTTGCGCCTACAGAATTGCGGCTGGAAGCTCCCAAACTTATTTCGGAATGAACGGGGTTGAAACGGGTTTAATACCTTGTGCCGGAGGAACGCAGAGGCTTCCCAGGCTTGTCGGTACAAAAGAAGCGCTTGATCTAATACTCTGTGGCGACACCTTTAATTCCGATTACGCCAAGAACCTTGGTCTTGTAGACGAGGTAGTTCCTGAGGAAATACTTCTTGAGATTTCAAAGAAACGCGCTCTTCAGATATCAAATAAAGAATTTAAACCCAGCAGGCATCATTTTAGAGGGATACAGCATACGATAGTTAATGAAAATCCGATTGCTCGAAGAAAACTTTTCAATGACGCCAGAAAACGGGTGAAAAAAGACCGCCGGACTGCCATTGCTTCCCCTATAATGGCTATAGAGGCTCTTGAGGTAGGGATGTCTAGTTTCAATAGAGGGCTTCATGTTGAATCTGTTTACTTCGGGGAGCTTGCCGTAAGCACCACATCCAGAAGCTTAATTAGGACTCAAATTGCTTTAGAAAAGGTTAAAGATGAGACTGGTTTTTCAAGAACAGGAATAAAAACGAGCAGGAGAATAGGGAAAATTGCAGTTGTTGGAGCCACTCCTTTGGGGATTGAGATCGCCTCCCTAGCAGCGGATAATGGAGTTAGGGTCAGGTTAAAAGGGGATGATGAGATAGAAGCTGGGGCAAGTCTTAAAGAGTGCTATGATTTCTTTAGGGGAAAATATGAAAGTCAGGAAATTAGTGATTTAGAGTTTGAACATAAATTTGATTTAGTAAGCGCTACTTCTGATTACTCTGGATTTAAAAGATCCGAGCTAGTTTTTGAATGTGTGGAGGATGATCTAAAATTAAAGCTTGACGTTTTAAAAGAGGTCCAGCCGCTTATGCTAGAGGATTCAATATATATTTCAAGCTCCTTTATCTATCCTATTGCCGGTATTGCATCTAATTCGATACGGCCAGATAGAGTTTTAGGGATTCGTGTTTTCGATCCCTGCTATAGCTCTGAGATTATTGAAATATCCGTTATAGAAACTACATCAAAACAGGCGCTGGCAGAAGTTGTTGAGTTTTCAAAGCATCTCGGGAAAATCCCAATTGTGGTAAACGGCGGTACTGGCTCCTACACGATCAGGATTCAGCTGGCCTATTTTAACGAGAGTCTTAACTTGGTTAGTGAAGGCGTTCCCATAGAGGATATAGAAGATGCAATGGTCTCTATAGGGTTTGATGAAGGACCTTTTAAAGTTATTGATAAAATTGGAATTGATATAGTGCAAAAGGCATCGAGTATCATCTATCAGGTACACGGAGATAAAATAAAACCTCATCCTTCTCTTGGGCTATTGGTCAGTAATGAGAGAAAGGGGGTAAAGACCGAGCTAGGTTTTTACAGATATCATAAGGGTCAGGGGAAATTTGATAAATCAGTCTATAAGTTTTTCCCTGTCCAGACGGAGAAATCCGAGAATATGAGTCACAAATACATACAAGAGCGGCTTTTGTTGGCTATGGTTAATGAGGCGCTTCTTTGCCTTGAAGAGGGAGTTATCACAAGTCCGCAGGATGGAGATATCGCAGCTCTATTAGGTTTGGGATTTCCCGCAGTCCTGGGTGGTCCTTTTAATTATGTAGATTCTATAGGGGCAGGAGAAATTTTAAAGAAACTCCATAACTTAAGTGTGAAGTACGGTGCGCGTTTTATCTCTCCTATCCTTCTTAAAAATACCTCGGTTGCTGGGAATAAATTTTATGAAAACTGATTATCCTATTGCTAATTGGGAAACAGACAATATCCTTATTTACCAAGCCGTTATAATCATGTAAATTGAAGTTCTTAAACAATATGAGCTCTATAGATAAGACTAATAGCAAGTATTTTAAACCGGCAATCCTGATTCTTTCCGTCATCGGGTTTCTGTTATCGGTATATCTGACTTATCTTCATTACACAGAGGGGCAGAGTGCTTTTTGCTCACAGGGGTCTGACTGTGATGTGGTCAGGCTCAGTAGTTACTCAACCATATTTGGGATTCCCGTTGCTCTCTTAGGTGCTCTCAGTTACGCACTTATTATTTGGTTCACCTATGTATCTTTAGCTAGAACAACTAGATGGATTCTGCTCTATACCATATCCTTGGCCGGTTTTGTTTTCTCAGCCTATCTTACATATCTAGAGCTTTTTGTAATAAAAGCGATATGTCCTTATTGTGTTGTTTCAGCCCTCATAATGACGATTATTTTTATAATGCTCGCGTATAGAAAATCCGAGCTGTATCCGAAACTGTCGACATTAAAAACAGCGGTTCTTACAATATGCGTAGCTGCTGTTGTGATAATCGGCTCAAACGTTTTTCAATCGGACCCCCTTAGTTTTGAAGATGACGGAGGCGGCACTGCCAGCAGTTTTCAGTTAGGACTTGCCAAGCACTTGAGGGTTAGGGGAGCGGTAATGTACGGCTCTTATAAATGTCCGCATTGCAATGCACAGAAGGCGTTGTTTGGTGATGCCTCAAAGTACGTAGTTTATGTCGAATGCGACCCAGCGGGTAAGGATGCGAAGCCTACTGTCTGTTTTTCCCGAGGCATAGTACATTATCCGACCTGGGAGATTAACGGTAGATTCTACGAGGGTGCCAAGTCTTTACAAGAGCTGGCTCAACTCTCCGGTTATAAATAGACCCACTAAATTATCTTCCAAATTTACACCTAAGAGAGGAAACATAAAAATTCCATTTTGCCTGGAGTGATTTTGGAACTATACTTACAGTTATAGTTTAAGTAATATTGACTGGGAGGTAAAAAATATGGATGAGGAAAACCGTTTAGGTAAAGATGTGGAAACCCTTAGGGATGATATCTCAAAATTAAGGGAGGATCTGAGTGGTATTGCTCAATCACTCCTTGAAAAAGGCAAGAGTGAGACTGATGTTGCAAAGGAAATGTTAAGCGAGGGTCTTCAGGATGAATTTCAAGCTGCTCGTGAAAAGAGTAAAGAGACTGTGGCATCACTAGAGGCTCAGATTAGGGGAAAACCCTTAGTCAGTCTCTTGATAGCTTTCGTTATCGGTCTTTTCCTTGGCAAGCTGTTTGACCGAAGGTAGATCAACTTGAGTAACCTCAACAAAATAATATCAACAGCCTTAAAACCGGGGAATGAATATCTGCGGACAATCTTAACCCGGCTCATTATATTCATAGCGGCCCTATTTCTTTCAACAATCCTGGTAATTATAGGGTTAGGGTTTCTAGTCTGGTCATCATTTCTTTACCTTAGTACAGTGTTCAACCCCTATGTTGCTGCGTTGATTAGCGGTCTGGTTGCTATTGCGCTGTCCGGGCTGGTCTTTGTAATTGTAAGTGCATTAACAGGTGATAAAAAAAGCAAGTTGAATCAAGATAAATCACCGAAATTTGTTGATACTTCAAAAGTTGTTGAAGAATATCCACTTGAGTCAGGGCTAATGGCGGTGGCTGCCGGTTTTATAGCGGGTTCATCTCCTGAATCAAGGAAAGTGCTAACAGAGTTGTTTGTATCATTAAGCCGGAATACTTCGGAATAAATCATTGAGAACTATTACAGCATTCCTCTATAAACGATTTGAATATTTTTGTTGAGATCTCCCCATCTTCAAGCTCTGGATGCCATTGAATCCCCAACACGTAGCTGCTCTCGGTAGACTCTATCCCCTCTACAATTTTGTCCCCTGATTCAGCGCACTTTTTAAGTCCACTACCAATGTCCTGCACAGCCTGATGGTGGTAGCTCTTTACAGAGAGTTTTTCTACACCGATTATCTCATACAGCATGCTGGATTTATCAACGACCACATCGTGTAAGGCTCCCTTTTCATGAGGCAGCGCCCCGGGAATAAACGAATCAATATCTTGAAATAATGACCCGCCGAAAAATACGTTCATCAGTTGCATCCCGCCGCAAATACCGATCACAGGGATCTCTCTCTTAACCGCGTTTTCCAAAACGGCAAATTCCATCTCGGTTCTTTCGAGGCTCATAGGTCTCAATTTAGCGTGAGGTTCCTGGTTGTAGTATTTGGGGTCCATATCTCTAGACCCCGGCAAAAGCAGGCCGTCAATTCTTGCGACTGTTTCCTTAATCAATTGGGTGTTCTCGGGAATAGAAGGTATGAGTACGGGGATTCCGCCGACTTTGGCCACAGAGTGTGCGTACTTATCCTCTATCTCAAAATTCCCGTTTTTGATATCGGTAGTTATGCCTATAACCGGTTTATGACTTTTCATCGTATTTCAAATAAATTTCCCTTTTTAGCTTAAGATAAAGAAAAAAATATATACATACAAATTTCTACCCAAGTAGTGTATCTTATTCATACTTATTTGTTGCTGAAATTTTACTGATAAATTAAACGGATTTCTCAAATCATTTATTCTATAATGGAGCGGGGTCAGCATGAATAGACATTTGAAAATATTAGCGGTCTTTTCCTGTGCACTATTATTTTTTCTTAGCTGCAGTGCGATTGAAGGTCTGATTAACCCCTTTGTCGGGAAATGGGAGTCAGGGGTTTTCGATTTAGAGTTTAAGGGTGATAAATCCTTTAAACTTATTATAGGAAAGACAATATCCGTTAATCTGGAAGGAAAATACGAATACGACGAAGACTCTTTAACCTTGGACATAGAAGGTGATAGCGATGTAACTTTTGCCTATGAGTTTGAAGACAATAATAAGAAGTTGGTATTAAAGCCGGAGTCAGAGTTTGTTTATATCAATTCTAAAATAGAGTTTACAAAAGAGTAAAACAATATAGTATGTCCCTGTATTTACTTTAACACACATAAATGATTCAGCTTAAAAATATAACCCTGTCGTTTGGATCAAGAGAAATTTTCAAAAACCTTTCCTGGCATATAAAAGACGGGAAGAGAATAGGTTTATTCGGACCAAACGGTGTAGGGAAGACAACTTTGTTAAACATGCTGGCGGGCTTATACACCCCGGATAGCGGAGCTTTAACCGTACCCCCTTCATATGTAATCGGATATCTCCCCCAGGAGGTTGAAGAGTTCGATACGGGCAGAACGGTTTTGGAAGAAGCGCTTAGCGTTTTTAAGGAAGTGCTCGACTTAGAAAGCGAATCAGAATCCATTGCTGAGCAATTAAACGAGATAGAAGATCATTCCTCGGGGGAATACAAAAAAAACCTTGCGAGACTAGATGCCATACACAATGAATTAAGAACCAGGGATTCTCATACAATAAAGTTTCAGAGTGAAAAGCTGCTTCTTGGGCTTGGTTTTGAAGTAGGTGATTTAGATAGACCTCTTAGTACTTTTTCCGGTGGATGGAGAATGAGGGTTGCGCTTGCGAAACTCCTTTTACAGAACCCCAACATACTTTTATTGGATGAGCCCACTAACCATCTGGATATTGAGAGCATAGACTGGCTAGAGGAATATTTGAAACGCTTTCAAGGCAGTGTGATTCTCGTTTCTCACGATCAATATTTTTTAAACCGTATGGTGACTACTATTGCTGAATTGAGCACGGGGCAAATTACCGAATACGCAGGTAATTACTCTTCTTATGTTGAAGAACGTCAGTCACGGCTTGAGATTCAGAAATCCGCATATGACAACCAACAGCGAATGATCAAGGAGACCGAGCGATTTATTGAGCGGTTCCGCTACAAAAACACCAAAGCAAAGCAGGCTCAGAGTCGTATTAAAATGCTTGAAAAGTTAGAGCGTATTCCGGTTCCCGAATCTGACGATGCTTCTATTAAATTTAATTTTCCGGAGCCTAAACAATCAGGAAAGATTGTGCTTGAGTTATCGCAGTTTTCCAAATCATATAAGAATAAAGACGGTACAGAGCTTAAGGTCTTTGAGGACGTGAGACCTCTTGAAATATCCAGAGGCGACAAGATTGCTCTCATTGGAAAAAACGGTGCCGGAAAGAGTACGCTTGCAAGAATGCTTCTTGGTACAGAGCCCTTTGATGGCAAGAGGAAGTTGGGTCATAATGTAGAGCTGACATACTTTGCGCAACACCAAGCTGAGTCTCTTGATCCTTCAAACAAAATAATCGAAGAGCTTAAATCTGCAGGCCACACGCAGAACGACACTGAAATCAGGACTTTGTTAGGAGCTTTCTTATTTAAGGCTGACGACGTATTTAAACCTGTGAGTGTTTTGTCAGGTGGAGAGAAAAGCCGTATAGCGCTTGCAAAAACACTCTTATCCCCAAAGAATTTTATGATATTGGACGAGCCAACTAACCATCTGGATATACAGTCCAGAAACGTGTTAATAGATTCCCTCAGAAATTATAAAGGCACATTCGTTGTTGTTAGCCATGACCGGCATTTTCTTGATCGGGTTGCAAATAAGATTTGGTATGCTGAGGATAAAGG
>JAJCZT010000129.1 GCA_029262255.1 Deltaproteobacteria bacterium
TTGTCCTTATCATTCATAAATCTGAGTTCATCTAAAACGCCTTGTAATAATATTAATAATGAGTCCATTTGAGGTGGCTGAATATCCTTATATTTTTGTTTCCCATCTGAGCCTTCCCATATTTCGGCAATTAAATCGCAACTTTTTTCTCTCAACATGTCTATTGTTTTTCTTCTTTTTTCTAATTCTTCTCTAGTCATTTTGTTTTCTCCTTTATAGATAGGATATTCACATTATATCACAAAAACTCACCCTTCTTCCTCATCATCTTCCATTTCTTTATGTAAATTCGTTTGATATACTTTAGGATATTGGGTCTAATGTAATAAATCGAAAATGAGGTGTTGCTCAATGATTAAAATCAGATTGTTTGTACTTATGGGCGTATTTGTTATTCCCGCAATGTTAGCTTCCAGCGCTATTGGACAGGATGTTTACTGTGAGACGGCTATGTCTCAATTGAAAGAGGCCAGTAGTCAATATAAAAATTCCAGGCGTGAAGAAAGAAAGGCTTTTCAGAACTGGGATCAGTATTACAAAGAGCTCCACTCCTTTACTTATGAAGCCACAGATCAACCGCTTGCGGTGAGCGCTGAGAAATGTAAGCAAGGAGATGGTTTGGGAAAGGCCTTCTGTAAAGGGGCAATCCAGAAATATGACGAGATATCGGCCAAAGAGGCGGCGGCAAAAGTTGAGCTTGACGCGGCAAAGGCAAAAACTGCCGAGGCAAGGCATAGCTACAATTATTTAGTGAATCAAGCGGATGAGCAGGGGTGTAATAAAAAGAAATAGACAAGAGCAGACAACGTCTAGAGGCAAATAATTTCTAAGTGATTTTGGAAGAAAATTTTTCATATGCTTTCTTTTTTTTGTATCGCTTCTATGTTTTAAATAACCGATATTGCACAATCCGTAATAAATTTTCCTTTAACTAAGGCTTTTTATAACACTTTAACGTATAATTCATAGACTAAATGGAAATAAAGCAAAATCGCACGATGGGGTTGTGGGGCGCTGTAGGGCTAGGGATAGCCGCAATTGTCGGGGGCGGGATACTCGTTCTTGCGGGAGTCGCGTTTGAGGTCACGGGGCCTAGCGCTGTATTAGCGTTTGGTCTAAACGGGGTTTTAGCACTACTGACGGCGCTAAGCTTTGCCGAGATGTCGGCCGCTTTTCCAGAGTCGGGCGGCACTTACGTCTTCTCTAAAAAAGTCCTCTCCATTAGAGCCGCATTCGGAGTTGGGTGGATCATATGGTTTGCCTCAATTGTGGCGGCTGTGCTTTACGCACTGGGCGCGGGGTTTTTTGTAGCCAAAGCCATCAAAAATATCTGGTACCTCTACTCCGGCATTCACCTGGATTGGATCACCGCGGAGTTAACTACTACAGTCATTGCGGTAATCGCTACCCTTATCTATACAAAAAGCCTTTTTAAGAAACAGGGCAACGGCGGAGCATGGGTTAATATCGGAAAAGTTGCTGTGTTTATAGTCCTCATAATCGGGGGCGCCTGGTATATCTCAAAAGAGTCAATAATAAACCTGCAAGATGATTTCAGTCCCTTATTTGCTGAAGGTGGTTTGGGACTGCTTCAGGCAATGGGTTATACCTTCATCGCATACCACGGGTTTGACCTTATCGCCGCTGTGGGTGGCGAGATAAAGGACCCGGAGAAGAACATCCCCAGGTCAATGTTCATATCCCTTATAGCCGCAATTGTGATCTATGTGCTGTTTATGCTGGTCATCACAGTGACAGCTGTGGGACCAGGGGAGTCTATTTCCGAGGCAGGTGCAGCTCAGCCTGAATCAATAGTGCTGTTCGCGGCCAAGGCCTATATGGGGGAATTTGGCTTCTGGCTTGTAATTGTTGCCGGTATTCTCTCGATGCTCTCAGCGCTCTATGCAAACTTGCTGGGCGCGTCCCACATTGCTTTTAGTATGGCGAAAGACCGGACGCTTCCTCGTGAGCTGGGTCAGGTGGATAAAGATTGGGGGACTCCGGTAAAGGCCGTTGTCGTTACAGCCGCAGTACTGGTTTTAACCATAATAATCATACCGGACGTAGCTGTGGCGGGTGCCGCGGCTAGTTTGATATTTTTGATTTCTTTTGCCATAGCTCACTGGATAAGCATACTCACACGCTTAAGGAGTGATCCTAAAGACCTGCCGTTTAAGACCCCGTTTTTTCCATTGGTCCCTGTGCTTGGGATATTGACCTGTGTTGGTCTTGCGGTATTTCAGGGAATCAAAGTTCCGCTTGCGGGAGTGATTACGCTTGTTTGGCTAGGGCTAGGGGGAATTCTCTATTATATCCTCTTTGGAAGACGGGCGAGGGTAGTCGATGCGTCCGCCGAGGGTTACGATCCCCGTCTCGTGAGTCTAAGGGGCAGAAGCCCTCTTGTGCTGGTGCCAATTGTTAATCCTTCTCATGCGGCTCCCATGGTAGCTATTGCAAGCGCTCTTGCGCCCCCTATTACCGGTAAAGTTTTACTGCTCTCAGTAGTAAGAACTCCTGAAGACTGGGATCCGGAAAAGCATCCTGAAAAACTAAATAATACTCAGAGAGTTTTAAAAGAGTCCTTATCAGCCTCGTTTGGATTGGGTCTTAAACCCGAGGCTCTGACTACGGTTGCATCTGAGCCATGGGATGAGATTATACGAGTGTCCCATGCGTACAGCTGCGAAAGTCTGCTTTTGGGG
>JAJCZT010000130.1 GCA_029262255.1 Deltaproteobacteria bacterium
CTGGCCCATGAATTAGGCCATGGGGTGCATCAATACTTATCCAGACAGCAGGGATATTTCCAATCGGACACCCCGCTTACTACTGCTGAAACGGCAAGTGTATTCGCCGAGATTCTGGTTTTTCACAAACTTATGGAAACAGAAAAAAATCCTAGAACCAAACTAGCCCTTATTTGCGGCAAGCTGGAGGATATTTTTGCCACTGTTTTTCGCCAGGTAGTACTTACACGGTTTGAGGAATCACTCCATCATGCAAGAAGAGAGCAGGGTGAGCTTACCTCTGAGAATATTAACGAGCTCTGGGCAGAAGCGAACAAACCGATGTTTGGAAAAGCTGTTGAGATGACTGATGACTACAGAAACTGGTGGATGTACATTCCGCACTTTATTCATTCACCGTTTTACTGCTACGCATATTCATTCGGCGAGCTTTTAGTACTCTCACTCTACAGCAAGTACCTAAACGAAGGAAACGTATTTGTGCCCAGGTATATCGAGCTTCTCTCTTCAGGAGGAAGTGATGCTCCGGAGGTACTCTTGGAGCGTGTTGGAGTAAACATAAATGATCCTGACTTTTGGCAGGGTGGTCTGGATTTACTTAGAGAAATGGTCGATGAAGCCCTTGCCCTTGCTGATAGGTTAAATTAAATTAACTATATAGGCGGTGAAATACTATGCTTGAGTCAGCAGATATAAATAGCTTGATAAACACTTATTTAATCCCGTGGGGAATAAATATAGGACTGGCTTTATTAATCTTTATAGTAGGACGCATTGCAGTCTCAATCATTGTTGGAATTATACAAAAACTCCTCACAAAAGCGAAGATAGATAAAATCTTGGTAGGGTTTATATCCGCAATTATTAACTGGATATTGCTTCTGGTAGTTATAATAGCGGCCCTTAACCGCCTTGGAATTAATACTACTTCATTAATCGCCATAATTGGTGCCGCCGGCTTAGCCATAGGACTTTCAATGAAGGATTCTCTGCAAAATTTTGCGGCAGGTGTCATGATAATAATATTTAAACCATTTAAAGAAGGAGATTTTGTAGAGGCGGGAGGCACATCGGGTTCAGTGAAGCAAATTAATATATTCAGCAGTACTTTTCTCACGGCTGACAACAAACAGGTAATAGTTCCAAACGGGGCTATATACTCAGGCGTAATAACCAATTACTCCGCCACAGGCACGAGAAGAGTAGATATGGTATTTGGTATTGGGTATGACGACGATATAGTAAAAGCCAAGGGAATCATAGAGGAAATTATCAAGTCTGAAAATCGTATACTAAATACCCCGGCGTATGTCATAGCCGTAGGAGAGCTTGCCGACAGCAGTGTGAATATATACGTACGTCCCTGGGTAAGCACATCAAATTTCTGGGGGGTTAAATTTGATTTAACTGAGAAAATAAAACTTGAGTTTGATAAAAATGGAATCTCGATACCTTATCCGCAAATGGATGTACACACTTATTCAACAGAACAAAAAGAAGAAAACACAGAAGATTCAACTACTTAAAGGAAACCATATGCCCTCAATTGCAGAAACAAAACGTCAGATGATTCAGTTCGTTTTCCCAGAGCACGCCAGCATCCATGACAGACTAAGCGGCGGAAGATTGATGGACTGGATAATGCAGGCCGCAACTATTGATTCATCTCTTATCTCCAAAGGGATTACCGTACTGGGCGCAACCGACAGCATAGATTTTATAAATCCCGTTAAGGTCGGAGAAATTGTAACCCTTGAGAGCTGGGTCGAATATATCGGCAGCAGCTCAATGGAGCTTGGAGTAAAAGTTTATTCCGAGAACCCCGAGAGCGGCAACAAGAAACTTACGACATCCTCACACCTGGCTTTTGTAGCTGTCGATAAAGAGGGAAAACCGCGAAAGATCTCAGAGAAGATAACGCCTGCGGACAATGAGGAAATGTCTATATACACAGAGGCTAAAAAGAGAAAAGAGGGAAGGCTGACAAACCTGGCAAAGAGGGATGAACAGGCCAGAAATACAATCGACGAAACCGAAATAGCCAGAATGCGTCTTGAAACTACAAAAGTCGTTCTACCTGAGGATACTTTCCATGGAGACTTTATGGCGGTTGGAAAGTTAATGATGGATATAGATCAAGCTGCGTCTATTCTCGCAATGAGGTTTGTTAGAGGCATCATGATCACGGGGTCTCTCGACGATCTTTATTTTTATTCTCCAATTAGAATAGGCGACATTATAACCTTTAAAGCCGGCATTACTTATGTGGGTCAGAGCTCTCTTGAGGTTGGAATCAAAGTTCTATCAGAAGACGTCATGACGGGAGAGCAAAGACATACCTGTACGGCATTTTTAAGCTTTGTGCACCTTGGAGAGGACGGCTCCACCAAGCCGGTTCCGGGATTTGATCCTGAGACTCCGGAGGAGAAAAGGCTCTGGAGAAAAGCCCTGGAAAGAAAAGATTTTAGATCCGAGAGAGTTAAAGAAATTAAAACAAATTACGAATATTAATAAATACCGTAGGATATTTTTTGCTATGTGTTAGGATAGTAAAAATTAGAGATTCCGATAATGCTCGTCATCAAAACTATCCAATGAGAAATTATCTTACTTACCTTTTGATCTCCCTGCTAAGCACTACTCCTTCCTTGATCCTGATAGGCAATCTCCTAATTCCCACTCAACAATCTATAGCTGAAACAAAAAATCCCGATAAAGCAGAGGAGCCAAAAAAGTACGTTTCCAAAGACGGGATGGTGCATCTTCAAAATGAAATGGATATTTTAGAATTAATCCAAGCGGTAAGTGAGATTAATGAAGAGGTTTATATAATAGATGAATCAGTAGGACCTCAGAAGGTGAACATTATTACATCCCAAGGGGGGATGGAAAAAGAAGACCTCTTAAGATTTTTTGAAATCATACTAAACATGAACGGGCTTTCGGTTGTAAGAACTGAGAGGATCAACAAGGTAATTAAGTCCAGCCGTATTAAGCAAGAGAATACCCCCACTATAATAGAGCAATCTGAATAAGTTTAGAGATTTAGATTAACTAGAATCTTAATCTGGGCATCACTTCTTCAACCAGGAGCTTCATAGACCGGGTCCACTCATCCTTTGGCTTCCACTCATGTCCCATTACAAGCAGCACTCCAAAGCCGCCTACTGAGTCGTAGAGATCATTAATTTGAGCAACTACATCATCCGGGCTTCCTACAATCCATAAATTATCGATCATATAATCGATTGTGACGTCAGAATCGGCCATGGACTTGTCTGATTTAAACAGATTTAAATTACCTCTGATTTTAGGGACCATCTTAAAGAAATAATCTGTAAAATCCCGGGCCAGAGTGCCTTCTTTAACTGCTCTTCGGGCTTGCTCTGTAGTATCTGCGACAAAAATGTCCCGTGCTATCCTCCATTTAGATCTATCGGCAACCTTCCCGGTTTTTAAAGCCCCCTCTTCTACCGAATCCCAGTGAGTTTTTAAAACGCTGCTAGTAACAAAATTTATACTCATGGGTATCCAGCCATTCTCCCCGGCAACTTTTAATGTGCTCGAGCTCTCGGTAATTCCAGCTACGGCAATTGGGGGATGGGGCTTTTGATAGGGCCTGGCATGAACTCCTAGTCCCACATCTGTCTGCGGCTCAGGAACGGTGAAATTCCATCTGTTGTTTCCATATTTACCGGGCTTGGGATTATTCCACAAATTCAAGATAAACGCCAAAGAATCATTTGTCAGATCCCTATGTTCTCCCGATCTCGGATCAATATCAAAAGCCTCAAAATCCCCTATAAAACTCCCGGCTCCTACGCCCCAATAGAACCTTCCTTTGGCCAGGTTATCCAACACCGCTATTCTGTGCGCAAGAACAAAGGGGTTGTGATCGGGAAGGCAAGAGACGCCCGTTCCAAGAATGATATTTTTTGTCAGTGGAATTGCGTTTGCGATAAATAAATCAGGGGCAGGGATGTTCTCCCATCCTGCTGTAAAGTGCTCTCCAATCCAGGCTTCTTTAAACCCCAATTCATCAAGCAGAACAATCTGCTCAAGGTCTTCTTGAAGCGTTTCCGAGAGGTCTCTGCCCGCAGGATGAAGGGGCATTGTAAAATAGCCTATTTCCAATTAAAAGCTCCGGACGAAATAAGTATGTATTCGGATATGGATATTAACACAACTTGGATTTTTCTACAAAACCGAAGCTGCAAATTCAAAAACTTAATTCTGCATTATTATCTTCTCTTTTCACAATATTAATCCGTTTTGATAATAGCCCCTAGTAGCGTATAATTTCCCCTGCTTCAGGAGGGATTAAATATAATGGGAGTAAAGCCAATCCGGGCCCTAGAGGCTATCCGGGAATTCTTAAAGCTCGAATCAGCAAGCGGTATTATTCTTGTAGGAGCGGCGGTACTTGCTCTCATAATAAGCAACTCCCCGCTCTCAAGCCTATATGATCTATTTCTTGATACCCCGGTTGAGATTCGTATCGGAGGCCTCTATTTAGCAAAACCGCTTCTTTTATGGATAAACGACGGGCTCATGGCCATTTTCTTTTTATTAATTGGACTTGAGGTAAAGCGTGAAATTTTAGACGGTCAGCTTTCAAGTCTCTCCCAGGTAGCGCTTCCCGGTATTGCGGCAATAGGCGGCATGGCAATTCCAGCTTTAATATATGTAATTTTCAATATGAATAACGCCTCAGCGCTTAACGGCTGGGCAATACCCGCAGCTACCGATATTGCATTTGCGCTTGGCCTTTTGGCCTTACTGGGTTCCCGAGTACCACTATCATTAAAGCTATTCTTACTTACACTTGCGATAATAGATGATTTAGGTGCAATCGTGATAATAGCAATTTTTTATTCAGGGGAGCTCTCAACTACATCGCTTATCTTTGCAGCGGTAGCAATAGCGACCTTATTTGCTATGAACTTCCTGGGCGTAAAGAGGGTAGCCGCCTATATAGTAGTCGGCATCATACTTTGGATATGCGTCCTAAAATCAGGTGTTCATGCGACCCTGGCTGGAGTTATACTAGCTTTTGCGATTCCTCTCAGAACCAAAGAAGATGAGCCCTGCCCGCTACGTGAAATGGAGCACTCTCTTCATCCCTGGATAGCTTTTGGAATCATGCCTATTTTTGCATTCGCAAACGCCGGGGTATCTCTTAAGGGTATGTCGTTGGGCTCTTTATTTGAGCCTATTCCGATTGGAATTGCGCTTGGTCTTTTTCTTGGCAAGCAGGCTGGAGTCTTTGGATTCTCATGGGCGGCGGTTAAGCTGGGTCTGGCAAAATTGCCTTCGGATTTAAACTGGCGTTTGATATACGGGACTTCTGTGCTTTGCGGCATCGGTTTCACAATGAGCTTATTTATCAGCACGCTCGCGTTTGACAGCAGTATTGCGGATGACGCGATCTCGGCTCGTATTGGAATCCTTGTAGGATCCTTCATCGCAGCTATTGTCGGGTACCTGGTTTTAAGCTTTTACCTAAAAAAAGATCCCGACTGATTTAGTGGAGTTTGCAATTTTATTACAAAGAACCCCTTAATTTAAATGACCGGATTAAATAAAATTAAAGGAATAGCTCTTTTTATCTCCTTACTATATCTGACCTTCTATATACCGATGACTCTAACATTTTACTTTCCTCAGTGGATGGAGATTAACTGTGAATGGCATAACCGATGCGAGGTAATTGGGAACGAAAGAGCTATAACCGGCATTAATGAGCTTGCCTCGTATTTCAGACATCAGGGTGAGCTTGATGGCTTCCTCACACAGAAGGAGAAACTACATCTAAAAGAAGTAAGAGGGCTTTTCGATAAGATGTTTTTTGTAGGATTGATAAGCCTGGTCATAATTTTACTAACTTATAATAGAAAAAGAGTATCCAGATATGCCCTGATAAATGCTGTGATTATTATTGCTTTGCTGGTAGTACTGCCGTTTTTCGGCACCTTCTGGAGAGATGTATTCCACCCTCTTCTTTTTGACAATGACCTTTGGAAGAATAACAAGTACGATCTTTCTTTCTACATAATGCCAAGACAGTTTTTCAAGTATACAGTAGCCCTGTTGATCCTACTATGCTTCTCAATAAATATAGCAATATGGCTTGGACTGCGCAGAAAAAAGAAGTTAAAAAGCTGACAGTTCTATCTAATCTATTCCTATAACGTCCCCAATATCACAATTAGAATCTCCGATACATGACTGGAAATCTGATTGATTGCCGTGATCGCTTTCCATGCCATACCTATGACCAAGCTCGTGTTTCCATGCCAGAAAATCATCACATCCAAGGAAACCGCCTTCTGAGACAACTACAATATCAGCACCGCCAAAATAAGTTCCGTTACACACACTAGCGCCTGGCACATCACACTTGTATCTATTTGGAACTACGTATACTCTCAGATCAGCAAGAGGGGGAACAATGGTTCCGCTACCTAACATTACATCCTCAAACCCTACTTGAGAGCCCTCGGCAAATTGACAGTCCAGAAATTGTGTAGCTCTGTTATCAAGAAGGGTCAATATGCTCTGGGTCCCTCTATCCACACGATTATCAATCGCGACCTGCATACCGTATAAAGGTGTTACCAGATCATAATTTTGGGATTCCGCTATCTGCTGATCAATCAGCGGATCCGTAGGAGGGTCGGCGGAATCGGTAAGATTATCAACGCTATCACACGAATTTGATACTAGAAGTAAAATTAAAACAAAAAGTACGGATAAATATTTCATTGCCATTTGCCCCCTTAAAAGCTTATTATATAAAAGATAACCGATAGTTTTTGATATCCAATTTGAAATTCTAATTTCAATAAATAAAGTTTTGAGTAAACTTATTGAATATAGGAAAATAC
>JAJCZT010000131.1 GCA_029262255.1 Deltaproteobacteria bacterium
TTCCTGTCCATTGAATGGAGGCTGACTAGCCCTCACGCACAAGTAATTCGAATGTTTACAGAAACAACTTCGGCTCTTAAATAAAGGGGAATTACTCATGCAAAATGTTATGGAAAAATCAAAACAAAGTCAAATGGTGAAGACTGATTGTCATAATTAATTCTTAGGATTACAATGTCATCATAATAAGATTGGATTGTTCTGGGAAATATTCTTCGTACGCTGCTGTTAAATTTCTTCATCCTAACTATTCTGATGAATAATATTTTATGGATTCTATATTCATTTCAATTTGTGGTTATAATATTCCAAAGGCGGTAAGCCTTTAACTTTGGAAAACTATTAGGAGGATGTATCTGTGAGATTATTTCTAATTTTGTTTATGACGATTATGTTCAGCATGGGCGTAGTATTCGTTCAAGCCAACCCGGTGATAAATGAGGCTGACGCGCCCAAATTTCTTTATACCATGAGCGCAAAGTCGGGCACGTTCGAGAACGGCAGGCTAACTCTTAAAGATGTGCCACTTGTTGTATATTTCGCTGACCGACCTGCAAGAATATCCGGCATGCTGAGTATTCAAGTATTTGCTCAGGGATGGGATCAGGGGACTGACAGCTTCCGAGCTGATCCGCCAAACGGAACGCTTTCAATCTTAACCAAAGACGGGGTTCATAATATAGTAGTAGAGCTTTCAGACCCTGATGTGAAAGTAAAAGAAGGCACAATTTCTTTTAAGGTACGTGTTTTGGACGGAGAATTGCCCGAAGCTTTTGGGAATTCTACATTGTTTATTGATGACTCTGTCTGCACAGCTTGTTTGCAACTTTAATCAACAACTTGGTAAGTTTGATCAACAACAAGGAGATAAAATGTTAAAGCAACTACTACTTACACTTACGATACTTGTGGGATTGAGCACTGTTCTTACACACGCTGATGAAAGCGCTCAGAAAGAGGCTCCGCAAGTCGAAACCCTCAATATCGCGGTAGCCTCAGATTTTGCACCGACCGCAGAAGTTCTTGGCAAAGAATTTACAACGCTGACAGGGATTCCAGTTAAAATCACGAGCGACTCAAGCGAAGCACTGCTTCAGATGATTAAAAAGGGCGCACAGTTTGACGTGTATATGTCGGCTAATACGAATTATCCAATAGATCTTGAGAAAAGCGGATACACAGAAGGAAGCCCGGTAATTTATGCCATAGGCACCCTCGCCCTATACGCAAAAGGGAAAGAACTAACTCACAATGGATTGGACTTACTTGTGCCGGGTGGATTTACTCAGCTCGCTGTTGCAAATCCCAAAGAAGCTCCTTATGGAGTTGCGGCTGTAGAGACGCTTAAAAAACTTGGCATTTATGAACAGGTGCAAAGTCAAATAGTCACTACTGATAATGTGGCTAAGGCTCTTCAGATGGTAGAGTCAGGACAAGTTGAAGCAGGGCTGATATCTTACGGTGATTTAAGCGATGAGCAGAAGTCCAAAGCCTGGATCGTTCCCTCACGCATGCACAATCCGATCAAGCAGGCGCAAGTCACTCTAAAGGGCAGCAATCTTGCCGCCGCAGGGAAGTGGATTAAATTCACAGAATCGGATACAGCCAAGAATGTGCTTATCTCATCAGGATATGGAGTAACTAACGTAGAAGAGGTTGCCGAATAAAGTGAAAATCAAACACTTTAAGGTTTTATAAATAAAGAGATATGTGGTAGGGTAGAGAATATTTAAGGAGGGTGATCTTGAAAAACCGGATTCTAATTCTCACTATCATATTTAGTTTTTGCGGCGTATTAGCCAATGCCCAAGACCATGTAATAGATGATTCAAAAAACCCGCAGTACCTGTTCATCATAACAGGTGATACGGGAACATTTGAGGGCGGCAAATTAACCTTTAAGGGAGTCCCTATTGTAACCTTCTACTCAATGGCTGCCAAAAGGGACGTCGGTCATTTTCTAGTGGGAACCTTTGTGGAAATGTGGGAAAAGAATTCTTCCGCCTACAAAGCCGATCCTCCTGACGGCACAATATCCGTACTCGATGAGAAAGGGTCCTTAGGTGCGGTGATTGAAGTATCAAACCCAGTGTCAACTCTAAATTCAATAACGTTTAAAGCCCGAGTTTTAGAAGGCAAGCTTCCGCCTGCATTTAACGCATCATCTTTCTTCTTGAAATTAAATGTGACTGAGGCGCCTCACACGCAGAATTAATTGCCTACAATAATTAGACTGTTTGAAACTTCTGCATAGCTCTATATAATCTCAACTATGGCAATCAAAGACCCGATGCACCCTGAAGAAATAACACCTGAGTGGATTACCCATGCACTTACAGAGGGCGGATATCTAAAGCACTCTTCTATAAAATCAATTGACAAGGAAATACTTGGTGAGGGCAAGGGGCTGCTCAGCAGTGTTGTACGCGTAGGGATCAAATATGATTCGCAAGAAGAGAGCGCCCCAAGCTCTGTAGTGGTTAAAATTGAGCCTGAAGAAGGGGAATTTGTAGATTTTAATACAGAGCTTAGGGCGTTTCAAAGAGAGATAAGATTTTATAGAGAAGTTGCCTCAAATGTTCCCATTCGACTGCCGAAATTTTATTACGCGGTCGACAAGCCGCCGGCTTATTCATTAGTGTTGGAGGATTTAAGTCATTATTCCCCTGGTGATCAGCTTGTGGGTATGCACAAGGAACAGGTTCTGACGGTAGTTGAACAAATCGCCAGCCTGCAATCTGCTTATTGGAACAATGAGGCTCTTGAAGAACTCAGCTGGATGCCTCAAATCAACGGTATAAGTTCTGACTTTGCGGAGAACTGGCCGTCATTTGTCGAGAACTACGGGTTTTGTCTGGATGATAGGGGAATTAAGCTTGGCGAGAAGTTGACTGGTTTCATAGACTGGAAAAATAGTGTGATAGAAAAAAGACCCCAAACCATAGTCCATGCCGATCTTAGGGAAGATAATATTATGTTTGGCCCTCCAGGGTCTGAGGACGCAATAATTATTATTGACTGGCAGGTCACAATACGCAGTCTCGGAGCTGCTGATGTTGCCCGCCTGATGGGCGGAAGTGAGATTCCCAGGGAGCGGAGGGGGCATCAATTTGAAATACTAAAAAAATGGTATGACACTCTTTTAAAAGGGGGTGTAACTGATTACAGTTGGGATGACGCAGTTTATGACTTCCGGCTGGGTACCCTGTCTTATCTTTGCTACCCTGTTCATTTCCACAAAGCCGGGATAGGGGCAGAAGGTCGTTTAAAAGAACTTATGGATGTTATTTGTCGGCGTTCTTTCTCTTCAGCAGTTGATATTGATGCGGGGTCCATATTGCCCGAGTGAAGAACGTGAAAGACTTCCAATATAGGAGAAATAAGATTAGATTTTGTTAACCCGAGCCATATTTAAACATCTCGTATAAACCCGTTTTTTCTGAAAAGACTTTATCAGCTTTTGTGAATCCGGCATCTTTCCCTAAATTGATCCAGTTTTCGGTAGTCTCTGGTTTCTCAGATTCCCTTACGTGCTCGAGCAGCGACTCTGATTCTTCTTTACTGAGTCCTCTCCAGTGCTCATAGAAAGTTTGCTTGAATCTCTCAAAATATAATCTCAGGTTTTCTCCCTCTAGCAATATAGGCTCGTATATTATAAAGACGCCGCCATTAGACAGCGCTTTTTTGACCTTCTTCATAAACCGCAGCTTGTCCGGAGTATCGAGATGATGGACTGAGAACCCGACCCATATAACATCTGCCGGCGGTTTTATTATCCGATCAAAGTTAATGAAGTCAGCTCTTTCAAAACGGGTTTCTATGTCTGAGCCCGCAAATTCTTTCTTGGCAAGAGTAAGCGCTTGTTCTGAGACATCGATGCCTATGTATTTTTCGGCTTTGGTCTGTTGAAGAACCTTTGATGAATAGTAAGCGTCTCCGCACGCGAGGTCTAGAAAGGAAAACGGGCGCCTCATTTCGTTAATTAAAATATCTCTCAACTTGCCGTAGCCGTCTCTGTGAGACATATTGTCATTTTCAATGATCTTTCTGTATATCTTCCAGTTGCTTATAAATATCTCAGTTGAGATGTCTCTTGGTATGTCAAGATCGGTATTGTTAATTTGCGGATGAGGCATGGTCTAGTTCCTCTTAAATATTATATGAGGTTTTTCGGTTATCGGGAAATGCTCCTGATAAAAATGAGTGTTAAAGAGTTTAACACTCCGGCATATAAAAAAAGGCCCCTCTTTATTACTAAAAAGAGAGGCCCCTACCTAATTTTGATATATAAATCGTATTATTTCAAAAATCTATGTCTAATGTTGGTTGTATACAGCGTTGTAGATTTAAGCTTGTTGTATAGCTTCCACTTGGAACCAGTAACTAAAAATATTTTACCAGACAAATTCTTAAAGTGATATAGCGGAGAGAAATATTAATGCGGACAGAAATAATTTTTATAATCATGAGCGGTAATACTAGATTTGATATTCTTATTCTTTTTGATCATGATTCTTCTTAGGAAACATTTCCTGAAATATTTAAAGGTGAAAAAATGAGTCTCCGCCTAATTGAAATCATACTTCCGGAAACCGAGAATCTTGAGCGCTTACGGGAGTTGCTTGAGGATCACCCTGTAATTGAAATTTGGGAAGATAATATTGCGGGGGAGAAGATACTCGTGAAGATTTTGGTAAAGGCAGAGGAGTCTGAGGAAATTCTGGATCTGCTTGAAAAGCGATTTTCTAAAACACAGGGGTTCAGGATAATCCTCCTTTCTGTTGAAGCCTCAATTCCACGACCCGAAAAACCAAAAAAGGACGAGCCTGAAGAGGTTCCGGAGAATAATGGCGATACCAAGAATATAGGCAGAATAAGCCGTGAGGAGCTCTATGCGGTTATAGACGGGAGCGCAAATATTACCTCTGTTTATCTTGTTTTGGCCGTGCTTTCTTCAATAGTCGCATCAATAGGAATATTAAAAGATAACGTGGCGATAATAATTGGGGCTATGGTCATCGCCCCATTGCTCGGGCCGAATATGGCGCTTGCTCTGGGTACAACGCTGGGCGATACGGATTTAATCGCAAGGGCGCTCAAGGCCAATCTGGCAGGTATCACCGCTTCACTAGCGTTGTCAATTATTGTAGGGATCGTTTTTAGCGTTGACCCTGCAATTGGGGAGCTTGCTTCAAGGACACAGGTCGGACTGGGGGACATAGCAATCGCGCTTGCGGCAGGGGTTGCGGG
>JAJCZT010000132.1 GCA_029262255.1 Deltaproteobacteria bacterium
GGTATGGGGTGCGTGACCGGATTTGAACCGGCGACCCCTGGGACCACAACCCAGTGCTCTAACCAACCTGAGCTACACGCACCATTGGTTTAGTAATTCATACGCTAAGACTGAAAATATTACCATACTAACAAGGCTTATTAAAAAATAAGTGCCTAAAATGTGCGCCCGGAGGGATTCGAACCCCCGGCCTACGGATTAGAAGTCCGTTGCTCTATCCAGCTGAGCTACGGGCGCGGCCACAATACTCCTTTAAAAGACTGAAGATTCTACCCAAACGTTGATAAGTCCGCAATATGCCATTTGCATTAGTCCACAATTTCCAATCCTGACTTTGGTTTGTGATGGTTTAACATTTGAGCTTTTGTAGATTCTTTATACTCAGTGTCCTAAATACTTATAAACAACTAAACGTGAGCGCTAAATTTTGAATCACCGGCAACTAAAATTGGAACACAGCAATACACATGGGGAAATATCGTGCAATATGAACAGGTTGCACCGCATACCTCATCTGTAAAATTAAGCATTTATCTTCTCCATGCCTTGAAATCATCGGGTCTCCAGTATCCAGGAGTTGAACTCTCGCTTGGAACTATACAATTCATTTGGAGACTTTACCTTTAGGCGGGTCAAGAAGTTCTAATTTGGAGTCCTTTTTTGCATTGTCTTTATCTATAAGTTCACTCAGCACAGACATCTGGAGTTTATTAAGCCCCCTAAATGAAACCCCGTTAACCTCTGCAGTGTATGTTTCTGAAACATCCTGTCCCGTCAGTGGAACAAATTTTTTGTTTCCAAAAAACCTCATGACGTAAAGCATCGTAGTAAGTCTGGATTCCCTTCTGGAATTTGAGTCTATTAGTATCCAGGGAGACTTTTTTGATGCGGTATGAGTAAACATCTGCTCTTTATATTTGGTAAATGTTTCCCATTGTTTTCTAGCATGAAAATCATTTTCCGAAAACTTCCAGAATTTAAGAGGGTCTGACAATCTTTCCTGAAAGCGGTAAAGCTGATGCTCAGGGTCAACGGACAGATAAAACTTTATTAACTTAAGGCCGTTATCAATTAAATGATGCTCCCACTCAAGCACCTTATGCATAAAATACTCGTACTGTGATTTTGAGCAGTATCCCATAGTAGGCTCGATCAGAGCACGGTTGTACCACGAACGATCAAAGAATACTATTTCCCCCTCTTTGGGAAGATGCTTCTCGTATCTATGGAACCAGTATTTAGACTCTTTTTTGGTAGGAATACCAAGGTCTACAATTTTGTAGTACTTCGGCATTAAATTTTGAGTATGTCGAAGAATAGTGGAGCCTTTACCCGCTGCGTCACGACCATCAAAACAGATACAGACTCTTTGACCCAGCTTGACAACCTTTTGTTGAATGGTGAGCAGCTCCAACTGAAGGCGGCGTTTTTCAATATTATATTCTTTCAGGTTGATACCTGCATAAGGGGCTTCAATCTTTATAACTTTCTTGCCGGTAAGTTTTTTCATACCGTTTACTCCTCCGTTACAAGTTTGACACCCAAGACTCCGTGCAGATTAAGACCGCAATATATTCTACCCTAATAGAATACTTCAATTACAAAATTGAATTTACATGCTCTTAAGTTTTAAGACACTAGATAAAATTATTACATAGAATTAAACACAATGTAAAAGACCTCTCCAATTATTAAACCTGCAAATCAATTATTAGGGTTTAGATATACCCCGAATACAAAGCTATAAGGGAAAGGATGTTGGCAATACGGTTAAGATAGCGTTTTAAAAAGAAATACTGGGAAATGGTCGGGGTGAGAGGGCTCGAACCTCCGACCTCAGCGTCCCAAGCGCTGCGCGCTACCAAACTGCGCTACACCCCGACTTAAAGTGGAAACCAGTATACCTACAAAATAAAAAACGACAAGATATAATTGATCTTTTTTCCATATTTTAATGGAATTATTGAACTCTAGACCACAACTAAAGAAAGTTATTTCTTACCCTAAGTACTTGTCGTAAACTTCTTTGGCCCAGAATATTTCGGTCCCTGAAGATAAGAGCGCTGTTTCCATGATTGTTTCCGCTATTTCCGCCTTGCTGATTTTAAGAGCGAGCGCTTTCTTTATTCTAGACTCTGTACAATGGGGACATCTCCCATGTACAGCCACTGATACCGCAATCAAAGCCTTAGTCTTAGGATCTAACTTTGTTTCTCCTTCAACCGCTTTGTAGAAACTCCACCACCCTTCTGCCATTTCAGGTGCATGCTTCTCAAACCATCTCTGATCGTCCGCCATGTTTGTACTACCTCCTATAATATTTTGTGGTTTTCACAGCTAATACTTAATCAAAAACTGATTATCTGCTATCTACTTTTGCTTTATATTTTTCATATATTGTATATAACTGTCTCTTCCTGAACCCATTTTATAAGATGAATAGCCAATTGGATTCTTTTCATAAAAGTTCTGATGATACTCCTCTGCAGGATAAAACTCCAGAGCTGCTCCAATTTCAGTTACTATAGGGCTGGGGTATCTATCCGTTTCTCCAAGCTCCTTTTTTGACTGCTCAGCTATTTTCTTCTGCTCCGGTGTGTGATAAAAGATGGCTGTCCTATAGTGGCGACCCCGGTCAACGAATTGCCCGCCGCCGTCTGTAGGATCAACATTGAGCCAGAATACATCAAGCAGTTTTTCATAGGAGATCAGCGACGGATCATAGACAATTTGAACCGACTCCAGGTGAGCAGTCCTTCCCAGGCACACATCATCATAAGTAGGGTTTTCTTCAAGCCCTCCCGTGTAACCTACGGTTGTCGAGATTACGCCTTCTAACCTGTCAAAAGGAGGCTGCATGCACCAAAAACACCCGCCTGAGAAAGTAGCCCTCTCATAATTATTTTGAGAAATCCCCATAGTCACATTAAGACTCCCTATAATTTTTTTCAAGACTATATCTGAAATCTTTCTAATCTAGATACCGAAACCCCAAACTTGATTCCCGCTATCAATAAGACTAGCACAAATTTAAATATCAGCTAATACATTTAACTTGATTGCTTTAAACCATGAGTTCTCAACAGATCATTAAGAATTATATGAATAAGAGGTAATCCGAAAAGCACCTTTAAGAGGGAGAGCAACAACGGTCTACCAAAACTAGAGTAATGCTCCTTTAAGAAGCCAAAAGATAAAACGATCCCATTATCGTATAGCTGGGTGAAGGTTAATATGGAAACTACAACAAGATAAAGCCAGGTAATTAGGCTCAAGTAATAACCCCAGGTATTTCCTCTCCAGATTAAAACCCCTCCCAAGGTACCGCAGACACCCCGTATAACTATCGCATTTACAACCACGATAATAGCCGCTGAAGGATAAGAATCCAATCTATCTAATAGCAACAGACCGCCAAGTCCGGGAAGGCCCGCCAAAATAGTCAAAAGTCCTATTATTTTTCTTTTTTTCACTGGTTAAAGGAATAACATCAACTTATATATCTCTTGTGAATCTCCTTCATACTCGAAGGCTCACCTATAACAGTAATTCTGTCATTTTCGTGAATTATTGTGTTGCCGCGGGGAATGATAGTCTGCCCCCCTCGACGTATAAGAGCAACCAGGCTCCCTTGAGGCATATTTATTGCGCTCAGGGGTTTTCCGATCAGCTGTTCTGTCGGTGTATTCTTATGGATGTAAATAGAGTGGAATCTTTCATTGTGCAAGATGGTCTCTTTAAGCTGCTGCTCGTCCTCAGCTATCATCCAGTTATTCATAAAATTCTCATCCTCAATCTGTCTGGCAACTTGAGCCAGCATTCTTACATGCTGCGAGGGGTTATCCAAAGGACTGAGAAGGAAAAATATTGCATGTAAGATTTGTTCTTCTTCCTTATCAGTAGCCGGATTATTAACTCTAATATGCACTCCGGGTTTTGAGCGGACCATAACCATTTCCATCTGCATAAGTCCGTCAACACGCGAGTGTGGCAAAGCGGCACCATGAGCAACGGGGGTAACGCCCACCACTGTGCCCTCGAAGAACTGCCTATAAAGATTGTCGTAGGATTCCGGTACAAACTGGGAGAATAAAGTGCTTACTCTTTCTACTATATCCTCAAAACTTATTTCCGCACTTACATCTATAACATGACTACGGGCTACGAGCTGATCAAATGGATCATCTTTTCTTAAATCCTTTTCTTTTAATATTCCTCTTAGCTCTCTATCTAACCCTTCATGCCTCGACTTTCCGAGTTTTTCAAAAATATGATAGATAGCCCCGCTCCGACCAACCTTGTTTCTCACATAGAACTTATACCAAACTACCCCTATTACGAACATCACCGCTGTAAAAACCTTAGTCCATCCACCCATATGACCTAGGAGCCAAAGACTTGCCAGCACGCCAAATATTTGCATCCATGGGTACAAGGGAGAGCGGTAGCCAGGATCGTAGGAATCAATTTTGCTTTCTCTCATCACTATTACAGCAATACAGACAAACATGAACATCAATAATTGAAAGGCGCTGGCTATCTTTACTATTTTGGAAGTATTGAGAAGCAGGAGAATCAAAATGATACTCCCTACAGTAACAATTATCGCATTAAACGGCATTCCGTTTTTACCGAGTTTTTGAAAAATGCTGGGCATCATAAAATCACGACTCATGGCAAGGGGATATCTTGACGCGCTCATGGTTCCGGCATTTGCTACTGAGATAAAAGCCAAAAGCGCAGCTACAGATACTACGATAATCCCCGCTTTCCCAAATATGCTGCCCGCGACCGTAGCTACGGGGGATAAGTCTCCGGCAAGCTTTTCCATTGGAATTACACCCACCATAACGGCTGTTCCAATCCCGTAAACCAATATTGCCGTCCCGAGCGCTAAAAATATTCCGAGCGGAAGATTCCGCTCCGGATTTTCTACTTCCTCTGAAAGGCTGGCAACCTTTGTAATACCGACATAGCTTATATAGACCATCGCAGCAGTGGATAAGATAGCTCCCGAGCCGGAGTCAAAGTAGCCATGGAAATGGGATAAATGGATCTCGGGAACTCCCGTTCCGATAAACGCGACCAAAATTAAAAGCAGAATAACAACAAGAAATATCTGAAATATACCACTGGATTCGGCTCCCAAGAGATTGAGAAGACCCAGAGCAATTGCAATTGCAATTGCAACAGGGACAATAGGGAGATTAGGAATAAATAGCCCAATATAAACACCCATGCCAATCAAGGCAAAGGCCACCTTAAGAACAAGGGCAAGCCAGGTGCCTATACCGCCAACGGTGCCTAGAAGGGGACCCATTGAGCGGTCTAGAAAATAATATACCCCGCCCGCTCTTGGCATTGCTGTAGTAAGCTCAACTATACTGAACGTAGCCGGAATAAGGGGCAATGCCGCTATTAGATAAGCTAAAGTAATAGCAGGCCCGGCACTCGTAGCCGCAATCCCGGGCAACAAGAAAAACCCGGCACTAAGAGTTGTTCCTGTAGCCAACGCATAAACGTCAAACAACTTTAAACTTTTCTTAAGACGCTGTGGCTGACTTGATTTTTGAGTGCTCATAATAACCCACTATTTAGTATTGAAAACACTATCCTTACTTACTAGAAACTATCGTATAGTTCTAAGTCCCAAGAGAAAGTAGGTTACATCTATAAGATAGATATATGCAAGTTTTCTTAGGTTTATTTCTTTAATTCCCCAATCCCGTCTCTTCTATATCGGTTCTCAGTTTTAACTTTTCATTCTTTCTGTCTATCGCAAATTGAATGAGTTTCGTGATTAGCTCTGTAAAATTTATCCCGCTTACTTCCCAAAGCTTTGGGTACATACTGATTTGAGTAAAACCCGGGATGGTATTAATTTCTCCTACAAAGATTTCTTTTGTGTCCGCATTAATTAAGAAATCGACCCTTCCCATCCCACTGCAATCAAGGGCTTTAAATGCTTTTACTGCCAACTCTCTGAGTTTAATATTCATATCTTCATCAAGCTCGGCGGGTGCAATTAGCCCTGTTCCCTCTTCCAAATATTTGGCAGTGTAATCGTAGAAATCTCGATGAGGCAGTATCTCTCCGGGCAGGGACGCAACAGGATTCTCATTACCAAGAACACTTATCTCAATCTCTCTGGGGTTTGATACCGCTTTTTCAACCAAGATCCTATTTGAGAATTGACAGGAGGAATCTATAGCGCTGTTCAACCCGGCATCTGAGGAAACTTTAGAAATACCTACACTAGAGCCAAGGTCAGCTGATTTAACAAAACACGGAAAGCCAATAGAGCCAAGGACTTTATCTCTTATTGTTTCTTTGTCAGATTCCCATTCGTATTTATAAAAACCGATGTAGGGAACAACAGGAAGTGAAGCTTCTTTCAGCACAGCCTTCATTATTATTTTATCCATACCTACTGAAGAGCCCAGCACTGAAGCACCTACAAATGGGATACCCATAAGCTCCAACATACCCTGAATTGTGCCGTCTTCCCCGTAAGTACCGTGGAGCACCGGGAAGACTGCATCCAATTTAAGCTCATCTAGAACCTTTGAATCACTGATCTCAAAGAAAACCGGATTCTCATAATTAAGCGAAGGTGTAAGAAAGGACTCAATATGTACGTCAAGCTCTCCGTCATTTAACCATTCACTTATTTCTACTTTATGCCACAAACCGTTTTTATCTATGAAGATAGGATGTATATCATAAAAATCTGAATCTATATTCTTAATTATGGATTTTGCGGAAAGCAAAGAAACTTCATGCTCAACCGACCTTCCTCCAAAGATTATGCCAACCTTTATCTTAGACAATTTTCATTACACTCCTCATTTTGCTATCTAACGAATTACCCAACATGAAGGGGAGTGTCAAGGAATGCTGCATATTACTTGATATAACATTTCCGTAAGGTAATATGCAAAAATAATCCTTATATGCTTTCTCAAAACCGCTCTGGAGGCAAATCCATGAAAAAAATTGTTATTAGTGAACCTCTACGAACCGCAATTGGATCTTTCGGAGGTACGCTGAAAGATACCTCTACCGCAAAATTAGGATCGGCAGTAGTAAAGGAAATAATTATTCGAACTGGAATTGATCCTAAAGAAATTGATGACTGTATAATGGGAAACATCCTTTCTGCAGGTCAGGGTATGAATATATCCAGACAAGTAGCGATTGAATCAGGTTTACCTGTTGAAACTCCGGCCATTACGATTAACAGAGCCTGTGGTTCAGGAGTTCAGTCAGTAGCGTTTGCGGCTCAGGCGATTAAAGCCGGAGACGCGGCAGCAATCATCGCCGGCGGGGTTGAGAATATGAATCAGGCCCCCTTTTATCTTATGAAAGCACGTTACGGATATAGAATGGGCGTACCCAAGGATGAGATAATTGATGGAATGGTTTATGACGGCCTATGGGATATTTTCAATGACTATCATATGGGAGTTACGGCTGAAAATCTGGCTGAAGCTTACAGCATCAGCAGAGAGGAACAAGACGAATTTGCATATAAGAGCCAACTTAAATACAAAACCGCCAGGGAAGAAGACAAATTCAAAGAGGAGATAGTTCCGGTCTTGATACCTCAGAGGAAAGCTGATCCTTTGGCATTTCAGGTAGATGAACACCCAAGAGGCGATACCACGATTGAAACCCTTTCTAAACTAAGGCCTGCTTTCAAGAAAGATGGAACTGTTACCGCAGGCAATGCATCGGGGATAAATGACGGCGCAGCAGCGGTATTAGTCACCTCAGAAGAGAAATCTAAGCAGCTTGGAATAAAGCCTGCTGCATCAATAGTATCGTACGCTGTTGCAGGAGTGGATCCTTCAATTATGGGTATCGGCCCGGTCCCTGCTATTCAGAAAGCTCTTGACAAGGCGGGGCTTTCGCTTGACGACATAGATCTTTTTGAATTAAATGAAGCGTTTGCCGCACAATCTTTAGCAGTTCTAAGAGACATTCCGATTCCAGAAGATAAGCTTAACGTTAATGGAGGCGCCATTGCATTGGGTCATCCCGTAGGAGCTTCGGGAACCAGAATTCTTGTTACCTTGCTTCACGAAATGAAGAAAAGAAAAGATGCGAAACTGGGTCTTGCGTCCCTGTGCATTGGGGGCGGTATGGGAATTGCAATGATAGTGGAAAAAGAATAAACGGTAATTCAAAGTACTTAAGTTTTGTTTTGAATTTCTAAGGTGTATTTCCGCTCTTTAAATAAGGCTTTAAATTCTTTGGGTACTGGAGCGACTTCTTTTTTTTCATAATAAATAAAGACAATCCCCGTTTTTAACAACGCAACCACCTTAGCTGTTTTCTTATTAGTAATTCTGTAAACAAGGTCACATCCATATTTGAGGTAGTCACAAACAGCAATGTCTACAGTCACAATATCCCCGTAAAACCCCTCAGACTTATAGTAGATAGCTACATCAGAAAGTACTATCGCGGGGCCGAAAACATTTAACTCTGTAAAACCGTGGCTCTTAAAAAATCTTACCCTGGCCTCATGAGCTAGAGATAAAATAGAGTCATGCCCTAAATGTCCGCCGTAATTGATATCGCTTATCCTTAGACTTATTTCAGTCGAGTAATCAAATTTTTTAGGAGATTTTATCTTTATTCTGGCCATTAATTCCTCTAGCTCTTTAGATTATTTTTATCAAATTTTCGCTCGGAAAGAACAATATGTTAATTTGGAAATTATATCTCATGCTGATGTAAAATTAAAACACCGTTTGACATTTGTTCGCTCTTTTCCTAAAGTGGTATTATAGCGATTTTGACATTCAAGGGAGGATCCACAAATGGTAAACCTGAGGAAAATCAATCCTGCTTCTCTAAAATCATACTTTAGCAAACTAGTTAATATGAGCTTTTTCGATCTGGGAAAAGAAAAAGACGACAAAGCGGCTATATACCTTACAGATATGCTCACAGATTTTGCCCGGACCGAAAAACTGTACAAAATAACCGACTCTGAAGGCAAAAAGGTTCAAACTATAGTAGACATGCACCTTCAGAACCAACATAACACAAATAATAAAACCCAAAGAGAAC
Source organism: Deltaproteobacteria bacterium (assembly GCA_029262255.1). Classification (GTDB taxonomy): domain Bacteria; phylum Desulfobacterota_D; class UBA1144; order Nemesobacterales; family UBA2774; genus CR02bin9. The sequence goes on from JAJCZT010000132.1 coordinate 9,082, forward strand.
TAAGAAAATATATGGGAGACTTCTCTCTTTTTATGAGTGGAATATTTAGAGAATACGTAGACAAGCATTCCTACTTAAGTTACTACGTTAACGAGGGGATGAAATCATATTTTGTAGTTTCCAGACTTGATCTTGAAATGGGCAAAGGGGATCCCGTGATATTTAGCAAATTATCAAGAGATTTTCAATTCTACTCAGGGGCCCTCGACCATATGAGAAAAGTTTATTTCAAATCCGACAAGATTAACGATCCTTGTTCGAGCTTTTATCACGTACTTTCACAAATAGAGCATTAGCCAATAAACAACTTAGTGGAAGTCTAGGCAATGCCCTGTCACTTCCTGAAATAAGGCAATATCTCCTTAGAAATTATTTCAAATGATTTCTGCTTATCAGGACTGAAATCTCTAAAAAAGAAATGGTCGACCCCAGCCTCTATATATTCTTCAATCCTTTCTACAACATCTTGCTTTGATCCCGCGATTACAAAATCCATTACAATGTCCCGGGAATAATATTTGTCCCCCATCTCTTTGAATTTTCTAAGCATATCACTATCATTAGGCATAATTTTTGTGTACTCAAGTCCTTTATATTCATCATCAATCTCTATGTCATAACCCGCCTCAGATAAAAGCTCGGGCCATATGATCGCATGCTTGATCGGCTCAAGGGTTGTATATGCCTCGTCTTGATCTGCAGCAATTGAGGTAAAGATAAATAGAGTTTTCTCAACAGGGCCGAGGCTCAAGTCTCTATTTTTCGCCCCCTCATCGACCGCAAGAGATTTTTCTTTAAAAACTCTTGACGGCATTGCATTGGTAAGCCACCCATCCCCATATTCTCCCGCAACTCTTAGCGCTCTTGGTCCTGTGGCGGCAATGTAAATTGGTATACCGTTGTCTGAGACGGGTTGAATTCTAAGTTCCGCATCAGAGAGACTGTAGAATTCCCCCTCAAAATTAACTGACTCGCCCCTCCATAGAGCACGCATAATTTTTACCGATTCAATAACTCTCGAAAGTGGCTTGTTCCATTTTATCCCATAGGGATCAAGGTTCATTTTTTCCCCGTAGCCAAGACATACAAAGATTCTACCGTTAGAGATATGATCGACCGTCGCCAGTCTTTGAGCAAAAATCGCAGGATGCATCCTATGAGCATCCCCTACGTTTCCAAAGTGTATAGAGTCCGTTTGAGTAGAGGCTGCCGTAATTACAGACCATACTTCAGGCGTAAGCTTTTTAGCCATAAATACAACATGATCCGGGAACCATAAAGTATCAAAACCCCCTTCTTCGGCTTTCCTGGAGAAATCAATAAGTCCATGAACCGACTCTCCAGGCACGGGTGCAGCTATACCGAATTTCACCTTTTTGGACATATTTCTTTCTCCCTTTGATCTCAATTACTATACACAAATTATACATTATCAAATTTTAACTTTTCACCTTGATTTTTATAAATCATAGGGTTATTATTTCGACCCATATGCAGTAAACTACAAATAATCCCAACCATAGGGAATGAGGCGGAGGCCGTAAAGAAGATGGAAAGAGAAGAGAGAACAGAAAGAGAAGAAAGAACAGAGAGAACTGAGAGGACTGAGAAAGAGCACGCAAGCAAACACGTTGACATTGAATCCATAAGATTTTTCTTCGATGTAAAAGAAAACCATAAAGGCAAATATTTAAGAATAACAGAATTAAGCGGTGGTAGATCCTGTATAGTAATTCCCTTAGACGGAATAACTCTGTTTAAAGAAAGATTAGGGGAAGTAATCGAAGAAGCAGAGAAGCTAATAGACACTCCCTCAAGCTTTTAAAGGTATGCCCGGGGAATAGTTGAAAGAGTAGAATTACTCTTTACACAATCCTAAAACTTATATTAAAGCACTTTAAATTTATAGAAGAGTTGCGTCATAAAACAAGTGAGTAATCAGCTTTGGGTGGCAAGATACTTTCTAGATAAAATCGGGAATTCGCTCGGGGCTGAGTAATTCTTCATATGTTTCTCTTTCCCTGACTACAGAGAATTCACTCCCCTTAACAAGCACCTCGGCAACACGGGGACGGGTATTGTAATTTGAGGACATTACAAAACCATAAGCCCCTGCGCTGAGTACCGCTAATAAATCACCGCTCTTTACCTTGGGAAGTTCTCTATCCTGCGCAAGAAAGTCACCTGACTCACAGATGGGTCCTACAACATCAACAACCTCTTTGCCCTGAGAGCCTTTGAGAACAGGCAGTATTTCGTGATAGGATTCGTAGAATGCAGGCCTTATAAGATCATTCATCGCCGCGTCAACAATTACGAATTTTTTTGCAGTACCTTCTTTAAGATAGAGCACCTTGGTTACCAGCATGCCGGCGTTCCCTATTAGTGATCTTCCCGGCTCTAACACGAGTTTGTAAGGCTTGCCCGAAAATTCGTTTATAATGATATCCGCGTACATCTTTGGGTGAGGCGGTTTATCATCCAGCTTATAGCTTATGCCAAGCCCACCGCCTATATCTATGTATTGAATATTTATTCCTTCATTAACCAGATCATCAGCAAGCTTGATCAGCTTTTTCACAGAGTCTACAAACGGGGTCAAGTCAAAGATTTGCGACCCTATATGAGCATCGATAGCGATTACCGAGACCCCTTCCATGGCGTTAGCTTCTTTGTAAACCTCAATTGCTCTTCCAATCTCTATACCGAATTTGCTCTTTTTAAATCCAGTCGAAATGTAGGGATGAGTTTTGGGATCAATATCGGGGTTTACCCTAAGCGCAACGGGGGCTTTTTTGCCAAGCTCTATACCGACAGAATTCAAGACATGCAGCTCCTCTTCGGATTCCACATTAAAAAACAGAATTCCGGCTTCTACTGCGGCCTTCATTTCCTCCCTTGTCTTACCGACACCTGAGAAAACCACCTTACCCGGATCACCTCCCGCACGCTGAATGCGCAGGAGCTCTCCACCCGAGACAATATCAAAACCCGAACCAAGATCTGAGAATGATTTTAGAATCGCAAGATTGGAATTTGCCTTAACTGAATAGCAAATTAACGTATCCATAGCAGAGAAAGCTTCCTTATAGCTTAAGAAGCTGTCCATCAGGAACTCATAGCTGTAAATATAGCAGGGTGTTCCTACCGACTCGGCAATCTTTGCTACTGATACTTCCCCAATATGAAATTCGCCATCTTTATATTGATATGAGCTATGCATTAATGCGATTCTCCTTAGATCGATTAGACAGAAATTTACACGAAATTAATTAAATGGAAACACAGAGTTGGGCCAAGGGTTTGAAACTCAACCCTTCAAGTATCTATCCAAGAAATCAAGCCTGTCGTTACCCCAGAACATTTTGTCATCTACAAACATGGTGGGGGCTCCGAAAACTCCCCTCTCTATTGCTATATTCGTCTCATCTCTGAGCTTATCCTTTATTTCCTGCTCCGCGATTCTATTTACAAACCACTGGGCGTCAATCCCGATCTTGCCAACCGCTTCCCCCAAAATCTCAGCCTTGCTTAGATCGACCCCTTGTGTCCAGTAAAGTCTGAACATTTCATGAGTGTACTCTACCAACTTACCTTTCTCTTGAGCCGCAAACGCTCCCCTCATGGATCTCACGCTGTTTAGAGGGAAGATGTCAGGAAATTTAAAGTCAGCTCCGTAAAAAATCGCGGATTCTTCAAAATCCCGTCTCAAATAACTGAATTTGTTATCAATCTGTACCGCCGGGATTGACCCGATCTCATTGAATACCCCGCCTAAAAGAAAAGGCTTCCATTCTAATGCGGCATCATTATCTTCGCAAATTTTTTCAATCCGCCTTGAAGCTATGTACGTATACGGACTGCTAAAATCATAGTAGAACTCAACTTTTTTACCCATCGTTGTCTCCATTGGCTATTTATAAAGTAGGATTATAAGAAATATAGGTGCCAATATCAAGGAACAGGCTCCGCTATCCCCGATACAGATCACAAATTGACCCTTCCCTCCCCTATGCTAAACTCAGATATAACCAAAGGAACTCCATTTAATTATGAGCAGCCTCTATAATTTTGACGGTCTAAAGGTAACGGCTTTTGAAAGCCGTAGAGCAGAAGAGATTGAAAAACTGATACGCTATCACGGCGGAGTCCCACGCGTAGCCCCTTCTATGCGGGAAATTCCGCTCTCTCAATCAACCGATGCTCACAAATTCGCTAAAAACCTGTTGGCAGGGAATTTTGATATAGTAATTCTCATGACCGGCGTGGGTACCCGTGCTCTTGTAAAAGCTGTAATTACTAAATATCCGGAAAAAGAGTTTATAAAAGCGCTTAAGAAAACGACTATTGTCGCGCGTGGTCCAAAGCCCGTAGCAGCGCTTCGCGAGATGGGTCTAAAAGCCAACATAACAGTTCCTGAGCCAAATACCTGGCGGGACGTACTTACTACACTTGAAAACGAGACAGATCTAAAAGGCAAAAGGGTTACAGTTCAGGAGTACGGCATTTCTAATAAGGAGTTTATAAGCGCTCTTAGGAAAAAAGGAGCAAAAGTCACGCCTGTATCAATTTATAAATGGGCTCTTCCTGAAAACTTGGAACCACTTCGAGATGCAATAAAATCAATAAAAAATTCCAAAGAAGACATATCAATTTTTACAAGCTCTCAGCAGATATATCATTTATTTGAAGTAGCTTCTCAAGATGGATCACAGGATGAATTAAAAGAAGGATTAAAAAAAATAGTGATAGCATCAATTGGACCCACTACATCAGAAACATTAAATAGGTTCGGCATATCCCCTGACTATGAGCCTGACAGCCCCAAGATGGGCAACCTGATACGGGAGATGGCGAGACTTGGAAAAGAGCTGGTTCGTAAAAAGCGCACCGCTCATAAGAACGGTGTTGATACCAATAGCTGGCGCCAGGTGGACATGATCTGGAGCAAAGGCAGCAAGAAAAAGAGAAAAGAGATCACTAAGAACTCGGTATTTATGAAAGCCTGCAGGCTTGAGGAAACTGATTACACGCCCGTATGGCTTATGCGTCAGGCGGGAAGATACATGAGGGAATATCGAGAGCTAAGATCAAAAGTATCTTTCTTGCAGCTGTGTAAAACCCCCGAGCTTGCAGCCGAAGTAACCCTGAGCGCGGTAGACCGCTTAGCGGTGGATGCTGCAATTATTTTTGCCGACATACTGCTTATAGTTGAACCGCTAGGAGTAGGACTGGAGTTCTCCAAAGGAGAAGGACCCAGAATAAAAAGACCGGTGCGTTCCGGTAAAGCGGTAGACCGCATAAATGATTTTGATCCGGAATCTTTAAATTATGTTTACGATGCATTAAGAATAACCAGAAGAGCGCTTGATCCTGAAAAAGCCCTTATCGGATTTGCAGGTGCCCCTTTCACCGTAGCTTCTTACATGATCGAAGGCGGCGGATCAAGAAACTACGAGAACACCAAGGGGTTAATGTATAGAGACCCCGGGGCCTGGCATACGATAATGGAGAAGCTATCTATTGCCACAGCCGCATATTTAAATAATCAAATTAAAGCAGGTGCGGATGTTGTGCAATTATTTGATAGCTGGGTGGGCTGCCTCTCTAGAGATGACTACAAAGAATTTGTGCTGCCCCATATGAAAAAACTGATATCTCAAATTGACAAAGACGCCCCTGTAATTCATTTCGGCACCGGAACCGGAGCATTATTAGACCTGATTAAAGAATCCGGAAGCCAGGTGATCGGGCTTGACTGGAGGGTCGATTTAGCCAAAGCCTGGCGACAAATAGGTTACGACAAAGCTGTTCAGGGAAATCTGGATCCAGTGTTACTTTTTTCAACCCCCTCAGAAATCCGCAGGCGCACTAAAAAGATATTAGATAAAGCCAAAGGGAGACCGGGTTTCATATTCAACCTGGGTCACGGAATCTTGCCCAAGACACCGGTGGATAATGTACTAGCGCTCATCGACTTTGTTCATGAATACTCGACTAAGAAATAACCTCGGATACGAAATAACACATTAGGAGAATTAAATGTCCCAGAAATTTGACGCTATACTCATGATTGGATACGGAGCCCCTGAGAAAATTGAGGATATCCGCCCTTTCTTACAAAATGTAGCCAAGGGACGCCCTATTCCTCCTGATAGATTAGATGAAGTTGCCCACCATTATGAGTTATTTGGGGGGAAATCCCCGCTTAATGAATATACTTATAAGCAGGCTAACGGATTGCAAAATAAATTGGCGGAGAATGGACACGAGATCCCCGTATATGTGGGCATGAGAAATTGGCACCCGCTTACACCCGATACTATAAAACAAATGTCAGAGAGTGGGGTTAAAAGAGCAATAGGCATGATTATGGCAGCTCATCAATCCGACGCAAGCTGGGAAAAATACCAAAGAGATGTTCAACAGGCACTTACTGAGCTTGGAGTTCAAATGGAATTTCAGTATAGTGCCCCCCTTTTCGATCATCCCCTTTTTATAGAGGACTCAGCGGACCGCGTTCTTGACTGCTTGAATGAAATTCCAGCTGAAGAATACGAGAGCACAATGATTCTATTTACAGCTCATAGCATCCCCACGCCTATGGCAGAGGCCTCGCCCTATGTAGAACAATTAACCACAACTGCAAGATTAATAGCGGAAAGATTAGACTATGACAACTGGAGATTGGTTTATCAGAGCCGGAGCGGACGGCCTACCGACCCCTGGCTTGAACCGGACGTATGCGATGTTATAGAAGAAATTGCCAAAGAAGGAGTAAAAAACGTTATAGTGCAGCCTATAGGATTTATTTGCGATCATATTGAGGTGCTGTTCGATATCGGTGTTGAGGCTAAGAAAACTTCACAAGAGGTTGGAATAAATTTACTCCGCGCTAAAACTGTAAATGACGACCCTAAATTTATAGAGGCAATGGCAGACGTTGTGGAAAGAATGATGGATTAGGTAGTTGCTATTGCATCTTATGATTTCGTTACAATTGGGGATGAAGCTCCGGACGCTAAAGTGGCTGAAGAACGTAATAAATATGATAATCCCATTTACATGATATGAGCTGGATACAAAAAGAAATTTACCTATCACCAAAACCTAGAGGATTTCACCTGGTTACACGTGAAATTCTTGAACAATGCCCTGAACTAAGAGAATACTCGATCGGAATAGCCCATATTTTTATATGCCATACCTCCGCCTCTTTAACACTTAATGAAAATGCCGACCCCGATGTTCGGGCGGATTTCGAGAGCCATTTCAATAAATACGTCCCTGAAAATGCGCCTTATTATATTCATACAATTGAGGGTTCTGATGATATGCCGGCACATATTAAAGCATCACTTCTCGGAAGCTC
>JAJCZT010000133.1 GCA_029262255.1 Deltaproteobacteria bacterium
TACAGGATTACCCTCTCTTAGCTCCCCAATGGAATTAAAATACGCCGTTAGCTTGTAGTCATTTCTGAAAAAAGGGATATCTCCCACGAAATCAAATACGGCGAGTAAGATTAATAAACCGACTACAAAAAATATTCCGACTTTAACCTGGGTATCCATATTTATTCCTCTCCTTTATTATTCGAACTGAGGTTTAATAAAGTCAATTACCGCCGAATTGGTAGAGCTGCGGATCTCCTGTGGTGTGCCTACTTCTAAAATACGCCCTTCACTCAATATCGCGATTCTATCCGCAACGTAGAACGCAAGGTCAATATCGTGCGTCACAACTATCTGCGTTATTTCCACTTTGCGCTTCAGATCGCAAATAAGATCCCCCATTGTTCTGGTCATCATGGGGTCAAGCCCGGCGGTAGGTTCATCAAACAGCACTAAGTCCGGGTTCATAACGAGCGCTCTTGCCGCGGCGACCCTTCTTTTCATACCCCCTGAGATCATCGACGGCATAATATCTTCCTTACTCTCAAGCCCTACAATTTCCAAAGCGCCTGAGACAATCTCACCTATCCTGGATTCATCGGTGAATATTTTATGCTCCCTCAGATAAAGGGCTACGTTCTCTGAAACCGTGAGGGAATTAAACAGAGCAGAGGATTGGAACACCATCGCAAGCACATGGTTCTTCTTGAAATCAGGATCGTTAATATCCTCACCGGCTACAAATATCTGGCCTGAGTCCGGGCGTTCAAGTCCTATAATATGGCGCAAAAGAACGCTTTTACCCGAGCCGCTTTTCCCTAGTATAACAACCGTCTCCCTGGGTTTTATATCAAGCGTGACTCCCCTTAAGACATGATTATCACCAAATGAACGCTTAAGATTCTCGATCTTTACACCCACTGCCTCGCACTTTAAATAATCGAGCAGCACGCGCCCTGAACCGTTGTTTTCAATGGAAGCAGTGACGCCGGGCAAATCGCTGTTAGTATGTTGTTCTTGAATTTTTCTTTCCATTTGACCTTAATTTTAATCTAAATTGAAGAATAACAAAATCCTCGTTATAAAATAATCTGATATCAAAACCAGCACAAAAGACATCACAACCGCTTTGGTAACCGAGCTTCCGATCTCCCTTGGCCCGCCCTTTGTTTTAAGCCCCACATAGCAGCATACAATCGAAATTATAACACCGAAAAACATTGCTTTAATTAGCCCGTTCATCACCGCTGTGAAATCTACAAGCTCGGACAGATTTCTATAATAAACATCTAAAGAGAGATGAACTTCAGGGTTCACCGCAGACACAATTGCTCCTCCGAACCAGCCTATTACGTCCATGTATATAACCAGGACCGGCAGCGCTATAACCGTGGCTATAAACCTCGGCATTACAAGGTAGCGCACAGGGTTTATATCCATAGTCTTAAGGGCGTCTATCTCCTCATACACACTCATTGACGCAAGCTCCGCGGCCATAGCGGACCCGACTCTTCCGGCAATCAGAATAGAGGCCATAATGGGTCCGATCTCTTTTACGAGAGAGAGCCCTACAAGACCGCCTACATTTTCCTCAAGTCCAAACTGCGCCAGGGTGGGACCCGCCTGAAGCGCAAGAACGCCGCCTGAGAAAAGTGCGATCAGAGCACCTACGGGAAGGGTCTGGTTTCCAATTATATAGAGCTGTGCAAATACTTTCTCACTATTTTTAAAAGATGCTTTACACCAATAGAGCGTCTCCATGAGCAGGCCTAGTAATCCGCCCGTAATTTTGAAAAAAACCATCACACTTCTCAAGGATTAGACTCCTCTTTGAATATCAAGATTTGACCCATCAAGAAATATTAACAGGTATAAAAAGAAATTTTAGTGTTTTTTTGTTATTTTCTTTATCTTTACTGTAACCGAACAATCCACCCAGAATATGAAACTTGTCACGTTTGTCAGTATTCTCATATGACAGCACCGGAATAATAGGTCTTAGCTCTACCTTTACACCCTTTTTAGTACTCTCGGTCCTAAACGTATTCCAGAGAAAAGAGGACACATGATTGCCTTGCTCATCCTTGTCCCATCTGAAGATAGTCCAGAGCGGCACCCAGTTCCTCTCCCTCGGATGATTGTCCTGGAGGAAAGTTTCAAGCGGAGATATGAAATTAAAATAGGCTTTACCCTCAGGGGTTCTCCTGTAGGTAAATAGAGGCCAGAGGTTTATAGCCCTGCTTTCTCTCCCGCCTTCTACTCTTGGTACATCCTTTACGTCTTTATATAGGAAGAACGCGAATGTCTTTCTGGTCCTTACGTAATCCTCAAGCGTAAGCGTGCTCCATCTGTAAAGTGGCCAGAGAGCGAACCCCGCTTCATAGTCCTGCTCTCTCTTTATGGAAAAAAGAGGGAAGACTCTATTGGTCGTTACATCCCCTCTAGAGAAAGAAATGATCGGCCAGGGCATATCCCATCTTCTAAAATTCTTATTGGTATTTTCGATATATGTAAAGAAAGGCCAACCGTAAGTCCTTTGCTTTCTGCCCGGCATATCAAATCCATAATAAAAAGGAAGTATTGCGAGCGATCTTATTCTTTCGCCGTAAAAATCTTTATCTCTTTCCATATATAAAGGCCATAGGGCAAATCTGTCATTAAGTGCGTCACCGGCTGTTTTTTGTCCGTAAATTGGCCAAAGCCTTCCCCCTGTAACACCGTTGCCTGAGTAATAACCTATAAACGGCCATAGCAAATTTGTATTAGTAACACCGTAATTTTCTGTTTGGAGAAACAACGGAAATAAAAAGAACTTTATATTCTCCTTTCCGTATTTATGTTTCATGTTTCCGTAAACAGGAAATACAGCGAAAAAACTTCTTTCAGGATCCTCTGCATGTCTGGCAAAAACAAAAGGAAACAGCGTATACTCACGCTCTCTGAATCCGCTCTCCCTAAGATCCGTTTTATAATAAAATATGTACATCAAAGCCTGAAACTTGGTGTCTCCTTCAAATGTGCGGTAAGTTGATAGAGGATATAGAAAATCAAATGAGGTTCTATCTTTCTCTGAGTTTTTATAGTTATAGAATATCGGCCGCAACCCGTACCCGGTCTCATGCGCTTTTTTTTTATAAGAGATAAAAGGACCCAGGGCGTCTATCTTTTTCTCCCCGGTTTCCTCATCTTTTTCCATAAAGAAAAGTGGACCGAGATTAATTGTTTCTGTTCCCGAGGCGCTAAAGAAGGGGAAAATTATGAACAATAATAAGAAGAATGGAGCAGACAAGGGCAATTTCGGCGACTTCATGCCCTTAAATTTAACTTAAATAACTGTAATATCTATGAAAAATTTTAATTTTAGAGAAGAAGATGTACCGCACACTTTTATCAAGCCTGAGTTAAGGTGGAATACTGGTAGTGCCCTGAGGGACGCGTGTGTCCATTTTTCAATTTCTAATTAGCTCAGAGGACTGTATCAGGATTGGAGTTTAAAGTTGGAAGTAGAGATAAAGAGAACTCGTATGCCGGCGGGTGCTAACCGCCAAAAAAGGGAGCCGAAGCTCCCCATTTTGTATTTATATTTTAGTGTTTTCAGACCTTAAGCGGTTACTTTCCTTCTTCTCATAACCATAAATCCTATTATCCCTAAAATACCCGCCATAGCTATAAGTCCCCATTCTGAAAGGGTTGGGACTTCCGTAATAGGACTTCCAGTAAAAGCAAGTGAATCCAAAATCGGAACTGTCTCACCGATATTGGTAACCACCCCAGTAGTCGTGTTTAATCTACCTAGATAAGTCGGACCACCGTTATCACTACCTGTATGAATTGACACATACAGCCTTTCTGTGCCTGGGAAAAAGTCCATAGCATTAATGCGGGGGTCCTTGGGACCAACCGGTATATCATCAAAATTTAAATCAGCCACAAACGTTGCGGCTCCTGTATTGGGATTAAGCGTGCTTACAGCCTCACCTAATCCTCCGGCATGAAAGAGAGTATCATTAGGAGAAAATGCAATTCCATTTCCTCTTGGCTTGCCAAGACCACTCGGCCCTACAAGAGTTGCAAGTCCTGTTGAAGTATTAATAGTCTTTAGATCCGCTTCTTGTCTAGAATACGCAAACAAGGCCTGATCGCTATCGCGGAATGAAATGTCGGGTACTGTGTTGGAATTGCCCGGCAAACTAAGCCCAAGAGACCCGATCTCGGTTGCCGCTCCAGTGCATGGGTCTATCAGGAGGAGCACGGTTACACCTGGTGAACAACACATACCCTCTGTGGGGCCTCCCACGGCGAATAGCTGGCCAGTTACATAGTTAAAATCAAGACTGCTTATCCATTTGTAGCCCGTTAGGCCAATTAAGGTTACTGCACCCGTTCTATGGTCAATTGAATAAAGCACATTGGTATCAGCATCCTTATTAGTGTTGATATCTATACGTGAAATCCCATAAAGTTTTTGAAGTGCACATGGCTGTGCAGCAGCCGAAGTTACATAAAGGCTGGAAAAAGCTACGGTTGCTAACAATATTAATATTAAAGAATAAAATGTTTCCTTATTTTGCATCCTCATTGATTTCCTCCAATTGCAAATTTGTGATCACAAAAAGACCTTCAGGTCCTTTATTAAATAATACTAGAGGAATACTAAAAAAAAATCAAGGAATTATCCCGATTATTTTGGCCTCAGAATACTGTACTGCCTTAATTCCTTAATGTATTTTACTAGCTTATTTTTATGATGTTCTTAATGGAGAGTTGTATGAAAAGTCTAGACATACATCCGGGGAACGCGTTTTCCGATATTTGAGAGTAATTCATAAGAGATTGTCCCGGCAACAGAGGCTACATCGTCTACAGATACGAGATCATCACCAAAGAGCACTACTTGCCCCCCTACCGCGACATTTGGAACATCGGTAACATCAATCATTATCAGGTCCATACACACTGTTCCGACGACCGGCACCTTATGTCCGTTTACCGAGACAAAGGCTTTGTTGGAAAGGCTCCTCATATAGCCGTCGGCGTATCCTATAGGAAGAGTCGCTATTGTTGAGGGACGCTTGGTAATAAAAGTGCCGCCGTAGCTAATCCGGGTTCCCTCGGGCACTTTCCTTATTTGTATAATCTCTGATTTGAGCTTCATCACAGGCAGCAAGTCAAGCCCACTGTAATTCCCGGAGCCATAGAGCATTATCCCCGGGCGCACCAGATTCATATGTGAGGGTGGACAGTTTTGAATGGAAGCGCTTTTTGAGGAATGAAGATAGCGGGGATCCAGCCCTGCTTCTCTTATAGTTCCTACTAAATTATGGAATCTATCAATCTGGTTTAGTGAATCGTCCCCATGCTCTGTATGAATGGAAGGAAGGTGCGTCATAGCCCCTTTCATATCTATATTGTCAAAACCTGCAAGCTCGTTTAGGAATGAAGACAACTCCTCCGCTCTTACCCCTAGCCTTGTCATCCCCGTATCAATTTTAAGATGATATTTAGCATGCTGGCCGGTCTTCTCGGATGCTTTGTTAAGCGCCTTGGCTACTTCTATAGAAAACAGACAGGGGATCAAGTCGTTCTCAATTACAACCTCGGCTTCAGCGGGCCTTATTCCTCCGAGAAGAAGTATCGGGACCTCAATACCGTAATCCCTTAGCTCCATTGCCTCTTCAACAGTAGCCACGCCCAGCATGTCGGTGCCCGACTCTACGAGCACTTTACTTACCTCAACCGCTCCGTGACCGTACGCGTCTGCCTTTACTACGGAGAGCACAGATACACGCTCGCCTACAAGCTCTTTTGTAAGCATAAAATTATGTTTTACCGCGTCTAAGTTTATCTCTGCCCAGGTAGGTCTCATAAGAACAATTTATATAACCTTATAATAGAGGGAGGGTCAATCTGTAAATAAAAACTGCGGACATACACTCACGCCTACGCTCATTCACACCACTTTGGATAGATGGTAGATAATAAACGCCAGCACCCACGCTACGGCGAAGCTCCCGGCGAGAAAGGTGAGCGCATATTTGCGGCCTATCTCGCGGATCATAACGGTAACCGTGGCTACGCAGGAATTATAAAGCAGAAGTAGTATCATGAACGAATATGCCGAGGCAGGTGTGAACGCCTTCCTTATGGACTGTCTCAGAGAATCCGAATCATCCGTAGTATCCACTTCGAGTGTGGATATCCCAAAAGTGGCTACGGAGAGAAAAGATTCCTTCACACTCTCTAGAAGCCCCTTTCCCTGCTCCCTCAAAAGCTCCGGCAGACTCTTCCCTTGGGTTGCGTCTTGTGTTTTGGAAGTCTTGTATATCACCGCCATAGAGCTCAGCACAACTTCTCTTGCCATGAAGGCCGGTATAAGCGAGGTCGTGGCCCTCCAGTCTTCAAGCCCGATGGGTTTAAATACCGGGGTTACGGCTTTCCCTATGGAGGCGGCGATGCTCTCGTCAGGGCCTTTGATACCGGGCGGCAGGTTGAGGAGTCCCCACACGATTATCGAGACTATGAATATCACCGTGCCCGCCCTGTAAAGAAACCCCTTCACATGCGCCCAGACGATAGACGATACAATGCGGAATGAGGGGAGCCGATACGGGGGCATCTCCAGGATGAAGCTCGCATTTCCCCCCTTGAGGTACGAGCGCCTGAGCACGAGCGCCGTAAGGAGCGCGACCACCACTCCCACAATATAAAGCGAGAAAATAACAACGGCGGGGTGCTCGAAGAATATGAAAGAGAAAAAGGCGAAAACGACCAGCCTCGCCGGACAGCTCATAAAAGGGATCATCATCGTGACGAGTATCTTATCAGTTCTGCTCTCCAGGTTCTTCGTGGCCATAATCGCGGGCACGTTGCACCCGAAAGCCAGAAGAAGCGGCGTCATCATATTCCCGTGAAGGCCGATACGGTGCATGAACCTGTCCATAAGGAACACGATTCTTGGCAGGTAGCCCGTCATCTCAAAAAACGTTATGAAGAAATAGAGTATGGCGATAAGCGGCACAAAGGTGAGCACGAACCCTACCCCGCCTATAATTGCCTCGTTCACGAATTTAATCATCAGAGCAGGAAGGCCGATTTTCGCGCCCAGATCCGAGAAACCCGCGGACAGGAAGTTATTCATGAAGCCGTCTATCCAGTCCATGTACGGAGCCGAGAAATCAAACGATATTTTGAACATCAGATAGAAGGCCAGCATATAAAGAACTATGCCGAGATAGGGATGGAGTAGTATTTTATCGAGCCTGTCCGTCACCCTGCTCTTCTTTCTGCTTTCAAAGCTGGTCACCTCTTTTACGACCCTGTCGGCGAGCCTCCATCTTTCTTCCTCAGTCTCGTCGGATTCACCGCTCGGCAACCTAAGCGCATCTTTGTCTGCAGAAGCCTGATCCGTCTCCCCGGAGCTAACCCCTCCCTGTTGGGACTCGAGCATATAATTCAGCAGAGTATCGATGCCTTCGCCCGTCTTTCCAACGGTAAAGCATGCCCGCGCGCCGAGCAGGTTCTCGATCCCGGGCAAATCCACTTCTATGCCGCTACGCTCTGCCTCATCGGCCATGTTGAGCGCTAGGACAACCGGCTTGCCGATATCTAAAAGCTCGAGCGTAAGTAGAATGTTTCTCTTTAAATTGGAAAGGTCTACAACATTGACGATTATGTCCAGCTCATCGCCCTTGAGGAAACTTACCGCCGCCTTCTCGGCGTCCGTACCCGCTTTGAGATCGTATATGCCCGGTAGATCGACAATATGGAATTCGTGATTTTTATAGGTGAAGTATACTTCGGATTTTTCTACGGTGACCCCGGCCCAGTTACCCACTTTGAGGTTCTTGCCGGCGATCCTGTTTAGTATTGTGGTTTTGCCTACATTGGGGTTACCCGCAAGCCCTACAGTAATCAGAGTTAACAGACCTCCATCTCACCCGCAAGGTCCTTATCGATAACCAGCTCCACACCCAACTCCATTACGTGGAGAATAATATTTCTGCCCTGAATACTCTTTATCCTGATCTTCGATCCCTTCTGGAGTCCCATCGAGCGGAGTTTCTGAAGACAGACATGCTTGTAGTCCCTTGTGCCTATAAAAACTGCTTCCGAGTTGTGATTTAAGTCGCGTATGGTCATTTCGCTCTGATTACCTCTCTCAATTCGCATTTGTGGAGCTGTTATTAAGCCCGGAAAAGCTTCATATCACGAGTAATTCTTAACAATAAACAATTCCCGGACGTGTAGTAAATGAAAATCGTTATCAAAATCAATATATATTATTCTGGTGCAGTGTCAAGGTTAATTTTAGGTTTATTTTCAGAATATTTACCACCCGGGAGTTTAATGCCTATTCTGCTTAATGCATATCTTCTATAAACTTTACTCAGGAAGCTCAGTCCAGACTTCGCCGTCACAGAAGATTTCAATTGTTCCCGTCTCAAACCTCTCTAATTCCTCTTGGTTAACATATGAGATACAGGAGTTAACAGTCCTGCTCTCACCAATGTATATCGGGTCAACCCAAAGCTGCTCGCTTTCGTTATTAAGATCAGACGGTTGATCAGGGCCATGTCCTGCGCAGGGGTTATCTGCCCCATTATAGACACCCGGAGTTCCTATAGCGCATTCTACAAATTCAAACCCCGCCTCTTCACAAATAAACATCTCTGGTTTCGCAACGTAGTATGCGGCGTTTATATCAAAAGTATCCATAATATTCATTCCCAGTAATTCCGTCAGCTCTGCAATCCTCTGCTCTGATGCTCTGGAAAGAAGTTGAGCCCTCTGGCTGCATCCGGGATTTTGAAGGGAGGAAATCTGGTCCCCTGCATAAAGTGTACTGGATGAGACTGAAAAATTTATAAAGGTAAACGGGATGCTTGACTGCTCCAAAACTACCTGTGTGGCACGCAAGTCCTGCGCGATGTTAAAGTCAGTAAAGATTACATCTGAGAATGGATATTTTAGCACCTGATCCGGAGCGCGTCCGCCGAGGAATACAAGCTCCTCTATCTTGTCCAGAACTTCAGGGAAATTCAGTACCAGGCAAGCAATATCTGTAAGAGGGCCGATCGCCATTATAGTAATCTTCTCTTCACTCTCCGCTAACAATGCGGCAATCTCTATAACTCCATCATTTATGCATAATTCAGGTAAAGATTCATCTCCGTCTACTCCGCCTGTCCATATCACATCTTCCGGCACAGCAAGAGGTATTATGCCGCCTGCGAATATAGGGCCGTTCCAAACACCCGGAGTCTCGATAAAAGTCTGGTTAGCAGCAAAGACTTCGGGAGGCTGTGAATCGTTTCCCCTGACTACTACCGCACCCAGCATTATGGTATCCACATATGAGCTTATCAGCTCTACCGCATACGAGTCGTCCGTATCCGCAGCTCCACCGCGGGCACCGTTTATGAGCCCCGCGGCAATATCGGTTGAGGCAATTACTCTCTTTTGAATGTCATTGCCCTTTGAGTCATTTGAGCAGGAATACAAAGTGAAGAATAAAGGAATGATTAATACCGCCAGTAATAATCTGTACTTATGCATCTTGTAAACCCTCCATATTGGTTAGTAATTGGAATGTATCACCTATGGATAATTATACAAAACAAGTGAAGTTCACATCATTCCCCGTAATTTCAACCCCTGAAACAAGTTCAGGGCAAGCTCCACGAGAAATCTTTCTTAGTCTAATCATAAAACCACTATCCTCTTATATTCTGTATAATAGTGTTCCGAGGATAACTATGAAGAAATTCGATTTATCAGAACACACCGCTATGGCATGGGACGAGGAGTCCATTGAGGAGAGTCAGTGGTGCACGCCCGTGGAAAGCGAAGTTATAGAGAAAGCTCGAAATGGAGAAATAGAGCTTAAGCTCACGCCCAATAAATTTGTGCCATCTTCCTGGATTGAAAACATAAAGGGTAAGGACGTGCTCTGCGTCGGCTCAGGTGGCGGACAGCAGGCGCCAATCCTGGCAGCAGCCGGGGCTAACGTTATAAGCTACGACATCTCTCAGGAGCAGTTAAACAAAGACCTTTTTGTAGCGAACCGGGACAAACTCAAACTTCAGACAATAAAGGGAGACATGTCAGATTTATCTATGTTTGAAGATGAGAGCTGCGATCTTATAATAAACGCGGTCTCAGATATATTCGTACGCGATATAATAAAAGTCTGGAAAGAGTTCTACCGTGTGCTCAGGCCCGGGGGTGAATTATTCTCTGGAGTAATCAACCCGTCATTTTTTCTCTTCGATCACGCCGAGGCGCAGCAGTCGGGAAATCTAACGGTAAAACACAAACTCCCCTACTCGGACTTCACCTCTATAACTCAAAAGAAAAGACAAAAAATGATAGACAACGGAGTACCGCTTGTGTTCGGGCATAATCTCGAAACACTCATTGGCGGCCAGACCAAAGCGGGGTTCTCAATTATTGATTTATACGAAGACTGGTGGTCGGATGAGGAAACTCTGCTAAATAAATTCTCACCCACCACGATAGTCACAAGGGCCAGGAAATAGAGCTAATTGTTACTTGTCGTTCCAAGTTTTGTATCTAAGAACAAGCCGCCCGCTTCGAACTTGGCAGTTGACTTGCCCTGTACCAGCTCAGCATCAAATGTTATTGCCGTGCCGTTAACTTCAGGGTTTGAAAGTATAAAGACACTATTGTTTTCCACTTCATCTTTAATTATCGACAGCGTGCAGTTTGGAGGGATAGAATTGAAATTCTGCTCCCCTTCTCCCCAGATGGTTACAAACTTTTTAATGCCCATGTGTCCTGACTCGACTTGCGGCTTATCCGAGAAATAGATCACATTACTCTGCCCGTTGCCGTTTAAGGTCAGCTTCCCGCCTGCATATGTGCCGTTGTCAAAGTTTATAACGAACAGATAGTTTGGCCCCGTTGTCTGATCAGCGTATCCAAATACTGAGACAGCTAAGAGCAATGCTAAGCTAAATAATATTTTCTTCATGATTTCCCTCCAATATGATATTGATAGAATATAACCAAGTTATTTAATTGTTGACAATTATTCCCCGGCCGCAAGGAGTGAGGCTTGGGTGTGCTGGGTGATTCTGGTTACGTGGCGGCTTACGCGCCTCAGCCAGCGTATAGCCTCAAGGTTGCTCGTGCCCCGGCCGACGTCAAGCTCTCCGCTCGCCACCCTTGACATCACGTCCGCACGAAATGGTTTTACTTTCTTGTGTATCGCCGAGCCTGCACTGTCGGCTATTTCATGAGCGTGGGACCAGTTATTATTTTCAATGTCCACAATTATTTCTTTTATGGCGGTAGTAAGCAAGCGGCATTCCCCTGCCAGCTCCGTCGTATACCTTGCGGTCACGGCGCGGTCCTCATCTTCCTCACACCTCTCGTGGAGGCGTTGTAAGTGATCGAGCGTATGATTGATATTTACAAGCCTCTCCCACTTAGCACCCTCTTCAGCCTTAATATTTATATGGTCTACAAACGAGTGCGTATCGTTTAATGCGGATTGAAGCTCATTTAAATCGACCTTTTTGCCTGTCCAGCCATTGCCGAGTATAGCGTTTACGTGTCCGAAAAGAGCGAGGGATTCGTTCTTGATAGCCGACTGTACCACGTTCAGCGCCAGATCGGCGTCTTCAAACAGGGCATAGTCCAGGTTCTCTATGTAAGGAGATGGTTTGTCGGGAACGAGTCTTTGCATAAAACGGGCGAAGTGATTTGTAAAAGGGAGTATTATTATCACGCCTAAAGTATTGAAAAACGTGTGGAATCCTACAAGCGCAATCTCAGCGTTGTTGATAAGCTCGCCGGGTGCCAGATATTCCCAAACTCGGGTATACGGGGTTATTAAAAAAAGCGCGCCCATCCCCGTTAACAAATTATATATCACGTGAGAGAATCCGGTTCTCTTTGCACCGACGGAGCCGCCGATAGTTGCAAGAACGGCCGTCGTAGTAGTACCTATATCCATTCCGATCACTAGAGCGGCGGCCTGGTTGAAATTAATTAGACCGGCAAATAAAGCTGTTAAAGCAGCCACCACCCCGGCGCTTGAGGACTGCGTAATAGCCGTGAAGGCAACTCCGATTAAAACGAGAAGCAGTCTGCCGGAGAGAGTATCAGCGGGCAGGTTCTCGAATGAAATAAAGTCGTGCATCTCAAGCATTGATTGCTGCATAAAAGCAATGCCCACAAAGATAAGGCCGAATCCGGCAATCGTGTAGCCTAGGATAGAGAGACGCCCTTTGGTAAAAAGACGGAGCACCGCTCCCAAGAAAACAAGGGGCAGGAACACGCTGCTGAGGCTTAACTTAAAACCCAGCATGACGATTATCCAGCCCTTAAACGTTGTGCCTATATTCGCACCGAAGATTATTCCCAGAGCGTCGGGGAAAGTTATCAGCTCAGCCCCTACAAAACCAACGGCTGCAACGGTGGTGAGGCTTGAGGACTGCAAAACGGCGGTGCTCGCGGCTCCCGTGAGAGCGCCTGTAACCGGGCTCTTTGTAAAACGCATTAATACTGAGCGTATGGCATTACCAGCCAGCGCGCGGAGCCCGTCAGTCATGACAATCATGCCTAGAAGAAAAAGACCTATTCCGCCCACTACCTGAATAATTATCTGCACCTTATCCATGCGCGCGTTCCATATCCAGCTCGTATTTCATTATAGAAACATTATATCAGAATTGATGAACGCAGGCATAGCAATTTGGAATTGGAGAGAACAGAGTTTTTGGTATAGGGAGAGCTGGGAGAACTCATACCCTGATCGTTGCGGATTAGCAGATTAGGAATATGTGGGAAAACAAAAGCTTTTATTTAGAGTTTTAGGTATACTTCACAATATATCTGATTGTAAATATAGATATCGGCGGAGTCTTAATTACATTTAGTTTACACATACCATGAATCTTAGATTAATCAGGAATTCTACCATGAGGTTGAGTTACGGCGACATGGAGTTTCTTTTAGACCCGTTTCTCTCATCCAAGCACACGATTGAATCGTTTGCGGGCGCATCGCTTAATCCTACGGTAGATCTCCCCTGCAGTCCGGAAGAAGTTGTAAACGGCATTGACGCCGTGATTGTTTCTCACCTGCATCCCGATCACTTTGACCAGGCAGCGGCGGACCTGCTTCCGAAGGATACACCTATTTTATGTCAGCCAATCGATGACCGATATCTGAGGCAATCCGGTTTAAGCGGCGCAGAAGCGGTAATTGATTCCACCAAGTGGGGAGGGGTAACAATCAAGCGCACACCGGGGCGGCACGGAAGCGGCGTATGGGCACAGAAGATGGGGAATGTGTCGGGCTTTGTATTCGAAGCCCCCGACGAGCCGACGCTATACTGGGCGGGCGATACAATTCTCACTGACGAGGTAAAGCAAATTTTAAAGGATATTGAACCCGATGTTATTATCACCCATTCCGGCGGAGCGCAGTTTCTTGGAAGCGGTCCTATTATAATGGACGGAGAGCAGACAATCTCTGTTTGCCTGGAGAACCCTAATGCCACCATAGTAGCCACTCACCTAGAGGCGCTAGACCATTGCATAGTGTCACGCTCACAACTTAAGGCGCTGGCAAAGAATTCAAATATCTCAAACGGAAGGCTCCTTGTTCCCCAAGACGGGGAGACTATGGAATTTTAGTTTGTAAGAAGTATACGCCTTAACGGATTCAAATAATAACTCCAACTTTTGTGTCAAACACACGGGTTAGCTACTATGC
>JAJCZT010000134.1 GCA_029262255.1 Deltaproteobacteria bacterium
AACATAGAAACAATCCCTCTAAAACCAGAGGCGGACATAATAGGGATTTGCGGCATGGGGGTTCAATATAAACGCCAGACCGAACTACTTAATTTCTATAAAAATCAAGGACATTTTGTTGTAGCGGGAGGAAGTTACGCGTCTCTTTGCCCGGAATACTATGAAACACTGGCTGACGTAGTAGTCTCAGGAGAAGCGGAATATATTTGGAGGGAATTTTGCAGTGACTTTGAAGCCGGCAAACACAGAGCGCTTTACAAGGAAACTAGCGAGGTTTCTCTTGAAGACTCTCCAACGCCGAGATTTGATCTTTTAACCATCGATAAATATCAGGCAGTAAGCCTACAGTTCTCAAGGGGTTGTCCGTATAGGTGCGAGTTCTGTGACATTATTGTTATGTTTGGACGTAAGCCGAGAATAAAATCATTAGAGCAGGTCGGAAGAGAACTCGACGAACTAAGAAAGTTAAACGTAACAAATGTATTTTTTGTCGATGACAATCTGATAGGGAATAAACCGCAAGCCAAAAAACTTATGTCCTATCTAAGGGATTATCAAATAGAGCATAATTATGAGTTTCTTTTCGGAACGGAGGCTTCATTAAACCTGGCGCAGGACGACGAGCTGTTACAACTGTTTACCGAGGCGAACTTCGGCTGGGTATTTATTGGAATAGAATCTCCTGATGAAGAGAGCCTTAAAGAAACTCTCAAATTTCAAAACACCCGCTCAGACATTCTCTCATCAATACAACATGTTTACTCCTATGGTATAGAGGTGCTTGCGGGATTCATTATTGGTTTTGATAACGACACCATAAAGACTTTTGACCTCCAGTACCAGTTCATTCAGAACTCAGGCATCCAGACCGCAATGGTCGGTCTCTTAACCGCAGTGCCCAAAACACCGCTCTACGAAAGACTGGAAAAGGAAGGGCGTTTGATAAAAGACGCCAGCTGTACGGATAATACAAAGCTCGGCACAAATCTCATCCCTAAAGGTATGTCATATGAAGAAATGGTAGAAGGCTACCGCGATCTTTACTACAGGCTGTTAGACGATAAAACTATTGCGGACAGAATAAAAAATAAAACGACCCATCTTAAAAATCCGATCTTTAAAAGCACATACACTCTAAAAGAGCAAGTCGGTGTATTTGGAAAGTTTATGAAGCACGGCATCTTAAAAGGCGGACCAAGACGTATTTATCATTTTCTTAGAACCGTTCCATATACAAATCCGAACCAGATTCCTGTTGTAATTCAGGACTGGACAGTGGGTATTGCTATGAAGGACTATGTAGACCGTCATTTTATAAAGGAATTTGATGAGAACAATGTGCTTGCCGAATCTTATTCCGAATCTATTGAGAAATCATTTGAGCCCTACATGGACAAAGGATCACTTGAAGTTTCTTTAAGCAGAGTGAAAAACACGGCGGCTAATCTATCTATATCCATAAAAGGAATCATGGACAAGGATTTTTTTGAACATGTAGCGCCACATCTGGAGAAAGTACTCGAAAATACCCCCTCTTCAATTACGCTTAATATTGACCATTTCCAGGAAGCCCAGCGCCAGCACATAAACCGGTTATTCAACAGACTTTCGCGCTATGGCGACAGGATATATATTGCCGTTCATGAAAAGTTGCGGGATAAGGTAAACGTCGACTCATCAGTATTTAATTTAGTACTTGAGAGTTAAGTCCAAAAACCTGGTTTAGAGATGCCTGCCGTTAGCCAGGATATAACTTGAACGGGTATAACTTGAATTCCTGATAAAGTGGTATCAGACATCCCCCGATAACTCTAATTCTCATATAATTAAGCTTAGGATAAAAAAGCAATATTTATAGTGTATTTATCAGAAATTTAGGTATAATCTATGCCGAAATTCAAAATTCATTGAAATTCAGCAAAAATATTACGAAAATATTTGACAACACTATATAAATAAGGGAATAATGTTAGTGCTTTACTCAATTAGTTAGTGGTTTAGTCAATTCGGAGGAATTTTATAATGCAGGCAGTTATTAAAACAGGCGGGAAGCAGTACACTGTAAACCCGGGGGATGTATTGGATGTCGAGCTATTGGAAGGCAACCCTGGGGACGCAATTGAATTTAAGGAAGTATTAATGGTTTCAAACGACAAAGGGGATGTTCAGGTAGGCGCCCCCGTTGTTGAAAATGCGGTTGTTAAAGCAAAAATCATTACAGAGAAGAAAGGCAAGAAAATAATAGTTTTTAAATTTAAAAGAAGAAAAGATTACCGTAATAAAAACGGCCATCGTCAGCGCTATACGACGGTCGAAATAACGGACATCTTGAATTAGGAGATAAACCCAATTGTCTACAAAAAAAGGCGGCGGAAGCACTAGAAACGGTAGAAACACTGCTGGTAAAAGACTTGGCATAAAAAAATTCGGCGGCGAAGTAGTATGGGCCGGCAATATACTTGCCAGACAGCGCGGGACCAAGTTCCATCCTGGTAATAACGTAGGCATGGGAAGGGACCATACATTATTCGCTCTTATCGACGGCACCGTTGAATTTCAAAAATTTGCAAAAGATAGAACCAAGATTAATATCCAACCGTTATCAAGTTAAACTTTTAATAACGGACACCGTTTATTAGTAACCCAGATGTTCATACCTGTAATTACTGCGGCAGATTTTGCAAGTTTATGGTTTTGTTTGTGCAGTATTTGAAAGATTTGTATTTTTGATTACAAATTTAGCTCCTGCATAAATTATTTCTTTACTAGTGCAAATTTAATTAGTATTATGAAAAGTATGAATTTGGATTATGCCTACTCTAGTTTTCAAAAAACTGACTGCCAAATTGGAGTACAATAGCTTGGAGTACAATACAAATGGGATTAGGAACAAATCATGAGTAAGCTGGGCTCAGGTGTTTCTATTTTCCTAGTAACAATATTTATCATCGCATCAATACTGATTTCACTTTTCAGCTCCTATTATTTCACTTCAACTTTATCCGATCAAAAAGCTCAGGAACTGGCGCAACTATTTAGCTCCTCTGAGGTGAGTTTTCAAGATACGGCAAAAAACATTTTAGACTCAAGACAAAACGTACTCTATGTAAAGCTCCTTGACTCAGAAGGAATATTACAAGAAAGCATGGGAAGCGAAGAAGGGGACAACATTGAAATGTTCCCCATTACCACATCAGAGAACAATACAATCTTACTCGGCCTGGTTAAAACTGACTTTAAGGGCCTAACGATATCCACAGCAATCTGGAGCGGATTGATTGGGCTGGTTTTTTCCATAGTAGTTCTCTTTATACTTTCATTCCTCTCAAATGGAAAGTCCGACTCTCTTGAGAGAATTATTGCCGGCATGAAAAGAGCATCCAGAGGAGATTTGACAACAAAGCTTGAATCAAGCGAGGCAGGGGATGATGTTACAATGATAAGGGCGTATGAAACTTTTAATCAGATGCTCGACCTGCTCAAAAGAAAAGAAAATGTGGAAGTTGAGGAACCAATTTTTCAACCTACACTTATAGCTACTGAAGAGAAAGAAGAAGAGACCAAGAACAGGAGAGTTACAGTTGTTGTAGCTAAAATTGCGGACTTCCAGGATCTTAGTTCAACTCTGGATCCTACTGAGTTTAATTCCTTTCTAGCGGACTACAGAAAAGCCGCGTCTTCTATCATATCAAACTACGGGGGCGTTATCGAAGCTCTAATGAAAGATGAAATAGTTGCGTTTTTCAATGCGCCCGAAGAGCAGACTAATCCGGAACTAAGGGCTATTTGTTCAGCAGTTGAAGTACTTCAACACCTTGCTACCATAACTAGAGAAAGAAAACTTGAAGGGAAAATTGCTATAAACGGTAAAATTGGAATTGGGTCAAAAACATTAAATGTCTATGGTGACAGCGGAGTTCCTCAAGGAATAAAAGCAATAACGGACACCGCCAGAAGCATATGCGAGATATCTCCTATCTGGAGAGTTATCGTAAGCTCTGAGTTGTATCTTTGTGTAAGCGAGTATGTCGAGGCAAGAGAGCTTGCTCTAGGAGATGATTCCTACTATTCGATTGTTGGAGTAGAAGAGGGCATCATCTAAACCGTTTTATTATACCAACCTTAACAGGACACTCTTTTTATTCTCCGAATTTGTCTCTATTATGCACCTAGGGTAACCTTTTGTGATAATTATGAACAAGAAAAGAATAGTCGTTGCAATGAGCGGCGGCGTTGACAGCACTACAGTAGCGGCACTGCTTAAGAAACAGGGCCACGAGGTTATAGGCATCACCATGCAGCTTGTGGATTATGGAGATGCTGAGGGTGGATGCTGCTCTTTAGACCACGTGATTGATGCGAGACGTGTGTGTCAAGAGCTTGAGATACCCCATTACGTAGTCAATTTCATGGATTCATTTAAAGAGCTTGTCTTTAAAGACTACATAGAGAAATATGAATCGGGGAAAACCCCAATCCCCTGCGTGTTGTGCAATCAGTTTGTAAAATTTGATCTTCTTTTAAAACGCGCGCTAGAGCTGGGCGCCGACTATTTGGCAACTGGGCACTACGCGAAGATAGAAAACGGAAACGGGGCGTATTCTTTAAAGAAAGCGGATGATGAAAACAAAGACCAGACATATTTTCTCTATACCTTAAAACAAAAAGAGTTAAGCCGTCTGATGTTCCCTCTGGGCTCATTAAAAAAAGATGATGTGAGAGATTTAGCCAGAGACCTGAGCTTAAATTCAGCAGACAAACCTGACAGCACCGGCGTTTGCTTTGTCCCCACTGGAAACTATAAAGATTACTTAATCGGCCAGTCGGCATTTAAAGAGAGCGAAGGGGACATCGTTGATACGCAAGGAGAGGTACTGGGAAAACACAAGGGCATTTTCTCCTTTACAATCGGACAGAGAAGAGGGCTTGGGATAGCGGCGGGCAAGCCTATGTACGTAGTGGGCATAGAGCCTTCTGAGAACCGTGTTGTTGTAGGGGATGAGGATAGGATATATAAAAACAAACTCCTGGCTGAAAAAATATCATGGGTCGATGATATAAAAGCAGACATCAGAAGCCATGATAATGGCACCGAAAAGACCCTAGAGGTAAAAGCAAAAATTAGATACAGACACCGTGAGGATGACGCGTTAGTAACTATGAAATCCGACACGGACGCTGTAGTTGAATTTAAAAACCCCCAGCGCGCAATCACCCCCGGACAGGCAGTCGTATTCTACAAGGACGAGAGAGTACTTGGCGGGGGATGGATAAACAGGGTTCTATAAATATGAAAAGCATTTCAGTAGTCACATTGGGCTGCAAGGTAAATCAATACGACACCGCGGTAATCCTAAATCAGCTCCCAAAAAGCAAGTACCTGAAGGTTCCTTTCTCTGACAAGGCCGACGTATACATAATCGATACCTGCACTGTAACACATAAAGCGGACGCTGAGGCAAGAAACTATATTAACCGGGCCAAACGCGCTAACCCCAATGGAGTTGTGGTGGTTACGGGCTGTTATGCTCAGGTATCCCCGGAGGAACTAAAAGAAGTAAAAGGGGTCGACTATGTTATCGGCAATTCTCATAAATTCTCCTCCCTTATAAAAATTATACGAGAAGGGAAAACACAAAAAGAACCCAAGGTCTTTATATCTGACATTTTCAAAGAAAAGAAAAAAGGTTTTGAATCCCCCGACATAGAAATATTCCCGGGCAGAACAAGGGCGTTTCTCAAAGTACAGGACGGCTGCAACTATGCATGCTCTTTTTGCATTATCCCCCGCGCCAGGGGAAGGTCCCGAAGCCTGGAGATTCCGGAGATTCTTCATCGGATGGAAAAACTGAGCGCATCCGGCTATAAGGAAATCGTGTTGACAGGCGTTCATATCGCGAGCTACGGTAGGGATATAGGGTCCAGTTTTTTTGAACTGATTAGAGAGATAGAGAAAGAAAAAATAGTAAAAAGGGTAAGGCTTACTTCGCTTGATCCCGCGGATACGGAACTAGATCTTATAGATTTTATTGCGGACTCAGAAACCATATGCCCTCAGTTTCATATTGCTCTTCAAAGCGGTGATCAGGACGTTCTTAAAAGAATGAGAAGAAGATATGGACCTGAAAAGTTTATGAACATAACCAGTCTGATAAGAGAGAGAATTCCTGACGCGGCAATTGGATCCGACATCATGGTTGGATTTCCGGGAGAGACCGAGCATGAATTTCTAAACACTTATCGGATTGCCAAAGATTCTCCTCTCACTTACTTCCATGTGTTTCCTTATTCCAAGAGAAAGATGACCACGGCCGCTGTAATGGCAGATCAAATAAACCCTGAAATAATAAAAGATAGAAGTAAGCGTTTAAGAGAACTCGGCAGTAATAAAAAAACCGAATTTTTCAATCAATTCATCGGAAGGACTTTCCCTGTACTAATAGAGAAGGGCCAAAAGGGCACAACACCCAACTATATCCCGGTCAGAATTGCCGCCGACAACTTCAATATAGGCGATGAAGTAATGGTCAGAATAAGTGAAGTAAAAAATGAAGAGGCGCTCGGAGTACCCGAAACAAAGATAATATAATCCTTGTAATTTAATATGCCCATCAAGCTAACACTTTTCTCATTACTCGTGTTTCTCATCCAATCCTCCTGCTACATGGGTCATACATCAGGCGATGAGCTAACCCGTGCAAACTGGTTTGATTCCAAAAACACTTTAACCGTTTGGACCCTTGCCGATATACAGCCCAAAAACAGAGGCCACGAGGAGGCTTTTGAGATCGCAATTACCGATATAAACGACAATGTTCCAAATGTTGACCTCGCCATTGTTGCAGGCGACATAGTAAATCAAACTGATGAAGAAACCTTTGATTGGTACGTTCAGACTAGAGACGGCTCTTACATCCAAGAGTGGTACGAGATAATAGGCAACCATGATTTAATAACCGATAGGGGAAAACTCTTTAGAGAAAAATTGAGGGAAGAAGTTAACTATTCGGTGCTAAAAGGGAATATTCTCTTCATATTTATGTCCGACTCCCAGAGAGGAAAACCAACTGAGATATCAGACGAGGTGTTTAACTGGTGGAAAGACCTTGTAGTAAACAATCAGGATAAAATTATAGTAGTCACTACTCACGCGCCCCTTGAAGACAGCGGAATCCCGTTCTCATCTTTTAGGGACAGACAGATTATTGATTCAGAGAGATTCACTCAGGTTTTAAAAAAATACCGGGTTGACTTATGGCTTTCGGGACACTTACATCTACCGCATGGAATAATGAATAATATTGTAGAGAAAGATAAATTCAACGGCACAATTTTCGTCCACATATCCTCTATCCGTCCTGAAATCCTGGGACTAAAAGAGTCTGAATCACGCCTGCTCACATTCGTATGCGGATATGATAAAGTTCTCATTAGAGTAAGAAACCATAAAGACAGAGCATTTATTTCCAATCAGGACAGGGTCTTTACGCTTTCAAAAAAATATGAATGCGAAGATGAATCTTCAAAGAATTAAATTCATCCAATATTCTAGAACTCTTACATAAACCATCTCTATGCGAGCTTTTAATTATTACCCATTATTGGTATTATGTTGACCGAGAGAAGAAAATGGAGACTGGTTTTTTTAAAAAGCTAATAAATGTTATTGTCACCAAAGATGATGAGCGACTATCCGATAAATCTGATGTGGAGCTCGTTAATCTTTATACAAACAAAGGAGACGAGTCCGCATTTGACGAAATTGTCACCAGATATTCTGATAGAGTTTACGGTTTTGCGCTCAGAATAACCCGCAATGCCAATGACGCGGAGGAGGTTTTTCAGGAAGTATTTCTTACCCTGACAAAAAAACTAGACACTTTCCGTGCAGAATCGAAATTCTCCAGCTGGCTTTACAGAGTAACGGCAAACGCGAGCTATATGTACCTAAGGTCACAAAAAAAGCATGAAAGCAATATCAGCCTTGAAAATTACTACCCTTATGACGAGAAAGGCACACTTATGGGTAAAATTATGGACAAGGACTGGAGCTCACGACCTGACATAACAATTTTCAGTAAAGAGGCCCTTGATATAATAGACAAATCAATTAACGAGCTGCCTGAGTCCTATCGAGCCGTTTTTCATCTAAGAGACATAGATGGGCTTTCAAATGAGGAAGTGGCAAATATTCTTGAGATTTCTATACCGGCAGTAAAGTCCAGGCTACACAGAGCAAGGCTATTTTTACGTGATAGATTATCGGACTATTTTCATGAGTGGAGAAGATAAATATGTTTATGTGCAAAGATGTAGTTGAAAACATTATGGAGTATATTGACAGTGAGTTGGATCTACAAACTCTAAAAGAGCTTGAGAAACATACTGGTGACTGTCCGGAGTGTAAGGCTTTTGTAAATACGTATAAGAGAATGCTTGAAATCACAGGAAAGCTGAAAGATAAACCATTCGTAACTCCGGAAGTTAGAAACAGGCTGAGAGTTCTTCTAAAATCAAAAATAAAGCCTGTTTAATCCCTAAGTCACTACTTCTAAATAACTCAATCTTATTATCCCGATATTAATAGATACAATCAATAATTCTATCAACCTTTAAGGACATCCCGCATAAAAGAAGCAGAAAAGGGACTTTATCTGCTCACTGGGGTCTGGCTTACAGAAGACAGATCGGGGTTGGAGGCGGCTTGATTTTGGTATATCTGATTATAGATAGACTTCGCACGATCAGAATCGCCTAATTTCTCATATGACATAGCGATATGAATCTTTGCCTGCTTTTCATAAGGACTCGCCGGATCATTTATTTTAGAGAGAGCATCTATAGTTTTATTCCATTCATTTTGATTAAAATAAGCAAGCCCCTTAGTTAATATCGCCGATTGAACCAACAGAGGCTCATTTACTTCCTTTGCTTCAAAACGGTCCAGTAAATTGACCGACTCATTGTAGTTGCCTTCATTAAAATTAATAATCGCCGCATAGTATAACGCTATGTTCGATATCCCCTCGCCGGGATACTGCTCAGTCGTATCTAAAAAGCCTTTCAAGGCCCCTTGGGAATCTCCTGCATCAAACAACGCAAGCGCATTGTCAAACATATTATTAGCTTCAACTATCTTTTTTTGAGAGCTGGAACTCACAAAATAACTGCCTATGAGAATAGCAACAATAACAGCGAAACCAATTAGAATTTTTTTTGCGTGGTCAGCGGTAAAATCAATCACCCGGGTAACGGTTTTATTAAACTCATCGGGCTGTTTAAGTTCTTTTTCTGTATATTTAATTTTCGTAGCCATGGGGGGAATTATAATCAGAGCTTAAAGAATTACAAGATCACTTCATAGGATTATTTTGACATGAAAAAATATAGAACTATTCGTAGAGCTTGCGGATTGTTAGCGGGAAAGCTAAACTTCTTTTGGGGTGACCAAAATGCTACGTACTCTATCAGTTTTATTGATACTCTTTTCGTTCTTGGGCTTTTATTTAAGCTACGCAGACACCAGCAATGAAGAGAAAGTAAAGACTCCGGCTACAGAAAAAAATGCCGAGGACAACGCGTTATCAAATGAAATCGTAGTAATTGAAATAAACGGAACCATTAATCCCGCAACATTAGACTATATAAGAACGGGTCTTGGGGAAGCTGAAATAAAATCAGCCCGGGCTCTAATCATTCTCTTAGACACTCCAGGGGGGCTGCTTTCCTCCACTAAGGACATTGTAAAGCTTTTACTTAACTCCCCTATCCCTGTTGTTGTATACGTATCTCCAAGCGGCGCCTCAGCAACCTCAGCAGGCGTATTCATAACACTGTCGGCGAACATTGCGGCCATGGCTCCCGGCACCAGTATCGGGGCAGCCCATCCCGTATCTCTAAGCCCGGGCGGCAAACAGCCTGAGAAGAAAGAAAAGGGCCCCGCCAAAGACCTGCTAGAAAAAAAAGAAAGTGAATCTGAAGAAAGAGCAGAGCAGGATATTATGAGTGAAAAAATCGAAAACTATGCGTCCTCGTTCATTGAAAGCATCGCCGAGCACAGAGGACGCAATATTGAGTGGGCAATTGACGCGGTAAGAGAAAGCGCTTCAATCACAGCTACAGACGCGCTAGAGATGAAAGTAATCGATTTAATTTCTCCAAGCTTAGGCGATCTTCAGGAACAAATAAACGGTATGAAAGTAAAACTCCCCCAGGGGGAGAGGGTACTCCTTACCAGCGGAGCTAGGATAGTCAGGGTAGAGATGAGCGCGAAACAAAAATTAATAGATATTTTAAGCACTCCTGATATAGCTTTTCTTTTATTATCACTTGGTTCTCTGGGAATACTCCTTGAGTTCTATAACCCCGGCCTAATTTTTCCCGGAGTAGCGGGGGTGGTTTGTCTAATGATGGGTTTTGTATCGTTCCAAATACTTCCGTTTAATTATGCTGGCGTAGTATTGCTCCTTTTGGCAATAGGTCTATTTGTTGCCGAGGTATATGTCACAAGCTATGGGCTTTTAACCACAGGGGGAGTTATAAGTTTTGCCCTGGGAGCGCTGCTTCTTTTTGATACGCCCGATTCAGATATCAGGGTAGGGTACGGGGTTGTAATCGCCTCAACCGGCGCCATCGCTCTATTTTTTGGTTATGTACTGTTTTATCTAATAAAGGCTCAGAACTTAAAACCGCTTGTGGGTATGGAAGGTATTATAGGAGAGGAAGGAAATGCGGTCTCAGACATTGGGGATACCGGCAAAATATATGTTATGGGCGAATACTGGGACGCTGTGAGCGATGAACCAATTAGTGCCGGCGACAAAATAAAAGTTGTAGAATATAAAAAAGGCTTCAAACTAAAAGTACAAAAGATTTAAGGTTAACAAAAACCAGGAGGCGTCAAAATGTTTTCACCTGTAATCATATTTGTTGGAATAATCGCGCTTTTCATTTTATCCGGAATAAGGATACTGAATGAATACGAGAGGGGAGTAGTCTTTAGGCTGGGAAGAATAGTCGCATTAAAAGGCCCGGGGTTTAAATGGATCATCCCTATGGTCGACAAGATGACCAAGATGAGCTTGCGTCTTATTACAATGGACGTGCCGCCTCAGGATGTGATTACCAGAGACAACGTCTCGGTAAAGGTAAATGCGGTTGTTTATTTCCGAGTTGTAGACCCGATTAAAGCAGTCATACAGGTAGAAAATTTTCTCTACGCGACATCTCAATTAGCTCAGACAACCCTAAGGAGCGTCTTGGGACAGGTAGAGCTCGATGAGCTGCTTGCTGAAAGAGAGAAACTAAATATAAAACTTCAGGATGTTTTAGATAAACAGACAGACGCATGGGGAATAAAAGTCACATTGGTTGAACTAAAGTATGTTGACCTTCCCGAGGACATGAAGCAGATCATGGCGCGCCAGGCTGAGGCTGAGAGAGAGAGGCGAGCAAAAATCATTAGCGCTGAAGGCGAGTTTCAGGCTGCGACCAAATTAACTGAGGCCTCTGACATCCTTGCTCAGAGTCCTATGGCGCTTCAGCTAAGATTCCTTCAGACCCTAACAGAGATGTCCAGCAACCAAAGCTCGACAATAGTATTCCCGCTCCCGCTCGACCTCTTAAGACCGTTTTTTGAAAAGGCGCTTCCAAAGGTTATTAAAAATACTCCAGAGGCCCCCTTAAGCGGAAAAGGCGGCGAATAAATCCGGCGAATTACACTGGCGAATTACACTTAGGAGAACAAATTGCTGAGACTACTACTAATTGCTGTTCTTAATATCACACTTCTTACTGCACTGGTTGCCTGCAAATCCGGCAGTGAAAGCTCCGAAACAAATAAGGAGAAACCAGAAGCTAACTCTTCTGCCGAGACTACATCAAGCAAGACTACTTCAAGTGAGACTACATCAAGTTCAGAGCCTGTAGAGGGCGACTGGCTTATTTATCACTTAAGCGCAGAGCCTGCTACACTGAACCCGATTACGGCAACCGACGCCTATGAGGGAACTATCAATAACTCAAAGATTTATGAGACGCTGATTGAGAGAAACAATGAAACTCTTGAGCTCGAACCGCTACTTGCCGAGTCATGGGAAATATCAGAGGACAAACTCACGTACACCTTCAAAATAAGAGAGGGGATCAAATGGCATGACGGAACCCCCTTTACATCCCAAGACATCGTATTCTCATACAATACAATTATGAACCCGAAGGTAGACAGCCCCCAGCTAAGAAGCTATTACCAGGAAATAAGAGATGTCAGGGCAATCGATGAGCTTACGGTCCAGTTCACTTACGCGAGACCATATTTCCTCGCCCTTGAATTCTGCGGGGGAATGCCGATAGTTCCAAAGCACATTTTTGACAAAGGGGATTTCAATAGCAACCCCTCAGGGAGAGACCCCGTTGGAACCGGGCCCTATAAATTCGTAAAGTGGATCACGGGAAGAGAAATAGTTATCGACAAGAACCATGATTACTGGGGCGAGAAACCCAAGATCAACAAAATCGTTTTCAAAATCATCACGGATAATACAGTCGCTTTTCAAGTATTAAAACGCCAGGAGCTTGACGTCTCTGGCCTAACCCCAATTCAGTGGGAACGCCAGACCAACACTGCCTCTTTTAATGAGAACTTTGATAAACTTAGCTATTTTACTCCCAATTACAGCTACATCGGATGGAACTCCAAAAGGCCTTTCTTCGCTGACAAACAGGTTAGAACGGCATTGACGCATCTTGTAAATAGAGAGCTCATTTTAGATAAAATCCTATACAATCTTGGAGCAATCGTAACAAACCCGTTCTACATTAACAGCCCTGAGTACGATAAATCTATCAAGCCTTATCCCTATGACCCTCAAAAAGCCGAAGAGCTTCTAAAGCAAGCCGGATGGGTCGATCATGACGGAGACGGGATAAGAGACAAGGACGGGGTCAAGTTCGCCTTTGAATTTCTGATCCCCGGCGGATCGGAAACGGGAGAGAAGATTGCTACGATATTAAAAGAAGAGCTCGACAATATGGGAATACAGATGGATATAAGAAAAACAGAGTGGGCGGTCTTTACGACACGTCTCAATGAAAGAAATTTTGACGCAGTCACGCTCGCATGGTCAATGGGCGTGGAATCAGATCCTTATCAGATATGGAGTTCAACTCAGGCGCAGAGCGGCTCTAATTTTATAGGGTTTCAGAATAAAGAAGCCGACGCCTTGATCGAGGAAGCCAGAACAGAGTTTGACCGGGAGAAGAGAAAAGAACTCTACAGAAGGTTTGCCGAAATAGTTCACAACGAGCAGCCGTACACATTTCTTTTCTGCCGCAAATCCACTGTAGCGGTTAATAAAAGGTTTGAAAATGTATTAGTCTATCCCTTGGGTATTGATCTCCTAGAGTGGCACGTTCCGCTCGCTGAGCAGATGTACAGCGAGTAAAGGCTAGCAAATAAATACATCTCAAGTTGAAGAGAATTTCCTGATCCATTTCAATAAACGAAACTATTTGGGTATAAATTTAACCTTATTGGCTTAATTGTTCACACTAACATAGCGGGACTGATCTGAACTATGAGAGATTATATATTCAAAAGACTTCTCTTACTTATTCCGACACTCTTTGGAATAACTCTCATTACGTTCTTTATTATCCAGCTCGCCCCCGGCAACCCGGTCGAGAGAAAGCTGCAATTAGACCAGGGGATCCAGGCCGAGGCAATCACGCAACAAATTGTAGAGGAGACAAAAAAACTCTACGGTCTGGATAAGCCGATATATGTAAGGTACTGGATATGGGTAAAACAAATTGCCACTCTTGACTTCGGACGCTCATACAAAGACCACCGTCCGGTAATAAATAAAATAGCGGAAAGAATTCCGATCACCCTTACGCTTAATATAATCTCAATCATACTGATTTATTTAATAGCAATTCCAATTGGGGTCTATTCCGCGGTAGCCCACGGGAGGTTCTCGGAGAGGGTCAGCACTTTTTTCCTTTTTATCCTCTATTCCATCCCGAGTTTCTGGATGGCAATGATCTTAATCTTTTTCCTTGGAGGAGGGGATTACTGGGATTTATTCCCGGTCTACGGAATACTCTCTCCGGATGCTGAGAATTATCCGTTTTTTAAGAAGGCTCTAAATTTCTTATGGCACATTGTGCTTCCGGTATTTTGCCTGACTTACGGCGGCCTGGCTTACCTCTCAAGATTCCAAAAGAGTAGCCTTCTCGAAGTGCTCCGAGAAGATTTCGTAAGGACCGCGACCGCGAAAGGTCTTCCCAGGCACCAGGTTCTCCTCAAACACGCTCTGAGAAACGCGCTCATTCCGATAATCACCATACTCGCAGGGATACTTCCCGCGATGATAGGCGGAAGCGTTATTATAGAGAGCATCTTCTCTATCCCCGGAATCGGTCAATTAGGGTTTGAGTCCGTACTATCGCGCGATTATCCGGTAATTATGGCGATTGCTACCATCTCGGCGGTACTCACGTTGATCGGAATTTTAATTGCGGACCTTGTATATGTTCTAGTAGATCCCAGAATAAGCTTCGAGGCCAAAAAGTGACTGAGACAAAGAGCGTTGGATACTGGGGCAGTGTTTGGAAGAAATTAAAAAAAGACAAGCTCGCCATGACAGCTCTGGTAATTATTCTGATCCTTTTCGGAACCGCGATATTCCAAAACTTCTTAGCCGGTAACAAGCCGATAGTTCTTAAGTACGACAACGAGTATTACTTTCCGGTCCTATTTAGATACAACGAATTTTTCGGGACCGACTTCAAAAAGCTGGATATAAAATTAAAACAGGGAGATTTCGCGATATTCCCGCCGGTCAGATACAGCCCGACTGAAAATGACTTATTATCAGTACTAACCCCACCGTCCAAAGAGCACCTGTTTGGAACAGACGATAGAGGCAGAGATGTATTAAGCCGGATGATACATGGCGCACGAATCTCACTCTCCATTGGATTCGTTGCCGTGGGCATAGCCGCGATTATAGGAATATTATTGGGCGGTATAGCCGGATACTACGGAGGAAGTGTTGATTTTATAGTCTCAAGGCTTTTTGAAGTCATGATGACCTTTCCGGTTTTCTTTTTGATTCTAACCATACTGGCATTTAGAGATCCAAGCATATATAACATAATGATCGTAATTGGGGCTACTAGCTGGACGGGGATTGCCCGGCTCATTAGGGCACAGTTTCTCCAGTTAAGACAATTTGATTATGTAGACGCCGCCGTAGCGCTTGGAGGAAATGACTGGAGAGTGATGACGAAGCACATGCTTCCAAACTCGCTTGCCCCGGTATTAGTAGACATCTCTTTTGGAATAGCAGGGGCAATATTAGTAGAATCCGGGCTTAGTTTTTTAGGGTTCGGAGTGCCTCCGCCTGAGCCAAGCTGGGGGGACATCCTCTCACAGTCTCAGAGATATGTGGATTTCGCGTGGTGGCTTGTCCTATTTCCCGGTGCGGCTATATTTGTAACGGTAACCTCATTTAACCTCCTGGGGGAAGGATTCAGAAACGCAATCGACCCGAAATTTTTGGGAAGTGAATAAAAAAAATATGAACTACGCACTTGAAATAAAGGATTTAAGAATTTCTTTCGCATCGGAGGGGAAAAGAGTAGAAGTTGTAAGCGGAGTCTCCATCAACGTCCCTCAGGGCAAAGTTGTAGGCGTTGTAGGAGAAAGCGGCTGCGGTAAAACAGTAACGGCACTATCCGTTATGAGGCTTATCCCCGAGCCGCCCGGAAAGATCGATGGTGGAGAGGTCATTTTTGATGGTGCCGATATACTAAAATACGCCGATAGAGATATGCAATCAATAAGAGGAAACAGAATATCAATGATATTCCAGGAGCCTATCAGCTCACTTAATCCCGTCTTTACAGTGGGAGATCAAATAGGCGAGGCCTTAAGAACGCACCTCAATATATCGAGACAGCAAGAAAAACAAAGGGTCATTGAGCTCCTTAAACTAGTTGGAATCCCGGCGCCCGAGAAAAGGATGAACAACTACCCTCATGAAATGAGCGGCGGGATGTCCCAAAGAGTAATGATTGCTATGGCGCTTGCGTGCAACCCTGAGGTGCTTATTGCCGATGAGCCGACAACCGCGCTTGACGTGACCATACAGGCCGGAATTCTCGAGCTGATTGATGATTTGAGAGTTAAGATGGGTATGGCAGTGCTGCTAATTACACATGATCTCGGGATTATCGCAGAAGTTGCTGACGAAGTTTATGTTATGTACGCGGGAAAGGTCGTTGAACAGGGTTTTACCGCAGATATTTTTAAAGAGCCCCATCATCCATATACAGTCGGACTCTTGAACTCCGTTCCTGACCTTCATGAAAACAAAGAAATGTTAAACGCAATACCCGGGGTTGTCCCTAGTCCGGACAACTTTCCCAGTGGATGCAGATTTCAGGACCGCTGCCCACTTGTAATTGATAAATGCAGAACCGATGAGCCGCCCCTGGAAGAAATAAGCAGTGGCCATGCAGCTGCTTGCTGGAGAGCGCGTGAGGTAAAACGAGAGAGCTGATATGTCTGTTAAAGAACTAATAAAAATTGATAAGCTAAAGAAATATTTCCCGGTCAAGTCCGGTGTCCTCTCAAGAGTTACAAACTTTGTAAAAGCCGTAGACGGGATAGACCTCTCAATTGGTCATGGCCAGACAATAGGGCTTGTTGGAGAAAGCGGCTGCGGCAAAACCACACTTGGCAAAACGATACTCAAACTCCTTGAGCCTACAGACGGGAAGATTCTATTTGAGAATAACGATATAACACACTTGTCTCCATCTAAAATGAGGCCTTACCGAAGGGAAATGCA
>JAJCZT010000135.1 GCA_029262255.1 Deltaproteobacteria bacterium
TTCTGGTCAATAACGCGAGCATTTTGGGAGTCAGATCTCCCATTATCGAGTATCCTGAGGATGTTTGGGAAGAAGTAATTCACATTAACCTTAACTCGCAGTTTTTCGTCACAAAGGCCCTACTCCCGTTGTTGTATAAATCCAATAATAGTTCGGTCATTAATGTAAGCTCAAGCGTTGGCAGGAAAGGAAAAAAGGAATGGGGAGCTTACGCTGCTTCTAAGTTTGGGGTGGAGGCTCTAACTCAGGTGCTAGCTGATGAGAGGGAATCTACTAATATCAGGGTGAACTCTGTTAATCCCGGAGGCACCCGTACTGATATGAGAGCAGGCGCTTATCCTGATGAAGACCCAAACACCCTCCCTACCCCGCTTGATATCTCACCAGTATTTGTCTACCTCGCATCAGATGAATCTATAGGTATCAACGGTCAGGAATTTACCGCCCGCGACTGGATCGGGAAGTAATTTCTCTACCCTTTTCGAACACCTTTACTCCGCCATATATAACATCCTTTGAAATTATTATTGCATTTATTAATAATCTGATGCAATATTGAATAGGGAGGTAGGTAATTATGAAATACATCGCATATCTAATTATTCCTTTGGTTCTCATTGCGCTATATGGTGGGTGTAGTGAGTGTGTGAATTGTGCTAAGTTTCCCCCAAACTGTATCTTTCTAGAAGATGCAAATAATTCGGAATGTATAGCTGAAGATATTGTAAGGGCGTGTGAAGGATATGGGTGCAGATCGGAAACATATCGTTTCTCTTTAAATAGAAATGAAGATTGTGTAATTATCGATTGTGAAACTATTCAATGTGATGATGTGCGATCAACTATACCTACTGATGATCCATCAATATTTATGCAAATTGAACAACTTGGTACAATCACCATTTTAGGGTTAGATGAATCCAATCTTCCCTTCGGTTTTGTAGATGTTAATGATGAACTAGTGGGTAATGTTCAGGAAGAATTTGATTGTTTTTTTGTTCAACCTTAGAATTTTGTTGTTTAAAGTGTAAGAACAAACAATTCCTTCGGACCATGGACGCCCAGTGTGAGGCTGAGCTCGATATCGGCAGTTCTGCTCGGGCCGGTGATAAAAGTCATGCAGCTCGTTATGTCCTCAATGTTTTCAAGCCTGCTCTTTAAAATTACAAAAAGATCACCGATATTCCTCACTAAATTTTCAGGTCTCACAATTGCCAAATGTATTGGTGGTAGAAGTGAGACGCTTCGTGGTTGATTCTTATCTGTTAGCAAAACCAATGTTCCGGTATCTGCAATTGCATAATCAACTTCCGTAATTCCAATATCAGAGTTTGCTATCCTATTTTTGTTTTTTGCCGTGACTAATTTTAATCCAGCATCTTTAAGTTCTTGTTTGAGATTTATCTCTTTTAAAAATTGAGACTCCCAAATTGAAAATGACTTTAATTCTTTTTCTTTTATAAGGCCGAGCAAAGATTTTTTAATTTCATTTTTACTGCCGGTCTCTATAACATTGGTGTTTACTTCTTTAAGCTCACCCGCAAATTGCGTGATCAGCGCACTCTGACTTTCATCTATCCTTTTATGAACCTCTTCGGCCTCACTGTGAAAGTTCCTATTGGCATCGGCTAAAACCTTCCCTTCGTTTTTACCAACCCCTTCTAGCCCTTTTCTGATAGTGTGTAAAATTTCTTCTCGTGAATTATTACTCATATGCTCACCGATTATAAAGTGGGTCCCCTACCCCGTTTCGCCCTTATTGTTCTTCCACCTTTCTCTAAATGTCTTTTTGGCAACCGCGGGAAAATCTCTTTGATCCGTCCACCTTGAAAATGGATATGGCAGTGAGTTTAATTTTCCATTGCGCCCTTTCCATGGAAGTTGAAAATAGTACGACAGCTTGTTAGTAATCTTGTATATAGATTCATGCTCAACCGTAAAACGCCATAGTCTAATCCCAAATCTTTCCCCTATCCCGGTACTTCCTTTTTTTGACTCTACAACATTTTTCCTGAGTTCAAGAAGTACCTTTGGGAAATCGATCTTAACCGGGCACACATCTTTGCAGGCGCCGCAAAGTGATGACGCAAACGGAAGCTCGGGGGCTTTATCGATACCCATTAACTGTGGAGTTATTATCGCTCCGATCGGGCCTGAATAAACCCATCCGTAGGAATGACCGCCAACTTTTCTATACACCGGACAATTGTTTAGACATGCCCCGCAGCGTATACAATAAAGGGATTCTCTGGTTTCCTCAGATGCCAGTATTTTTGATCTGCCGTTGTCCAAAAGTACAAGGTGGAATTCTTCGGGTCCGTCTATATCAGTGCTCCGCTTTGGTCCGGTAATAAACGAAACATACGTCGAGGATTTTTGCCCCGTTGCGCTCCTTGCGAGTACTGTTAGAAAAAGAGAAAGATCCTCATAGCGTGGAATAAGCTTCTCTATCCCGACAAGGGCTACATGTATTTTAGGCACTGTGGTCGTAAGCCGGGCGTTTCCCTCGTTTTCTACAATTACGATTGTCCCGGTCTCTGCCACAGCAAAGTTAGCGCCGGAAACTCCCATGTCAGCATTTAAGAATTCGCTTCTTAATATCTCTCTTGCGACCTTCGTGAGCTCCTCAGGTTTATCGTAACGAGGAATGCCCAATTTTGCAGAAAATAGTTTAGAGATGTCTTCTTTGGTTTTGTGTATCGCGGGGGCGATTATATGAGAGGGGCGCTCACCCGCTAACTGAATAATATATTCGCCAAGATCAGTCTCAATTACTTTTATCCCGGCATCTTCAAAACTGTTGTTAAGCTCAATCTCTTCAGTCGCCATTGATTTACTTTTTACGACTGATTTTACATTCCCTTCCCTGGCAATATTTACTATTATTTGAGAGGCTTCTTCGGCATCTTTAGCCCAGTGGACTTTTCCCCCTGCCCTTTTAACCCTTTCCTCTAACATCAGAAGATATTTATCTAAGTTTTCTATAGTTTCTTTTTTTATTTCTCTTGCGGCCGCTCTGAGATTATCCCAATTGGGAACATCTTCACTT
Organism: Deltaproteobacteria bacterium; assembly: GCA_029262255.1. Taxonomy (GTDB): domain Bacteria; phylum Desulfobacterota_D; class UBA1144; order Nemesobacterales; family UBA2774; genus CR02bin9. The sequence continues at coordinate 3,050 of JAJCZT010000135.1, forward strand.
GCCTTGTTCCTCGCAGTGCGGAATCGGTTGGTAACATTTACAAGCGCTTTTTGAAGAGGCTTGTTGTGTATCGCTTTTTCCGAGTCTTGTTCAAATCGAACTTCTTCAAATCCCATTATTTACCCTCTGCTCGCTAGTAATTCTGCTAAATGCATTACTCTGACAGGAATCTCACGTCTACTTAACGCTCCGCCTATATTCATAAGACAACCCATGTCTGCAGAGACTAAAGTGTCCGCGCCGCTATTTATTATGCACTCTATTTTCTCGTCCAGCATTGAAACCGAGACTTTGGGGAATTTTATCGAAAACGTTCCGCCAAACCCGCAACAGGCATCATGGAGTTCCATTTCTTTAAATTTGACCCCTTTTACGGACTTAATCAGTTCTCTGGGGCCGTCTTTAACCCCCAGCTCTCTTAGCAAATGACAAGAGTCGTGATAGGTAACGACGCCCTTATATCCAGCCCCAACGTCTACAGTGTTTAGCACTTTTATCAAAAATTCAGAAAATTCAAATGTTTTTTGGGATACATGCCTAACTTTGTTTAATAATTCCGGGGAGTTTTTGAACAACTCTTCATAAAATACTTTAACCATTGATGTACATGAACCCGATGGGCAAACTATATACGCATCCTTGCCGGATTCATCATTTAGGGTTGTATCAAAAATAGAGAGAAATCTTTCAGCTACAGCTCTGGCGTCGTCTTGATAACCGCTGTTAAAAGCGGGCTGACCGCAGCAGGTCTGCTCTTCTATAAAATCTACCTCTACTCCAAGCGACTTCAGCACTTTGACCATACTCTCTCCCACTTGGGGGAAAAAAGTATCAACGAGACAGGTTATAAATATATAGGCCTTTATTGGGCGCTTTGGATTCTTTAGCTGCATAATTTTGCTTCATCGGGCGAATGCCGTACCCAATTGAGTATCACAATTAGCTAGTATAATGTCAATTGCTCGAGTTTGCAGTGAATCTATATCATAGTAGAATCAAAGAGTCTAGGAAAAAACTATGGAGAAAAATGAGCTTCCAATTCCCTCACATTTCAAAGCTGAGAAAACAGGTGAAGTCTGGAGAGTGGAATATCAAAATATTGCTGATCTGGCATTAAGTTGGGTCAAAGAGAATGGAATACAACCTGCTTCGGATGATGATTTTAAGATATGTCTAATAGCAGTGGATGTTCAGAATACGTTTTGTATTCCGGGGTTCGAGCTTTTTGTAGGTGGACGTTCAGGGACAGGGGCAGTTGATGACAATCTTAAACTTTCTCAATTTATTTACCGAAATCTTCATAGAATTACTGAGATACTCCCTACAATGGATACTCATCAAGAAATGCAGATTTTTCACAGTATCTTTTTTGTTAATGATAAGGGAGAGCATCCGGCACCTTACACACAAATTTCAGTTGATAATATCAAAGAAGGTAAATGGAAATTTAATAAGAAACTCGCTCATAACCTTTCTTATAGTACCGAATACATTGAACGGCACTTACTCCACTATACGGAAGAGCTAAAAAAATCCGGAAAGTACGAACTTACTATCTGGCCATATCATGCCATGCTAGGGGGAATCGGCCATGCTTTAGTTTCGTCAATTGAGGAAGCAATCTTTTTCCATTCAATTTCGAGGTTTTCTCAGCCTGATATTCATGTGAAAGGAGATAATCCCCTGACTGAACATTATTCAGTTCTTAGACCCGAAGTCTCCACAGGGCCCGATGGAAGGACTTTATCTCAAAGAAGTGAATCTCTATTTCAAAAGTCCGCCGGGTCTGAGGCGATCTATAAAAAACTGCTAGATTATGACGCCGTAATAATAGCGGGTCAGGCAAAGAGCCACTGTGTCGCGTGGACTATAGCCGATTTGCTGGACAACGTAATGGAGAGAGATAAAGCGCTTGTTGAGAGGATCTATCTCCTTGAAGACTGCACTTCCCCTGTTGTGATTCCAGGGGTAATTGATTATACGGATCAGGCGGAGCTCGCGTTTAAAGAGTTCTCAGATGCAGGTATGAATATTGTCCGCTCTACTGAGCCGATATCAAGTTGGCCGGGATTAAAAGTTTAGATTCTTTGATATAGAGGCTCTGTGTTATATTAAAATCCAGAAACTAAAAAGTAATTGGAGAGCTTAATATGAGCACCATTTTCAAAAAGATAATTGATAAAGAAATTCCTGCCGATATTGTCTATGAAGATGAACACTGCCTGGCTTTTAAGGATATTGATCCTAAAGCCCCTGTTCATATTCTAATAATTCCCAAGAAGGAGATTCCCTCTGTAGCAGAGGTTGCTGAGAGTGATAAGGAGCTTCTGGGTCATCTATTGGTAAAGGCTTCTCAAATAGCTAAAGACTTGGGTGTTTCTGAGTCAGGTTACAGGCTGGTGGCTAATACTAATAAGGAAGGCGGTCAAGAAGTCCCTTACTTACACATACACCTTCTGGGCGGAAGGCAGATGACCTGGCCTCCGGGTTGATACCGGCGTTTACGATCTAAGGTATTCCCAAAGCCTCCGCGTCACGGTCGGAGAGAAATACCCCGTTGGAGCGTTCCTTAACTGTCCCGTCCCGTTTCCACGAGCGCTCGCATCTGGGCTCTTGGGTTAAATCATCAACAGATATATGAAAAGTGTCTGACTCATTAAGTGTGAATCTGCTTACTCCGTTTAGATCTGCAAGCTCAGGCTCAAAAGGCTTTAGGGCTGCATATGATTCTAAATCCAGGTTTGCAGATATTCCGGCATCTAGCGGGTTTGTAACTCCATCAGACGCCTTTGTTTCTTCAAGCGCTTTTAGGGCTTTCCCTCTGAGCTCCATTACCTGATTCCAATTCTGATCAGCCTCTATTTCGACTGCTTCCGGCATGTCCAGAAGATGAACGGTATTTGTCGTATCGGGCTCTTCATTCTTTAGACTTCTGTATGCCTCGTCCGCTGTGTGTACGAGAATCGGAGAAAGGAGTTTTATAAGGGCTTCCGCAATATGATACATAGCGGTCTGCGATCTTCTTCTTTTTCTGCTGTTATCTTTTTCACAGTAGAGGCGGTCTTTAATTGCAGCCAGGTATACGGCGCTTAATGTCTCATAGCAAAAATGGAATATCAACTCGTTTGCTTTCTTGTAGTCCAGGTTTTGATAGGCCTTTTTAGTTTCGGTTACGAACTTGGATAGCTCCGACATTGCCCAGCCGTCTAATGAATATTTATCTTCTTCTATAAATTCAACAGAGTCTTTGGCGGGATCGAAATCATTTATATTTCCGAGCAGAAATCTAATAGTGTTTCTGACTTTACGGTACTCCTCCCCCGCTACTTTAAAGAACTCCAGATCAACTTTTATATCATTTGTATATTTAAGTGAGCTTACCCACCAGCGGCATATGTCGGCCCCGTTTGTTTTAAGCAGCTCTTCGACTTCAAGTGCGTTCCCGCCCGATTTGCTCATCTTGCGGCCATGTGCGTCCACCATAAACCCGTGAGTTAGAAGAGCTTTAAACGGCGGTATCCCCGTTACTCCTAATGCGGGGAGAAGTGAAAGCTGAAACCATCCTCGATGCTGATCTGAGCCTTCCAGGTAGAGGTCGGCAGGATATCCGATTCCTCTTTGCTCCAGCACAGAATGCCAGGACGATCCAGATTCAAACCAGACATCAAAAATATCCGTCCCTAACTTCAGGTTATTTAGCGCTCCGTTTTCTTTTGCCCATTCTGGAGCATCTTTGTCACTTAGAGGATCATACCACTCCAGGATTTTTTCAGGAGCCTCTTTAAACCAGTAGTTAGACCCGTTTTTTCTGATCTTGTCGATTACAATTTTTACAGAATCCGGGGTTAAAAGGATTTCATCTTTATCGTTTATGAATGCAGGGATTGGCAGACCCCATGCACGTTGCCTGCTGATACACCAATCGGGTCTTGATTCAAGCATTCCTCTTAAGCGGTTTCTTCCCCACTCGGGATAAAAAGTTATTTTGTTTTGAGTAGTCTCAAGTCCAAGCTCTCTGAGGCTTTTACCAAATTCTTGTGTAGTTTTGTCAACGCCTACAAACCATTGCTCGGTCGCCCTGAATATTGTAGGGGTTTTACTTCTCCAGTCATGAGGGTAGCTGTGTAAATACTCTTCGTCATGGAAGAGATGGCCTGAATTTCTTAAGTGATCCGTAATAATCTCATTTGCGTCCCATACATTCACACCACGGATCCACTGGGGGACTGAATCATCAAAAGTGCCGTCCGCTAGAACCGGGCAATAAATCTCTAGTTTTTCCTTGAGCCCTGTCTGATAGTCGTCAACACCGTGACCGGGTGCTGTGTGCACTAAACCGGTGCCGTCCTCAAAGGTGACATATTCAGCCGTGACAACTTTACTTGTCCGTTCGGCAAATGGATGGTTGTAAGTAATAGACAGCTCAGCCAGGTCTTTTCCTTTGCACCCGCCTAGCTTCTCAAAACTTTCAACACCTGCTTTCTTAAATACTTTCTCCGCCAGGTTGTCTACCAATATTGCGTAATATTCATTTCCGCCCCTGATTATTTTATATAATCCGTAATCACCTGCGGGAGATACGGCGACCGCTAAGTTGGCGGGAAGCGTCCATGGGGTTGTCGTCCAAATCACAAGAGATGGAGACATTCCATTTGGCACATTTAACTCTTTGGGTAGCGACTGGGGATTTCCTATTTCAAACAAGACATAGATGCTTCTGTCCTTACGGTCATAGTATTCAAGCTCGGCATCCGCCAGGGCGGTCTGATTTTCAATTGACCAGTGAACGGGTTTTAGGTCTCTATAGACTAGGCCTCTTTCGACGAGTTTTGAGAACACCTCAAGTACACCCGCTTCGTATCCGGGCGTCATGGTCAGATACGGGTTACCGTAATCCCCGATCGTACCCAGCTTTTGCATCTGTTTTGACTGGAGCTTTACAAATTTCTCCGCATATGATTGGCATTTGTATCTTATCTCTAGTTTTGATAAATCTTTTGCCTTCTCTCCAAGCTCCTTTAGAACTTTATGCTCTATAGGAAGTCCATGGCAGTCCCATCCCGGGATAAAATCAACGTCGTATCCGAGCATAGTTTTTGATCTGACAACGATATCTTTTAGGACTTTGTTTAAGAGATGCCCAAGGTGAATCGGACCATTGGCATATGGGGGACCGTCATGAAAGATGAATTTTTCTTTCCCTTGAGAGTTCTCTCTTGTCCTCTCATAGAGGTTTATCTTCTCCCATCTTTTCTGAATTTCAGGCTCTTTTTGACTGAGATTGGCCTTCATTGGAAAGTTAGTTCGTGGAAGGTTAAGGGTATCTTTATAATTGATTTTCTTTGGCTCTGACATATAGCTCTAATTATTCTCCTAAATTATTCAGATACAAATTATACCAAGCAGAATTTTATTCAATTAGATCAATAAGATAGAAAGCGAATATTTGTTTCTGAGTTGAGGAAAAATATTAGCTTAGATAGGATGAAATGCAAGTTGTATAAGGGACAAGATGTTTTTAGTCTTCTTCTCCGACTACCTGCTTTAGTTCTTTTAGAAGCGTGCTTGCAAAAACCACCCATTTGTCCCATTCTTCTATGTAATCTTTATTTTGATCTACGGGTCTTAGCAACTTAAAACCGTAATTGGTATGTTCAATCTGAAATTCATCGTCTTTGTTTAGTTTGTTTTCTAATATCTCTACATATCTATTAAGTAGTTTTAATTTTTCATTGTCGCCTTCCCTGAATTCAGCAATAAACTTTTCTGCAGTTTGCGCAGTAGGCATCTGCATAAAAGAGCTCTTCTCGAAATAAATGCCCTTATTAATGTATTCAGCTTTCATTGAGATTAAAACTTCCATATTATTCTCTTTTCATCTCTGAGTTAAGACTATTTTATGGCTAGACAATGGATAATGTCAAGATGATTTTAGAATACGAACATTCAAATAGGGTTAAGCGCTAACTTCATTCCAGTCTTTAAAAATAATGTTTAACAACTCTTCGCCAAATGGAGATGCGGTCTTAATATCTTCTTTTGAGATCTCGACGTTGTTAAGATATTGGAGCCGTAAAACATCTGAATCAGAATATTCGGGTATTACGTATCCAAAGAAGAACCCGAGCTCGCGGAGCCGGGAAGCTACGAGACCCGCCCCCTTCTTCTTTAAAGGGAGATCGGCATATATGCAATCGACTCTCTGCATGCAAAGCTGTTTTAGATGGAAACGAATTTCCTCTAGCGTCTTTTTGCCCAATTCATCAACTGTTATTATTCCCTGATTGTGGTCTGAGCGGAGGGATACCGTCATGCGACCACTACCTTTTTTAGAATACTTCGAGTTTGTATTCTCAGAAATGTACTCTCTCTTAAATCCAATACGACTATAGATTTTCTCAATTATCTCTTGATAGACTTCCGGAACATAAATTTTAGCAGCCCTACTTTTAAGGATAGGTGTAAACATGAGGGCTATTGATTGACGCCTGGGTTTCTCATCCTCGGATATATTTTGAAATGAAACTGTTCCAGGGCTGTAGCCTAGCAGAAACCCTGTCTCAGTTGAACCCAGTTCAAGGCTTCCCTTCTGGCTGTAAGGATGTACCGTTACCGCTTCTCCGTAAACTCCTACTACTCCCCGAGAGGCGGCATGCTCGGTCATAAAAGTTTTCATTTTAGGAAAGATACCGTGCCCTCGGTAGCGTGGATCAACAACAGCTTCGCCGGACTCACCGACTTTGGCGCCGGGTTTGCTGTAAATAAAAGCCAGGTGTCCTATAAGCTCATCATCACTGCTGTAAGCGCCGCATGATGACATTACATTTCCATGGAGGCGAGTTTCGATCTGTTCCGGATAGTACATAAATTCGTTGGCGTAAGTATAGCCGTAGCATTTATAAACCAATCTCACAAGCTCATGAACCTTGTTGTGTTTGAAGATATCTATTTTGATTTCGGCATTAGGATCAACCGGCTCTAGTTTTAAATGCTCATGATGCTCTGAAATATCCATCTCATTGCGTATATCTCTGGCAGGCAGGTTCTTTACAATCTCTGTCCTGTTTCCCTTATTTCCCAAGGTATAAAAACGAACCTGATCGGCATAGCTTTTGGATAGATATGATTTGAACCGCGCATCTTCGCCATGTTCAAGATTTTCATAATCAAAGGGAAGTCCCTCGTCTTGAAGTGCGATCACAAATGAGTGAAGACGTTTGAATATGGCGACTTCAATCGGCTTGCTGGTATCATCTTGAAATCCATATTTAACGATATTTTTGAAAATTTCGGCTAGAACTTTATCAAGATTTTTAGCTTCTTTTTTACTTATTCCGTTAGCTTCGGCAATATCACTAACAATATCAACAATAGCGCCCAGATACCTTTGTTCCGGCAGTATCTTAAGGTTTGCTATTTCTTGTTCAGGCGAATTCTCTTTAGAGAGTTTTGACTTTTTATTCATATTTGAAAGTTCTATCTTTCTCTTTTGGGTTTATACATATGCGTGCTAAGGCCATAGTAAACTTCGGCTGATTCCATTACCGTTTCAGATAAGGTCGGATGGGCATGTATCGTAAGCTCAATATCGGCGGCGAGAGCCGACATTTCGATTGCTAGAACACCTTGGGCAATTAGCTCTCCTGCTCCGGGTCCTACGATGCCCATACCGAGTACTCTGTCAGTCTCTGGGTCTATAATAAGCTTTGTCACGCCGTCATTTCTATCGAGTGTCGTAGCTCGCCCTGAAGCTCCCCAAGGGAATCTGGCTACTTTCACAGGAATCTTGTTTTCTTTTGCCTCTGTCTCAGTCAGTCCGCACCAGGCGATCTCGGGATCGGTAAATACGACAGCCGGAATGGCATTGGGTTCAAAAACTACGTTCTTTCCGGCGAGTACTTGCGCTACAACACGTCCTTCATGTGTAGCTTTGTGGGCTAACATCGGCTCTCCCGCAACGTCACCAATGGCGAATATGTTGGGATCAGACGTTCTTCTTTGCCCATCAATTTTTATAAAGCCTTGAGAATCAATCCCGACTTTTGTGTTCTCTAATCCCAGGTTCTCTGAGTTGGGTCTCCTTCCCACTGATACAAGCACTTTATCAAATATCCGCTCTTTTTCTTCAACCCCCTCCCCTTGAAATGTAACCTGCAAAGCCTTTTTAGTTTCTTTGATATCTACAACTTTAGTGTTTAGCATAATAGACTCATAAATATGCTCAGAGCTTTTTTGTAGCACTCTTACCAAATCTCTATCTGCCCCCGGCATAAGCCCTGAGGTCATTTCTACAACCGATACTTCTGTGCCTAAGGCCGCATACACTGTTCCGAGTTCAAGGCCAATATATCCCCCACCCACTACGAGCATGGTCTTTGGAATATCAGGCAAATCAAGTGCAGAGGTTGAATCCAGCAAATAAGGAGAGTCGTTTGGGAATCCGGGAATCTGCACCGGACGTGAGCCGGTTGCAATTACCGCGTACTCAAATTTAAGCTCCGCTGTTTCGCCATCAGTCTTTTTTATTTCAAGCGTGTTTGAATCCAGGAAAGTGGCCCTGCCCTGTAGATAAGTGACTTTTCTTTGTCTGGATAACTGACCCAGTCCGCCTACTAATTTTTCTACTACTCCATTTTTCCAGTCTCTGAGTTTGTCCAGATCAATTTTAGGCTTACCGAATGTTACACCCCAATTCTTGGAATGTTCTGCTTCAGTGATTACTTTGGCTGTGTGCAGAAGCGCCTTTGAGGGGATACAGCCTCGGTAGAGGCACACTCCGCCCGGGTTATCTTCAGGATCTATGATCGTAACCTCAAGCCCCAGGTCCGCGGATAGAAATGCGGCGGGGTAACCCCCCGGCCCGGCCCCGATAATTGCTACTTGTGTTGTATTTTTAGCATTACTCATATTTGTCTCATACTTTACTTGTTAAGATGATCTAGCCTTCAAGCGGAATTTTGAAAGGCTCTTCAAGCGCCTCAATGACCCAGCGTAAAAACCTCACGGCATCAGCCCCATCTATTAATCGATGATCGTAGGAAAGAGACAGTGGGAGCATGAGTCTGGGCTTGAAATCCCCGTCTATATAAACAGGCTCAACAACGGAGCGTGAAATGCCGAGTATGGCAACTTGAGGGGCGTTTAGTACAGGGGAGAAATATGTGCCGCCCAGCCCTCCTAAATTGCTTATTGTAAAAGTGCCGCCTTGCAGTTCATCTACAGAGATTTTTTTGTTCCTCGCTTTCTCAGACAGCTTGCTCAGCTCAACGGATAATTTAGTGATGTTCTTTTTGTTGGCGTTTTTTATTATAGGTACAAGCAGCCCCCTATCCGTGTCTACGGCTACCCCAATGTTGTAATATTTCTTGTATATTATCTCTCCATTCTCCATATCCACGCTCGCGTTGAATTGAGGAAAGACTTTAAGGGCAGAGGCAATTACCTTAAGGATAATAGAGGTCATTGTAAGTTTGCCGCCCGCTTTTGCTACTTCCTGTCCGAATTCTTTTCTAAGTTTCTCCAGCTCTGTTATGTCAGCTTTATCAAATTGCGTTACATGAGGCGCCTTCCATGCCTCAGTTAAGCGCTCTGCGGTGAGTCTTCTAACTTTAGACATCGGGGTACGCTCTGTCTCTCCCCACTTGTCTGTATCCACAGAACCGCGGGGCTTTGCCGCCTTCATTGTTGCGGTTTCAGGAGTTTGTTTCTCCCCCTTGGATTTGGATTTTTTCTCAGGAGTATAATTTTTGATGTCGTCTCCTGAAATGCGCCCTCCGGGACCTGAACCTGATACCAAGTTAATATCCACTCCAAGCTCTCTTGCCAGTCTTCTTACTGATGGAGAGGCGGGCGCCTTTTTGCTGGAAACAGGCTCTGTCTTGTCTGGGGTGATTTGTTCTTGCTTCCCTTCTCTTGGATTGGGGCTTGGCTCTTTTCTCTCTGGGAATAATTCCAGTGGTTCGTCTTCTGTTTTAGTTTCTATATCTTCATTGGGTTCAGGGTCGGCATTTATCTCTAGTTTGACTTCTTTCTCCGCTAATTTTTCAATTTTCTCGTCTTCATTTTCGGCGGATTTGTTGCCAGACTCTTTTGGCTCCGGCTCTTTTCCCTTTCCTTTTCCATCCTCGATAGTTACTAGAAGCTGGCCGACTTTGATTGTGTCGCCCTCTTTTACATGGACTTCTTTGATTGTTCCTCCAGCCGGGGCGGGGATTTCAATTGCGGCTTTATCCGTCTCTATTTCTATAAGAGACTGGTCCTTGGCTACTGTATCACCTGCCGATACAAAAACACCGATTACGTCGCCTGTTTCTATATCTTCGCCGAGATCGGGCAGCTTGTATTCGATAGTCATTTAGTCCTGCCTTGTAGAATATTTTCTGTTACTAAATTATATCTTTTCTTTTCACGTACCGACATCAATCTGCCGAGCTTTGAAATAAGGATACTATGAAATCATAGGATTGGCTTTGCTCGGGTTTATACCTAGATCCAGTATAGCTTTTTCCACAATTCCCGGCTCAATTTTCTTCTCCCAGGTAAGGGAGGCTAGCACTGCCAGGACTACGTATCTCCAGTCAACTTCAAAAAAGTCTCTGAGCGCTTTTCGGCTGGCGCTCCTGCCAAATCCGTCAGTCCCTAAAGAAACAAGAGGACGGGGTAGCCATTGAGATATAGAATCCGGAAGAGCCATTACGTAATCCGAAGCCGCGACAAAAACTCCGGGGGAGTCTTTAACGCACTCCGTTATATATGGGACCCTTCTTATTTCAGAAGGATGAAGCATATTCCAGCGTTCTTTATCAAGGCCGTCCCTATAGAGTTCTTTGTAACTGGTAACACTCCAAACATCTGCTGCGATGCCGTATTTTTCCCCAAGCACCTCTTGAGCCTTGAGGACTTCATTTAGAATAGCACCGCTTCCTAAAAGCTGTGCATGTAGTTCGGCCTCTTTGTTCTCTGAATCTCTAAATTTATACATGCCCTTTAAAATCCCCTCTTTTGCGCCTTGTGGCATAGGCGGCTGAAGGTACGTTTCATTCATCACTGTGATGTAGTAGAAAAGATCCTCCTGCTCTACATACATACGGCGGATCCCGTCTTGAATAATCACTGCTAGCTCATATGCGAATGCCGGATCGTATGCCTTAAGATTGGGTACGGGATAGGCAAGCAGGTGGCTATGACCGTCTTGATGTTGAAGCCCTTCCCCCGCTAGTGTGGTTCGACCGGCAGTGCCTCCTACCATAAACCCTTTGCATCTCACGTCGCCTGCAGCCCAAATGAGATCTCCGATTCTCTGGAATCCGAACATGGAATAGAAAATGAAAAACGGAATGGTGTTAATGCCGTGGGTAGCATAGGCTGTTCCTGCGGCTATGAATGAAGACATGGAGCCCGCCTCTGTGATGCCTTCTTCCAATATTTGACCGTCAATCGCTTCTTTATAGTAAAGAAGCATTTCCGCGTCCACCGGGTCATAGAGCTGCCCTACATGGGAGTATATCCCCACCTGTCTAAATAGGGCCTCCATTCCAAAAGTGCGGGCTTCATCTGGAACAATAGGCACTATGAGTTTCCCGATATTTTTATCTTTGAGCATCTTGGCCAGCATTCTTACGATTGCCATTGTGGTGGCGACTTCTCTTTTGCCCGAGCCTTTGTAGAACTCCTCAAATAGCTTCTCCGGGGGAGCTTTAATCGGATCACATATAACCTCACGCTTGGGCAGATAGCCCCCGAGTTCTTCTCTCCTCTCTTTTAAGTATTTAATCTCCGGGCTGTCGTCTGGAGGTTTGTAAAAAGGCGCTCTTGAAACATCTTCATCTGAAATCGGTATATCAAAACGCTTTTTGAAAAGTTTAAGCTCGTCTTCATTTAGTTTCTTCTGCTGATGGGTAATATTTCTCCCCTCTCCAGCTTCCCCAAGCCCGTATCCTTTGATAGTTTTTGCGAGAATGACGGTTGGCGATCCGATATTTTCTACGGCAGCTTTAAACGCGGAGTAGATTTTCTCTGGGTCATGCCCTCCACGTCTTAGTTTCTGAAGCTCAGTGTCGGAGAGATCTTTTACCATTTCTTTAATACGCGGGTCAGTTCCAAAAAAGTGATTTCTTATATATTCACCAGAGGCTACAGAGTATTTCTGATAATCACCGTCTAGGGCTTCCGTCATTCTTTTTACCAGTAAGCCGTCTTTGTCTTTTGAAAGAAGCGGGTCCCAGTTGCTTCCCCATATGACTTTTATTACGTTCCAACCAGCGCCTCTGAAAATTGCTTCAAGCTCCTGGATTATTTTCCCGTTTCCTCTAACCGGTCCATCGAGGCGTTGAAGATTACAGTTAACAACGAAAATAAGATTATCCAAATGCTCTCGGGAGGCTAAAGTTATTGCTCCCAAGGTTTCCGGTTCATCTGACTCTCCGTCTCCTAGAAACGCCCATACTTTAGAGTCAGAGGGTTTTTTTAGCCCCCTATCCTCAAGATAGCGGTTAAACCGCGCTTGATAAATTGCCATTATAGGACTTAGCCCCATAGATACAGTGGGAAACTGCCAAAAATTGGGCATAAGCCATGGATGAGGATAAGATGTAAGCCCTCCTCCGGGTTGGAGGTCCCGCCTAAAGTTCTGGAGGTCTTCTATTGTAAGGCGTCCTTCAAGATATGCTCTGGCATAGATTCCCGGAGATGCGTGTCCCTGAAAATAGACAATATCTCCTTCGTGTTTTTTATCTCTACCATGCAGAAAGTGATTAAACGCTACATCGTAAAGTGCAGCAGCAGAGGCGAAAGTGGATATGTGACCTCCAATCCCCTCTTCAAGGCGGTTGGCGCGTACAACCATCGCCATAGCGTTCCAGCGTATAAGGCTTCTAATGTTCCACTCTATCCCTGGGTCGCCCGGGTACGGCGGTTGTTTTTCGGCAGGAATTGTATTGATATAAGGAGTATTCGCAGTAAAATGAAGCCTTGCTCCCTTTTTTTGGGCATGGATCTGGAGTTTCTTGATAAGCTTGGCCGCACGCTCCTCTCCACTTGTCTCTAATACGTAATCAAGTGAATCGATCCATTCACGGTTTTCAATTTCTTCTTGATCGGCCTTCTTTTTTTTATCCTTGGATTCTTTATTCATTTTATATAGAAATTGTACAGTACAGCCTTATTTGAAGTCAACTTTTTTCGCGCATTCTAAATCGTCTCTTGTTTTGATATTGCTATGTATAAATGGATTCTATGATCGTTGTACTGATGACGATTAAAGGATTGACCGCCGTATTATTGAATATATAATATCCCACATGGAAAAATTCGACTTAACCATTATTGGATCGGGGCCTGGGGGCTATGTTGGAGCGATAAGAGCTGCGCAGCTTGGAATGAGGGTTGCCATAATTGAAAGGGATAAACCGGGCGGGGTTTGCCTTAATTGGGGCTGTATTCCTTCAAAGTCAATCTTAAAGTGCGCAGAAGTATATGAATATTTCAATCATTCAGAGGAGTTCGGCATACAACATAAAGGACTTTCTTATGATTTTTCTAAAGTTATTGATAAGAGCAGAAAGGCCTCTTCTACGCTAAATAAGGGTGTTGAATACCTCTTTAAGAAGAATAAAATCACACTCTTCAGCGGTGTAGGCAAGTTGATAACTAATAATAAGGTTGGTGTAACGGGAGATGGAAATGAAATAGAGATCGATACCGATAAAATTATGATTGCTACCGGATCGGTTCCTGTAACACTACCCGGGCTTGAAATAGACGGAAAACTTGTAATGACAAGTGACGAAGCTATTTTTCATAGAGAGATTCCCGATTCGGTAATTGTGATTGGAGGGGGATATATAGGGGCTGAGTTTGCTTACGTATATAATTCGTTTGGAAGCAAAGTGACAATAGTTGAGATGATGGACCATCTTTTACCGGGTGCTGATAAAGAAGTGGCTCTTGAACTGCAAAGAATATTTAAGAAAAACGGAATGACCATACTTACAGGAACAAAATTTAAAGATATTAACAAGAAAAAGAAAACAGTGGATGTCATACTTGAGAATGTCTCTAACCAGACGGAGACAAAAATTACAGCGTCTATGGTACTTGTTGCAGTTGGCAGGCGTCCTGTGGCGAATGACGCGCCCTCTTCTCTTAGCTTCTATAAGAAATCGGGAGATATTGGGCTTAGCGATTTGAAAATAGAACTTGATGAGAGGGGTTTTATTAAGACTGATGATAAATATATGACTACAAGCAGTAACGTTTATGCGATCGGGGATATTATAGGGCCGCCTTTACTGGCTCATAAAGCCTCTGAAGAAGGGGTTGCAGCGGTAGAGATGATGGCAGGACTAAAGAGCAAGGTGCATTATGATAATATTCCGGGTTGCGTGTATTGTCAGCCAGAAGTTGCGACAATTGGATTAACCCAAGAGCAGGTGCAAGATCATGGATATAATTACAATGTCGGGAAGTTCCCTTTCCGGGCAGTTGGAAAAGCTGTAGGAACCGGAGAGACAGACGGATTTGTAAAGATCCTATCGGATAAAAGCACGGGCGAGATACTGGGAGCTCATATCATTGGACACGGGGCTACCGAGTTAATTGCCGAGATAGGGGTTGCCAGGACCTTAGAGTCAACACCCCTTGAGATAGCCATAACATCTCATGCCCATCCTACTTTATCTGAGGCTGTTATGGAAGCTGCACTGGCTGCTATGGGAAGAGCTAGAAATTCATGATTGTTGTGGTTTTATGGGAACCGAATTATGGACACTCTTAAAGTATATAAAATTGGATTAGTACCTTATAGAAAAGCCCTTGAGCTTCAGATGATCTTGCTTGAAAAGAGGAAGAATGGAGAGATTGGGGATACTCTACTGCTGCTGGAACATCCACCGACATTTACGATAGGGAGAAAAGGAGATAAAGAACACCTGCTTATAAATGAGCGTTATTTGTCTGAGCGGGGGATTCACTTTGAGGAGATTAGCAGAGGCGGCGATATAACTTTTCACGGCCCGGGACAGCTGGTCGGTTATCCGATAATGGATCTTAGTGAGAAAGGACGAGATGTTCATAAATATCTAAGAGGGCTTGAAGAGGCCATTATATTGGTGCTTGAAGATTTTGGTATCCGGGCTAACCGGATAGAAGGGCTTACCGGTGTTTGGGTAGAAGGTCAGAAAATCGCATCAATTGGCGTAGGAGTGAAAAGGTGGATTACTTATCATGGTTTTGCCCTCAATGTAAATACGGAGCTGTCTTATTTTGATATGATAGTGCCTTGCGGACTTCCGGATGTGAAAATGACGTCCATTGCGGGATGTATCAAGAAGAAGGAAGGGATTCAAGTAGAAGATGTGGAAGAGGTAGCAGTTAAATCATTTATAAAAACCTTTGGCTTTAAGAATGCGAAAGTAATAACCGCTTTTGATAACGATCCGCAAAATTTGTTAGAATCTGATTTGTTATACAGCTTTGAAGAATTAGGAAAAGATTCAGACCTTCTTATATAATCAGAATATTGCCAATTTAAATCCCGATATTTTTTGACCAGAAGTTTGATTCGACCTTAAAAATAAAAAGAAAGATTTCTCCACTGCGTGTCGAAATGACGGGCAAACCCAGCCAAAATGTTTTTATGATTGTCTCTTGGCTCTCAGTGCTTATAGCATGTCGATCTATCGTCCGAGAATATCTAGTGGTAACAGTCTATTCTAATGCAAAGCTAAAGTCGATTGCCTTGTGTTTGTTTTGAAATTCTGCGAGATATTCTACGCATTGTTTACCTAGGGACCTCATACAATGCCTTTTAGCTGTACCCTTTTACTAATATTTAGTTTTCTGAATACTCTGGTCAGGTGGTGTTTGACGGTTTTCTCTGTAATGAATAGCTGCTCACCAATCTCTTTATTTTTTTGTCCGTTAGAGACTAACTGAATGATTTCCAACTCACGTTTGGTGAATGAAGGCAGCCTTGGAGCATTCTTTCTACTGTACATATCTATGAAGAGTTGTTCGGTTATAAATTTTTCCATAACCCTTCTTCTAATCCAGAGTCCTCCATTAGCTAAGGTTGTTATGCAATCCATTAGTGTGCTCTGTTCAACATTGTCGATTAGAATTCCTCTAACACCCATTTTTAATACAAATAGCTCCTTATTGAAG
>JAJCZT010000136.1 GCA_029262255.1 Deltaproteobacteria bacterium
ACGGCACGTTTGCCGCCACTACAGACCAGGCAGACCCAAGCTCTCAGGTGCTTTTTCAGGATATAGATATCCCCGCCGGAGCCACTGTAGCGTGCTCGGTTATCGTTTATTATGAAAATCGGGCTGGTGAATTTATAACCGTGCCTGATTTAAGCTATCAAGGTCCCGGCAATCAGCAGGCGAGGATAGACATAATGGACCCTGATGCGCCGGATTTCGATATAGGGCTTGGGGTGCTGTTAAACCTGTTTCAAACGAATCCGGGAGACCCAAATTTGCTAGGTTATACAACTATTAATTTCGACCTGACTGATTTTGCGGGAACGACTGTCAGATTCAGGGTTGCGGAAGTGGATAACGAGGGTGTTTTCAATTTTTCAATTGATGATGTTACCTGTGAAGCGGTGCGGCTAACAAACGTCCCAACCCTCTCTGAATGGGGGCTTATAGCAATGGCGGGTATGTTGGGCATATTTGGCTTTATGGCTATTCGCAGAAGACAATTAACAGCTTAATCTAGAATCAAATTAAATTTATTAAATAGAAAAAGGGAGCTTCGGCTCCCTTTTGTTTTTCCTTTTCTTTTTAATTTCTTCCCTCTAGAGGGGGGAGGATTAAGGTGGGGGTGATTACGAATGTTTTTATCGGGAATCCCTTCTCTGTCATTCTGAGCAAAGCGAAGAACCTCATTTTATACCATTGATGGTTCCAACTCGATCCATACTTGACCAAAGAGTAGCTGAAGCAAACTATTAATTACTTTCAATCTAGAGTAAAATAAAACTCGCCGTCTGTCCCTAAAGGAGGGTAGCTAGTGAGAGCAGTACATATTGCTCACTAATTACTGTTTTTGGTTGAAATATTTTTTTATCAAAAACAAAGAGGAGATATACTGATGGCTAATGAAGCTGGTTTGATTCAAAGTTATATTGATAACGCCGATGTGGTTATGTATCTCAAGGATGACCAGGGGCGCTATCTCATGGTCAATCGTGCATATGAGAGACTGTTCAACTTAACCAAAGAGCAAATCATAGGTAAGACCGACTACGATATTGGTTCCAGGGAGCAAGCCGATAAATTCCGGGAAAACGACCTCAAAGCAACCGAAGCCGGCACTTCGGTTACTTTTAAGGAAACCGTTCGTTTCCCTGATGGGGCGCGCACTTACATTTCGCATAAGTTCCCCGTCTCTAATATAGAGGGGTTTCCCAATGCTGTTGGCGGTATGTCCATAGACATCACAGACTGAGTAGGTAACGGGTCAAATGGATAATCTTGGCGGTGATTCACAGGACTCCAGTCTTTGTCATTCTGAGCAAAGCGAAGAATCTCATCCTTTGCTCTTCATAATTCCAACTTAAACCGATTCTGACTAAATGGAGCGGTACAGCTGTAAAGTTTTAAATTGCACACATAATTAAAATTTAGGTGTATTTAGATTTAGTTGTAACGTGCCTGAGTTAATGGATTTCCATGCTTAAGTCAGACTGCCATTTGAAAAGAACCTAACTAAAAGATAATCTTCTGCTGAGTATTTTTGTACTCATACTACAAACTAAGTCACCAAGTATTGAGAGGAAAATAGATAATGGGAAAAGGCGTGCTAGAGAATCTATACCATGTCGCTATCGCTGTAAAAAATCTTAGCGAAGTAGAAGAAGTATATAAGACCGCGCTTGGACTTCATGTTGAACACCGCGAGGTAGTTGAGGATCAGGGGGTTAAGACCTCAATGCTTGTTCCGGATGGTGGCGGGACTGCAATTGAGCTGCTTGAGCCTTTGGATGAGAACTCGCCCATCTCAAAATTTCTGGAAAAACGAGGAGAAGGGATCCACCATATCTGTTTTAAAGTAGACGATATCGAAGCTGTGCTGGAAAGACTCAAAAAGCAGGGCGTAAGATTGATTGATGAGTCTCCACGCCCCGGCGCATACAATTCTAGAGTCGCGTTCATCCATCCAAAGGCAATGAACGGTGTTCTGGTTGAGCTTGCCGAAGTTAAAGATCAGGATTGATTAATTTATATGTGTTACAAAATTAAATAAGCCACGATACTAATTACCAGGGCGCATATAATATTTAATACAAATCCAACCCTCATCATGGTTCGCAGCTTTATTCTCTCCGTTCCAAATACCAATGCGTTTGGAGGAGTGGCAACCGGGAGCATAAACGCGCATGAAGCAGCGATACCAACACTTATAGCCAGCACATCTGATGAAAAATGGCCGATTTGCTCACCGAGAACGAGAAAAATCGGGACCAGTATTGCGGCGCTTGCCGTATTGCTTGCAACTTCCGTAAGAAAGATCATAAGCGTTACCGCGCCAAGTAGTAATAAGAACGGACCGTAGAGTGATAAATGAGTTTCAACTAAAACCGCTAGATATTTACTTGCGCCCGTCTCAGATAATATGCCGCTTAATGCCAGTCCTCCGCCAAAAAGTAGGAGCACTCCCCAATCGGCGAAATTCTCAATCTCTTTCCATTTTATCGTTCTAAATAAAACCAACAGCACAATTGCAAATACTGCGATGATCGAGTCAAAGCCCTTTTCTATCCCGAGCCAGGTTGATATTGGCTTGCTCAGTAGCCATAAAATAATAGTGAAGACAAATATTGCTGCTACTGTATAGCTCTTTTTGTTACAAAAAATGTCTTCAGCCTTGATTGTGTAAATATCGGCCATCTCAGGGAATTTAGGTTTTAGTTTTACATAAAGGACTATCACCATTATCGGAAGCAGAATCAGCATAAATGGAATACCTATAGCCATCCATTCAGTAAAGCTCAGCCCCAGATTTGCTGCCGTTATAGCATTGGGCGGGCTCCCTATTATAGTTCCGATCCCGCCTATATTGGCTGAGTAGGCAACCCCCAGCAGAATGAACACGTCGGTTGAATAATTGTTTTCTTTGAATTTAGAGATTAGTCCCAGCGCTACCGGCAGCATTATTGCTGTGGTTGCGGTATTGCTTATCCACATACTTATTAACGCGGTTGCGACAAACAAACTTATAACCGAGAAAATCATCCTGGTTCCGGCTGCCTTCATGACATAACCTGCGAACAACTCATCGAGTCTGTATTTGTGTAGGGTTGCCGCAAGCCCGAATCCTCCGAGAAATAGAAAAATTATAGGGTGCGCGAAGTAGCTAAGAGCCTCTTTAACGTCGAATATCCCGGTCATAACAGCCACAACCGGCACCAATAGTGCAGTTACGGTTATGGGGAGAGATTCAGTAATCCATAAAGTGGCGATAAAGAATAATATCGCCAAGCCTTTAAGAACATTTTTGTCGGCCGGCAAAAACATATAAATCCCAATCGCTACCAGCCCGCTGATCAATATAATAAGCTTTTTGTGCATTTAGGTGATCATTGTATTACATAAAACCCGAATAGTTAAGTCTTTCTTTAGCTTTTTTGTTCCCCCCTTAGAAAAAGAGGGGTTATGGGGGGGATTTATCTTTTTCCGTCATTCTGAATTCATTTCAGAATCTCATCTTTTGTTTTTCTTTTTATCCCTTCCCCCTTGAGGGGGGAAGGCTAGGATGGGGGTGCCATTCTGAGCGCAGGCTAACCACTGTCATCTCGAACGGCACACATTGTGTGCATGTGAGAGATCTTTTAGTAATCATTCTGAACCCTGTCCCGGGCTATGACCCGGGATCATTTCAGAATCTCCTCTTTTGCCTATTTCTTTTTATCCCTTCCCCCTGGAGGGGGGAAGGTTAGGATGGGGGTGCTTGCTCTTTAGAACAAAGGAAAGATTTCTCAATCCGTCATCTCAAATGAATGTGGGAGACCTCGTACCTACCGAATTTTCTCAAGAGTCCACAGCCTCTTCTTCGTCCACCTACCCCAGTTAGGAACGTGCAGTAAGAATTTTCCGTTAAATTTGCCGCCCTCGGCGTTAAATACAATTTTTATATTTTTTTGGGTTTCAAGAGTGTATGTGCCCCTGTCCCAGAGCTTTGTTTTTCCTGTTCCGTAAGCGTCTTCAATCATCTCTTGAGCCTTAGTATCGGCTATGGATTCTTTAAGGATTTCATTCTCAACGACTACTTTCTTTTCACTTTTGTTTTCAGGAATACCGTTTGGAATAATCCACGACCTTAATTCATCTCCTACTTCGAGATAAAGGTCATAGTGAGGGTGCGGAGTGTTGTGTTTATGTATAAGGAAATTATTGGTTTCTTTCATATATGAGCTTGAGACCATTTAATGTGAGAAAATTATCAACAGATTCTATCGTACTGCTCTCGCCTGCGATTAGCTCCGCGGATCCTCCGGTCGCAATGACCCTGGGATCAGTTTTCAATTCGGCTTTTATCTTTTTCACTATACCGTCTACTAGTCCCGCGTATCCATATACAAGACCGGATTGAATACTCTCAACCGTTGTTTTCCCTATTACACTGTCGGGTTTTATAATCTCAACCCTGGGGAGTTTAGAGGCTTTTTGGTAAAGGGCTTCCGCTGATATATGCAGTCCGGGAGTTATTATTCCGCCTAAATATTCTCCCTTCTCTGATATACAATCAAATGTGGTCGCTGTTCCGAAATCAACAACTATTACGCTCTTATGGAATTTCTCATATGCAGCTACACCATTTACTATTCTGTCGGCTCCAACTTCTTTAGGGTTATGATATAGAATAGGCATCCCGGTTTTTACTCCAGGACCTACAATTATCGGGTCTACCTCAAAGTAGGTGTTAATTGCCTCGAGTATGGTTTCAAGCAGTGTAGGCACAACGCATGAAATAGCCGCTCCTTTGATCTGAGCGGTATCTATTTCCTTTATATCGATCAGCTTTTTAAATAGAACCCCGTATTCATCAGATGTTCTTGATTCATCGCTGCCTATTCTCCAGTGGCTTTTTATATGATCCCCTTCGAATAAGCCAAAAACTATATTAGTATTTCCAATGTCTACCGCGAGTAACATACTTACCTCTCCAGTTTTTATATGAACTATGGCAATTTCTCGCCGCTATATCGATTGTTATTTGAGCCCCCATCTTCTTCTCAGTAGCCACTCTGATGATAACAGACCAACAAGCACGAGCATAGTTAGGGGATTATCCCATAATTTTATTGTTTTGTAACCTGTTACTGTTTTCTTCTTAGATGTACTGATATTAAGCTCTTGTAGCCCCTGATCCGTAGTTATATATTTCCCCCCGGTTTTCTCGGCTAGGGATTTCAAGATATTTTCATTTGCTGTAGGGCCCCTTATTTCGTTCTCAGGAGGCTCGACAATAAAAATTGCCTCGTCACTATTTAAATCATTATAGAGACTTGATTCGCTGCCGGGGTTTATGGATATTTTATGAATTCCGTCTTCCCCAACTTCTATCTCCGCCCTCAATCTGTTGGGAGAGGTTCTCTCTAGTTCTATTTCCTCTTCCTCGCCGTTTGGATAGATCAGTGAGGGTAGGCGGTTTGGGTTTATAAAATCATCTTCTAGTGTCGAGATCTCTATTTTAGCCTTTTCTCCCGGATTATAAATCGGCTTATCCGTTTTTATCTTAATATCTTTTAATTCAGGATCATTTAGGAACCATAGAAACAGTCTGTTCCAAAACTTTTCATAATGAGGAGATACATTGCCTTCGCTTCCCAGAACAAAATTCCATTTCCAGGATGAATCAGACATAAACGCCGCTACCTTTCCTCTATCTATATTTTCAACCGCTAATACCGGCTGGCCATTTGCTGTTGATAATAACGGCATTGCGGATTGGTTTAGTCCCCGAACAATGTTTAATCCCTCAAGTTCCGGCATCGCATTCCAATGCTTTTCGTTTTCATCTTTATTAGGAACAATTCTCGTAATTGGATGATTTTTTCCAATAGCGGTGAGTTCAGGGTGGAATTCTTGGTTACTTATTGTTTCAGATAGGGTTTTGGGTAAGTAGTCCAGCTCTACCGGCAAAATATCTGAAATTATGGTCCTTCCGTAATCACCGCTGTTAAAACTGTTGCGTCCGCCAATCATAAGAAATGCCCCGCCGTCCTTTGAAACATAATCTTTTAAATTCTTCAGATGGAATCCAAAGATTCCGTAGGGCTGAAAATGGAAATCCTGGAATATTACGACATCAAATGTGTCCAGTTCCTTACTAAATATCTCATTAACAGGGAAAGGTATTAAGCTTAGTTCTCTCTCTGAGGCAAATACAAGGTCCGAAGGGTCTCGTAAAATATAGAAGGATACAAGATCAATACTTGGGTTTCTTTTGAGCGCTTTTCTTAAAAACTTTACGTCCCAGGAGGGGCTTCCCGCTACGTGAAGAACACGGATTTTGTTAATAATTACGTCGGTGAAGAAGGACCTTTGGTTATTTTCTACTATAAGTTCTTCAGATAATATTGGGATAGATACAGTGTAAATTTTTCGCCCAAGGGATAGGGGTTTTATCTCAAATTCTACCCTTGCCTCGCTTGATTTTATAGAGGCCTCTTTAATGGATATTAATTTGTCTTTTTCATATAGTGTTACGGGTATTTTGAAATTCTCCGGTCTGCTGGTTTTAATTACCACCTCGATTGAATAAGGGTATCTAAGGAAGGTTACTTCGCTTGAAATTATATCGTCTATCCAAACATCATTCCGACCGTCTTCCGTAACAGGGCTTACTGTGTTAATGGCGAAATCCAGATCTTCTAGTTTGTCATCCATGTTTGTTGATTCCGCATTATCAGCGCCGTCGGTAATGATTATTGCTACGTCGAGTTCCCCCTTCTTTCCCTTATCTCTTAGCTCCTCTAATACTTTGCCGATTTTGGTTGTTGTGCCATCAGGTTTGTTTTTAAGAATGGAATCAAGCGAGATTGGTTTTAGTTCTTGGTCAAACAAGAAATACTCAACATAGAAATTCTTTTCGATTTGAGATAAAAAGTCCTCATTTTGTTCTAAGTAATTTTTAACTTTCTCCGCTCGTACATTTCCGTCTATATCTCCGGGAAGGTTCATGCTCCATGAATTATCAACTAAAATAGCTAGATTTCTTTTTTCTTCCTTGTAATGCTCAACCCTAAATCCTGGGTTGAATAAAATGAATATTATTAACAGGAACGATAATAGATGAAGGGAAACAATGACAGCCCTTTTTTTAGAGCTGGCTAAGAGTCTTGTACTGCGGAGGGATCCATATAGAACTAAAATCAATAAAAGTAAGAATAAAATTCCTTCAAGAACGCTTGGAGGGTTTAGTAAAATAAAGCGGTTAATTGCGGTCTCCATTTTATTAAATTTACCACATTACCCCCTGGTTTTGTTGTTTTATAGTATTAAGAGCTTACCTTTCTCCATTATTAATTCCCCATCAACACTTACCGTTGGCTCCATAATAACGCCGTCAAGATGACTTGCGACCCTTATTGTCCCTCCCATGCTCTTGTTGTCACCAAAGGCGATATGTACAGTGCCTATCGCTTTCTCGTCTTCAAGCACTTCTCCTGTGATTTGGGCTTTATCGTGAGTACCAATTCCAAGCTCTGCAAGATTAAATGCAAGTTTTCCGAAAGGCTCCATAATTGAATACAGTTTTTCTCCCGCGGCTCCCCCTGTTATTTCAACAGCAAAACCCTCTTGGACTTTTACATTTATAACTTCGCTGCTGAGCTTGCCAACCCCTGCCATAGAACCATCAAACACAATAAACCCCTCTGAGCGTCCCTCCATTGGCGCTACATATGCCTCGCCGGCGGGAAGGTTGCTGAAATCTCCCGGGTTATGATTTAAGCCTGTATCCGAGTGTCCTTCTCTGTCCTCTATTGCAAGGTTAATGTCGGTTCCCTTCTCCGTCGTAATTCTCACATTTTTGCCCTGGCTGATAATCTCGGCGAGTCTATCACTTTTTCTCGCAATTTCTTTATAATCGGCGTTCAATGTTCTTGTCATCATGTCCTCTGTGATTCCGGGCAGGGTTGCAATACGAACGCCCGCTTTACTTGCGGCTCTTCTTGAGTCTGTGTGGCTTAGAGATTTTGACGTTGGTATGAGGATTACATCCACCAACTTCATAAGTTCCGCAACAGGTTCAGGAGGCTCTTCCCCGTTTGATTTGGGGGTTATTATCTCAGTAAATATTGCCTGTGCCCCCAAGTCTTTAGCCGCTTCCCAAAGAACATATCCTATTTTTCTTGCCGGCTCATCAGTTATTATGAGAACCTTCTCTCCTTCTTTTACTGCCATACAATCCTTAATAGCAATTTCTGCTGCTACCTTTAGTTGATCCATTTGTCATACCTCCAATATTGCATAGTCCTTGTGCTTAATAATGACGATATTATAATATGCCCTATCTTAGCAGTTCTTGTAAGATCTTATCGTTTAATCTGTAACTGGTATTTATTAAGGAGATGCGCAATGCCCAAGATCGGTTTGGTTACCCCCTATTGGAGCGACATAACAAAGCAGGAGCTTATAGAAATTGCCTGTCTCGCGGAGGATCTCGGATACGACTCAATTTGGGTTCCCGAGATGTGGGGCCGCGACGCTTTCTCGATCCTGGGGCTTCTCGCCTCTTGCACTAAAACAATAAAGCTCGCTACAGGAATAATCTCTGTATATAGCCGTACGCCGGCCATAATTGCCCAGAGTGTTGCCACTTTAGATGAAATATCAGATGGTCGTATAATTCTCGGGCTAGGAACAAGCGGACCCATAGTTATCGAGAACTGGCATGGGGTGCCTTATGAAAAGTCCCTTCAGAGAACTAGGGAATATGTGGATATAATACGTATGATTCTAAATAGCGAAAAGGTTAATTATGAAGGGGAGATTTTCAAATTGAGAAATTTCCGTCTCCAATTCAAACCGATCAAAAACAACATACCGATTTTCATAGCTGCAATGGGTTCTAAAAACATAAAACTTACAGGGGAAATTGCAGATGGTTGGATACCGTTTCTGCTTCCTCCCGAAGAACTTGCGAACGGGAAAAAGGAGCTGTTATCAGGGGCTGAGAAAGTGGGAAGAAATGCCGCGCAAATCGAGATTAGTCCCTATATACCGGCGGCGGTCTCAAAAGATGAGAATCTGGCAAAGAGTATTATTAAGGAATACATAGCATATTACGTCGGAGGTATGGGTACTTTTTATCACCGTGCTATGGTTCGCTATGGATTTCAAGCAGAGGCTGACATGATAGTGGATGCATGGAGCAAAGGGGATAAGAGTGGAGCGATAGAGAGTGTTACTGATGAGATGGTGGACTGCTTGTCAATCTGCGGTAGCGCTGAGTCCGGAGGATCAAAGATCGCTGAATATATTGATAACGGCGCCGATTTGCCCATTATTCTCTTCCCTCCGAAAGCCTCACGCGAATTGGTAAGAGAAACCCTCGAGGGTCTTGCTCCGTAAGATTGACAATGCCCTTAATAGAAGTGAATATAAGATTTGCATTTTTACCAATGACAAATTGTGCTTGATCACAGTTTGATGATTTATGGGGATTAATATATGAGAATACTTGTAACAGGCGGAGCGGGATTTATTGGTTCTTGGGTAGCGGATGCTTTTCTTGGAGAAGGGCATGAGGTTGTCATTATTGATGACCTCTCTACCGGCAGAAAAGAAAATCTCCCCGACGGCGCTCAATTTATAAAATGTGATATTAGAGATTCGGGAAATGTCGAGAAAATCATCTCAGATTTTAAGCCTGATATTGTAGACCATCACGCAGCCCAGATAGATGTAAGAAAGTCGGTTGATAATCCTATGCACGATGCCGAGATTAATATTATAGGCACCCTACATCTTATAGAGGCCTCCTTAAAGCACGGTGTAAAGAAGTTTGTTTTTGCCTCTACCGGGGGCGCGATATACGGGGAGCCCGAAAATATACCCGCCGATGAGACAACAGAGCCCTTTCCCATCTCTCCCTACGGAACTTCTAAATATGCAATTGAAAAATATCTTGGCTACTATAATTACGTCCATGGTTTTGAATATGTCGCTTTGAGGTATGCAAATGTCTACGGTCCACGCCAAAATCCCCACGGTGAGGCAGGGGTTATCGCTATTTTCTGTAATCGTATAATTTCAGGAGAGCAATGCATGGTTTTTGGAGACGGCACCCAGACAAGGGATTATGTCTACGTCGAGGATGTGGCAAAAGCCAACCTCCGAGGACTCAGTGCCCCGGTCGGTAGTTACAATATCGGAACAGGGGTTGAAACCTCTGTTAATGATTTAATTGCCGAGCTTAAAAAATCATCCGGAACCGATTTTCAAGTTGAATATGGGGATGCAAGACCCGGAGAAGTGCAGAGTATAAGTCTCGATGTGAAATATGCAGAGAGGATCTTGGGTTGGACGCCGAGTGTTAAGCTAACCGAGGGTATTAAAAATACCTGGGATTGGTTTAATCTAAATTCAAAACCATAGATGCCAAATTGCGTAACCAGGTTCATTGGGTATCCTAAGCTTTCCCGGAGGTATTATATATAATGAGTAAAAAAGATGAATTGTTATATGATGTAAGAATAGCAGAAAGGAATATAAAAGATGGTGCGCTTTCCAAGAAGGATTATGAAAAGCATCTAGACAAGCTTTCCGATGTAGAGGAAAAGGGAGAAGTCCTTATCATTGAGGATGAAGAAGCTGGCCCAGAAATAGAACTTGATCAAATTGAAGAGGAAGAGTCTGAATGAAATGGGATTATAAAGTCGTATCTGTAGATATGTTATTCCAAGGCAGTAATGATCACGACATAGCGGTGTCAAAAGATGCGGCGAGTACGAGAAGGACAACAACGGGTCAGGGTATAGAGAAAACTTTAAATGAACTGGGCAAAGAATCTTGGGAGCTTGTTTCTATTATAGGAGAGTTCGGAATATTTAAAAAGCCCGCGAAATGATTATTAGAATTGGTTTAAATTTTATTCCCATTCTATTGTGCTTGGCGGTTTCGTTGATATATCATAAACAACTCGGTTAATTCCTTTTACTTCATTTATTATTCTTACAGAAATCTTTTCTAAAACATCGTATGGAATACGGGACCAATTTGCCGTCATTCCATCCAAGCTCGTCACGGCTCTAATTGCAATCACATCTTCATATGTTCTTTCATCACCCATTACGCCTACGGTTTTTACCGGAAGATATACACAAAAAGCTTGCCAAATTTCATCATAAATGCCAGCTTTTTTAATTTCATCTATAAAAATGTGATCAGCGAGTCTTAGCCTTTCGACCCTGTCCTCTTCTATTTCTCCCATAATTCTTATCGCGAGCCCCGGGCCCGGGAAGGGGTGACGGTTAAGGATGTTTGCTGGAATGCCAAGCTCATGACCGACTGATCTTACTTCATCTTTAAAAAGCTCCCTTAGAGGTTCAACCAATTTGAGGTTCATCTTCTCTGGAAGCCCGCCTACATTATGGTGAGATTTAATTGTAGCGGAGGGACCTTTAACACTCACACTTTCTATAACATCGGGATATAGAGTTCCCTGCGCCAGAAATTCTGCACCTTTGATTTTTGAGGCTTCCTCATCAAAGACATTTATAAATTCTTCCCCAATTATTTTTCTCTTTTTTTCCGGATCCGATACACCGCTGAGCTTTTTAAAGAACCTGTCTTTGGCATCAATATGGATCAGATTAAGCCCCATATCTTTAAAAGATTCAACAACTTCAGCTGCCTCATCAAATCTCAGAAGCCCGGTGTCTACGAATATGCAGTACAGATTTTCCATAATCGCATGTTGTATAATCACCGCTGCAACTGCTGAATCAACACCGCCTGAGAGCCCGCATATTACTTTTGAGGAGCCCACTTTCTTTCTAATACCCTCAATTGAAGTCTCGGCGAACGATTTAGATGTCCA
>JAJCZT010000137.1 GCA_029262255.1 Deltaproteobacteria bacterium
CTATGATATCGTCTTTTTCCCCGCTAACATAAATCGGCTCAGGATGAAGCGGTTTTTTGTTTTTATTAAGCTCGTTAATAAACGCTACTATTCCGCCCTCGTAAAAGTATTCTTGATCCTTACCGGTTCTTTCATCGATAAGTTGGATAACAAGACCTCTGTTAAGAAAAGCAAGCTCCCTTATCCTGTGAGCGAGTATATCGTAGTTAAATTCTGCGATCTCAAAAATTGTGGGATCAGGCTTAAAGCGGATTTTTGTTCCTGATCTATCGGTCTTACCCGTCTCAACAAGATCACTCACCGCTTTACTAACTTCGTATCTCTGGTACCAGACCTTACCTTCTCTTCTAACCTCTAGAATTAGATACTCGGAGAGAGCGTTCACGACCGTTACACCAACTCCGTGGAGACCCCCGGATACTTGATATACCTTGCCCTCGAATTTACCGCCCGCATGAAGCATGGTCATCACAACTTCAGCTGCTGATTTGCCGGTCTCTTCATGCTTATCGACAGGTATACCGCGGCCGTTGTCCTCAACAGTGAGGCTTCCGTCCACATGGATAGTTACAATAATTTTGTCGCAAAAACCTGCAAGAGCCTCGTCAACGCTATTGTCGAGAACCTCAAATACAAGGTGGTGAAAACCCCTTGAACTCGTGTCTCCAATGTACATATCAGGGCGTTTTCTAACGGCTTCTAAACCGGGCAGAACCTTTATTTGTTCAGCATTGTATGAACCGTCATTTTTTACAGGAATATTCTCGTCAGGGTCTCTCTTTACTTCCAAAATCAACTACCTCCGTATACACTCATAGGCGGGAAAAATTAATGTATTATTATACCACGAAAATGCTAGAAAGGGAAACAAAATCAGGGGGTTTGAGCGCAAACATCAAAAACGATATTATAAGGCAATTTAGCTAATAATATAGGCTAGATGCAACTAAAAACCAGCAAGACTTCAACACGGAATTCTAAAGCCTTGGGGATGTAATTCCTACTTGTTTTTGATATTTTCCTTTTTTATCCGCATAGGAGATATCACATATCTCGTCAGACTCAAAAAACAGGACCTGCGCTATGCCTTCATTTGCATAAATTTTTGCGGGAAGAGGAGTGGTATTTGATATCTCAAGGGTTACGTAACCTTCCCATTCCGGCTCAAAAGGAGTAACGTTTACGATTATTCCACACCTGGCGTAAGTGGACTTTCCAACGCAAAGAGTAATTGTGCTTCGGGGTATCCTGAAATATTCAACCGTCCTGGCCAAAGCAAAGGAGTTTGGAGGAATCATACAAACATCAGCATTAATCTCCACAAAAGATTTGTCATCAAAATTTTTGGGATCTACAACCGAGTTATGAACATTGGTAAACACTTTAAATTCATTACTTACTCTTATATCATAACCGTAAGCCGACACTCCATATGATATGGATCCGTCTCTTACCTGTTTATCGACAAAGGGCTCTATCATTTTGTGCTCTATCGCCATTTTTCTTATCCAGTGATCAGGTTTAACCGACATTTTTCCGTGCTCCTTTATTTAAGTTAACTTTAAAGCCGAGGACTACTAATATACACAAGATTTTCATTCAATTCATTATATGATCGTGATTAAACATACTGTTTTAAAAATCTGACATCGTTCTCAAAAAAGAGTCTTATATCGTTTATGCCAAACTTAAGCATTGTAATTCGTTCAATTCCCATACCAAACGCAAATCCGCTATAAACCTCGGGATCATAGTTTACGCCCTTAAACACTTCGGGATCAACCATACCGCACCCCAGTATTTCAAGCCATCCGCTATCTTTGCACACCCTACAGCCCTTCCCTGCGCAAATTACGCATTCTATATCCACCTCTGCACTGGGCTCCGTGAAAGGGAAAAAACTGGGCCTGAATCTAACACCCAAACCGCTGCCGAACATAAGCATCAAGAATTCAGACAAAACCCCTTTTAGGTCGCCGAATGTCACGTTTTTATCAACGAGCAACCCTTCTATTTGATGAAACATTGGAGTGTGTGAGACATCGCTGTCACATCTATACACCCTTCCGGGGGCAATAATTTTTATAGGAGGCTCCTGCTTCTCCATTATACGAATCTGCACCGGGGAAGTATGGGTCCTCAGCACTACATCGTCTGAGATATAAAAGGTATCCTGCATATCCCGTGCCGGATGGTTCTTTGGAATATTTAAAGCTTCAAAATTATAGTAATCAGTTTCAACCTCAGGCCCTTCAGCCACCTCAAAACCCATCCTTTCAAAAATAGTTACTATCTCTTCCATTACTTGTGAGACAGGATGCCTTGCACCAACGGGAACACCTCTTCCGGGAAGAGTTACGTCTATTTTCTCTTCAGCGATAGCGCGCTTTTTCTTATCCTCTTTTATCTGATCTAACTTCTCTTCAAAGAGTGCTTCGACAAAGGTTTTAACTTCATTAATCAACACCCCCATCTTGGGACGGTCTTGTGGTAGAACATCTTTCATGCTCTTTACAATCTCAGTAATACCCCCCTTTCTGCCAACAAACTTGGCTTTTAAATTTTGAAGGGAGACCTCGTCCGTAACCTGTTCTAATTCTGACTGGGCCTGCTTTTTAAGCACTTGTAGTTTTTCTTGCATATTTTTAATTCCCCACAACAGATACTATTACGATCACAATCATTGCTATTCCAATCGCTCCCTTAAAAAAAGTGCCTCCGAGCCTGCCAACAAAAGCCCCCCAGCCCGATTTCACCGCTCTATCGACATTCTTCTTGAGCAGGAACTCAACCAAGAAAGCGCCTACGAAAGCTCCTATAAACGCCCCTACGGCTGCCCCTATGCCAAAAAAGAAGGGAATACCTAAAATACCACCTATTATTCCAAAAACAATAGAACCTACGACTGCTTTATTGCTGGATTTATATTTTTTAGCTCCGGCTATACCCAATACAAATTCAACCAGCTCCCCTAAAAGCGCAAGCGCCAATAAAACACCCAAGACTGTTATAGTAACTTCTTTAAAACCACTGTACCAGCCAAGAAGTATGGAATCGGCAAGAATAATAAAGTTGCCCGGGAACCCAAATACGTGTGATATTAATCCTGCAAACGCTACGAGTATAAATAGGAAGAATATAAGATAGTCCATCATATGAAGACTACAGCAATTAATTCTTGAGGAAACAAATTATGAGGCGTCTTTTTTCTGTCTCCAATAAACTACGAATGCGCTTGCAACAAATACGGAAGAATAGGTACCCACAATTGCGCCGACTATTAAAGTAAAGGCAAAATTATGTATTACTGAGCCGCCAAATAAGAATAGCGGAATCAATACGAGAAAAACGGTAAGACTGGTTAAGATGGTCCTCGATAAGGTTTGGTTAACTCCCTCGTTCACAACCTCTCTAATACTTAATTTGCCGCTCTTTTTCATATTCTCTCTGATTCTATCAAAAATAATTATAGTGTCATTAACAGAGTATCCGATAACGGTAAGAAGGGCCGCAACTAAAGCCAGGGTGAACTCTTTATCCATAAGAACTATTGCGCCGAGCGTTATGACGGTATCGTGAAGAAGAGCTATTACCGCCCCCATTGCAAATCCGAACTCAAAGCGGATCATGATATAAATCAGTATTCCCACACATCCAAGAAGTATTGCTATAATAGCCTTTCTGATTAATTCTTTGCCGACCCTGGGCCCAATATAATCTACCCTTTGAATTGAACCGCCTTTAAAGGACTCATTGGTAGCCATAATTTTCTCTAACTCGGTCTGAAAATCCTGAATCTGATCAAATTTGACTAAATCAGGGGAAAATCTGATTAGATATTCGCGATCTCCGGCTAATCCAAGCTGCTGTACAACATCGGGTGGATAACCCGTTGCATCCAGGGTGTCCTTTATATCCTGAATACTTAAATCCTTTGCTAGTTTTATATGTATTTCTGTGCCGCCCGTAAACTCAACGCCCCAATCAGGGCCTTTATGATAAATCAGCAAACCGATGGAAATAATTACGAGGGCGATCGATATAAATATCGCCTTTCTCATCTTCCCCACAAAATCTACACGAGTGCCTGGTTTTAATAACTCCAAATTATTAGATCCTCCTAGATATTCCTCAAATGCTTAAAGTCGGTACCTTCTTTTCTTCGTAAATAAAACTTGTAATAACCCTTGCTACAACTACGTTGCTAAATACGGTTGAAATGATTCCTATTGAAAGAGTCGCCGCAAATCCTTTTATAGGACCTGTTCCGAACCAAAACAGTATTAGAGCAGTAATAAGAGTGGTTATATTGGCATCGAGCACAGTCCATAATGATCTGCCGTAGCCCGCGTCAATTGCCGCAAGCGGGGATTTCCCAATACGGAGCTCTTCTTTAATTCTCTCAAAGATTATGATGTTTCCGTCCACTGCCATACCCAAAGTAAGCACAAGCCCGGCTATACCGGGAAGGGTTAAAGTAACACCGAACGCCGAGAGAAAACCCATGATAAAGAGCATGTTTAAAAGAAGCGCGATATCCGCGACTATACCCTGAAGCCTATAGAAAAATGCCATGAAGATTATGACTAAAACACCGCCTATAATCATTGAGAGCTTTCCCTTATCTATGGACTCTTTTCCAAGAGACGGCCCGACTGTCCTTTCCTGCTCTATCTCAACAGGAACAGGAAGCGCGCCTGAGCGAAGAACCAGAGCCAGGTCTTTTGCTTCTTGTGCCGTAAAAGATCCGGTAATTCTTCCTTGAGAAGTTATTCTTTCCTGTATGGTAGGTGCGGATCTGATTGTTCCATCAAGAACAATGGCAAGCCTTTGTCCTATATTTTCCTCTGTAAGAACTCCAAACTTACTTGCACCCTCACCTTTAAAGTTAAAGCTAACCGCAGGTCTGCTGAATTCATCAAATATGAGTCTTGCCCCTGAAAGGGATTCTCCGGTTACCTGAGCATCGAGTGTGGTAACAAAAAACTTTTCATTTTCAGCACCCGTATTTCCAGGATGAAGCATCAGCCCCTGTGCCTCAAGTTCCTGGGGATTGGCAACATCAAGCCTCGCCAGAGCAGTTTCCTCAGTCGCCCCGGTATCTTGTACAATCTTAAACTCTAAAACAGCTGATCGTTTAATAATATCAATAATTCTTTGTCTGTCTTTCTCAGATGCGCCCGGGACCTGAATCAGAATCCTGTCATCCCCGGCCTTCTGAATTGAGGGCTCCACCAGGCCTAGCTCTTGCACTCGGTTTTCTATAACTTGTTTAACCTGATCTATTGCTCTCCCTTCAATGTCTGTTACGTATGCCGATTTAAGAACAAACTCGAGGGATAAATTATCTTCCTTAATATCTGATATTTCGCTATAATTGGTTGCCGCGATAGCGTTTGCTTTATCTAAGTCCGCTTTTGAGAAAAACTGGAGGGTTAGCGTATCATCGGTTCTCTCGGAACCCTTTATTAGAACTTTATCGCCCTTTAGCTCCTCTGTCATAAAATCTTTGATGCCGGCTAGTTCCTGCTCGACCCCTTTTTCGGAATCCACACCGATGAGAAGGAAAATACCGCCTTTAAGATCAAGCCCTAATCTAACGCCCCTGTCAGGGAATAATTTCCCCCACCAGCTTGGGGTGCTGTCGCCAAGAAAGGTTGGAGCCAAAAGCATTAAAGATAAAACTGTAACAACAAGGATTGTGAGAATCCATCCTCTAGAAGCTCTCATTTTTTAGATTTCTCCTCTTTTCCTTTTGACTCTTCCTCTGAAGGCTGCGAACCCGCAATTGCACTGCGGCTTATGCGGATACTCATTGCCTTTGCTATTTCAAGTGTAACTACATCGTCTTCAGATATATTTAAAATTTTACCGTAAATACCGCCGGAGGTTATTACATCGTCGCCTCTTTTAAGCTCACTTAACATTTGCTTTCTTTGCTTGCCCTGTTTTTGTTGTGGTCTGAGGATCAGAAAATAAAAGAAGACAAAAATAAGAACAAAAGGAAGAAAGGCTAATGGAGAACTCCCGCCGCCTCCTCCACCATCGAGAAACGAGCATCCGGTTAATAATAACGCTAATGATAAAGTTGCTATAATATTTCTAAAATTTTTCAATTCTCTCACTTGCCTCCCATGGATTGTACCCTAGTTAAAAATTTTGAAAAATCACCACTGATAATACTCTCTCTTATCCCTCTCATCAACTCCGAGTAAAAATAAAGGTTATGGAGAGTGAGCAAACGTAACACCAGAGTTTCCTTTGCAATATAGAGATGCCTTAAATATGCCCTCGAAAATGTCCTGCAAGTATAACACCCACAACCCTCTTCAATCGGCCTTTCGTCTTGCGCAAATTGCGCATTTTTTATAACCAGTTTTCCGTTACTTGTAAAGAGAGTACCGTTTCGAGCGTTACGAGTGGGGATAACGCAGTCAAAAAGATCAACTCCCATCGCCACGGCTGTAACTATATCCTCCGGTTTACCAAGCCCCATTAAATATCTGGGCTTATCTACAGGAAGTCTGGAAAGAGTCTTTTCCGTAACCTCATAAGTCTGTTCCTGATCCTCTCCTATTCCGAGCCCACCCACAGCATACCCGTCAAAATCGATTTCCATAAGCTCAAAAGCCGATTTTTCTCTAAGCTCATCGAACACTCCACCCTGAACAATTCCGAAAAGCGCATTGTCCGTGCGTTTTTTGGATTCTTTTGAGAGTCTTGCCCAGCGAGTGGTCAATTCGACAGATTTTCTCATATACTCTCGGGTTGAAGGATAAGGGGGGCATTCATCAAGGCTCATCATTATATCCACTCCAAGGGCTTCCTGTATCTCAATGCACTTCTCCGGCGTAAACAAATGCTCGCTGCCGTCTAAATGAGACCGGAACAGAATGCCCTCATTTTTAATCTTCCTGGTTTTAGAGAGGCTTAAAACTTGATACCCCCCGCTATCAGTAGTAATGGACTTGTTCCAGGACATGAATTTATGAAGCCCGCCTAACTTTTCGATAGTCCTGTGACCCGGGCGTAAGTACAGATGATAGGCATTAACAATAATCATCTCGAAACCCATATCTGAAATTTCTTCAGGTCCGAGGCTTTTAACCGTAGCTTGAGTCGCGACAGGCATAAAAGCAGGAGTATTAACCTCACCGTGGGCGGTAGTCATTCTGCCTAACCTGGCATTGGTCGATTCATCACTTTTTAGGATTTCAAATGTGAACATATTATATTGGTAAGGAATTACAGCTGAGGTTGGTAATATAAAAATTACTACTTCTAAATACCAAGCACTTCCTTCATTGTGTACATACCGGCGGGTTTGCCGGAAATCCACTTTACAGCACGCACAACTCCTTTGGCAAAATTGTCGCGACTGAGCGCGCGGTGCGTTAATTCGATCCTCTCTCCCGCACCACAAAACATTACCGTATGCTCTCCCACAATGTCCCCGGCCCTTATGGTCTGCATTCCGATTTCCTTCTCGCCCCTCTCTCCAATTGCTCCATGTCGTTCAAATCTAGCAACAGAATTAAAATCTCTATTCAACCCCTCTGCGGCAGCCTCTCCTAATCTAAGCGCCGTACCACTAGGAGCGTCAACCTTGTGTTTATGATGGGCCTCGATTATTTCAACATCAAATTCGTCCCCCAAGACCTCCGCTATCTTTTTGGTTGCCTCAAACATAACATTTACGCCAATGCTCATATTGGGGGAGAACACACAAGGAAAGCTCCTGGACAATTCAGCGAGCTCATTTTTCTCTTCTTGAGAAAACCCCGTAGTCCCAATGACCATTGATTTCCCGTGAGCAGAGGCAAAACGGGCATTTACCATGCTCGAAGAAGGAGCGGTGAAATCAACTATCACATCCGCATCCCCTGAAGACTCCTCAATTCCGGATGTTACGGACACCCCGATTTCTTCCTCTCCAGAAACAATACCTATATCATTGCCTATTGCGGGATGACCCTCAATCTCAGTTGCGCCAACTATTTGTATATCCTCTTGAGCATTAAGAAGGCGGAAAATACTTTGACCCATCCTTCCCGCAACGCCCATAATAGAAACTTTTATCATAATCTAATCTGCAATCTCAATTTCCGGAATTTCTTCTAAACAGTTTTCAAAACAATCCCCACCTGTTACTTTCCATTTTTTGTCAAATAGTCCCAGAGTGTATTTACTCTTTTGGTTCATATTAATCACTTTACCGGTTGTAGGAGACTTGCGTGAGGAGTCAAGCTCTACCACAACAGTTGCACTAAGACCAAAAATTTGTGTGCCTAGAATTTGAAAATTGTTTATTTTTATTTGTTGTTCTTTGAACAGATTTCTCATCTGAATTACATATCCAGCTTCATCCGAGCTTGGAACATAGGCATAGTCATAAGCTTTATTAAAATTTTCCTCTTTCAAAGCCTTTAAAAATGAATCCGTAACCTCTGTGGGAGAAGGCTTATAAGTAGGCCTCTCAGGATTAGTATCTTCAACAACCTTATCGGCACAGGAAGAGACTGCAATTGTAAAAATTAAGATTAATAAAGCGGTGATATGTCGATTATTCATAAGGGTTCCTAACCGTTATACTATAACAGATGATAGGATAATTGTTCAGAAGCATTATTCAAGATAATTTTTATATATTCACGTTATAGTAACTGTTTAGATGTAAATCGGTTTCTTAAGCATTATGTAATTATCATTTATTGCTTGAAATAAAGAGACTCAAATTAAATTCCTTTATAATATGGGCAGCTTCCCATGTGGTTTTACCACTTTGGATAATGAACCTCAAATAAAGAAAAGTTAGTTAGCAGGATTAATTTAGGACTAATCAAATTATGAGCCGAGTACAAGAACCAAGCGCCGTCAGACTTTTTATGGGACTAATATATAAACCGGACTCCTGTATTGACCAATTATTAAAAATGCTCGAAGAAAAGTTGGGGGCGATTAATTTTGCAAGTGAAGAAATCCCGTTTAACCATAGTTCTTATTACGCAATCGAGATGGGTGAGGGGCTCCTTAGAAAGATAATAACATTCGAGAAACTAATAAGACGAACTGAGATTGTAGAGATCAAAACATTTACAAACAATATGGAAAAGGTATTTTCATATGAAGGCAATAGAACAATTAATATTGACCCCGGGTACATAGCTCAAGAACATCTGATTCTTGCAACTGGAAAAGGGTACTCTCATCGTCCTTATTTGGGTAGTGGCGTATACGCGGACTTAACCCTGGTGTATATGAACGATGAATATAGAACGCTTCAGTGGACTTATCCCGACTATGGGAATGAAAAAATGAGAATTCTATTTAAAGATTTGAGAAATCAATATGTAAGTCAGCTGAAAAAGGAACAAAACATATGAAAAGTATGACAGGATATGGAAAAAGCGAAGCCAGAACAAAATACGGCAAACTGGTTGTTGAAACCCGCTCCGAGAACCACAGATTTTTAGATATCAAATTTCAACTCCCCGACTCAACATTATCTATTGAAAATCAGCTTTCAGAAGCTGTGAAAAATTTAATTTTACGCGGCAAAATAAGGGTAACCGTAAGCCTTGAAGGCACAAAAAACAACTCTTTCGCCCTCAATCTGGACCTTGCAAAAAAGTCTAAGAATAATATAGAAAAACTAAAAAAAGAGCTTGGCATAAAAGAAGAGACCCGTTTAGAGCATTTTCTTATGATAAAAGAAATCTTCTCCGCCGAAGCAAAACATACGTTGAGCAAAAATGAAACGGCGGATATTGTCAAAACGGTGCTTCAAGCAATTAAAAAACTCGATGATGCCCGAATATCAGAGGGAAAGAAGCTTGAAAGGGATATGCAACAAAGGCTTAAGATAATAGAAAGACTTACTACAAAAATTAAATCCAAGAGAAAAGATTTTCTCAAGAACACCTCTTTAAAACTCAAAGAAAGAATACAAAAAATCCTTGAGGACACAAAAATTGACGAGGAAAGACTATATCAGGAAACAGCCTTTTTAGCGGAGAGAAGCGACATCACAGAGGAACTTGTGAGGCTTAAAGCCCATATTGATAAATTCAGAGAGGTTAGCCGCAAAAAAGGATCGATAGGAAAAGAGCTAGATTTTCTTCTTCAGGAAATGAATCGTGAGGCAGGCACCATATCCGCAAAATCAAAAGACGCTGAAATATCTCACTTTATTATTGATCTACGCTCTGAAATGGAGAAAATAAGAGAGCAGGTACAGAATATCGAGTAATGATGTGAAATTTTAAAAGCACAACTACCCATAAAAGAAATCACTTCAATTAATTCGGCATGCTGATTGGTTGAAACCGGGTATGCGCTGTGTTATGATTCCACGGTTTTTATTTAACAGCTGAATATTGCAAATTAAGAAAAGGAGCCTTAAACAATGAGCATCATAGTGAACAAAGATACCAAAGTTATAGTGCAGGGAATAACCGGAAGCGCTGGTTTATTTCATGCGACCCAATGCCG
>JAJCZT010000138.1 GCA_029262255.1 Deltaproteobacteria bacterium
TGTGCAC
The DNA here is from genome assembly GCA_029262255.1 of Deltaproteobacteria bacterium. Classification (GTDB taxonomy): domain Bacteria; phylum Desulfobacterota_D; class UBA1144; order Nemesobacterales; family UBA2774; genus CR02bin9. Next base: position 8 of record JAJCZT010000138.1, read on the forward strand.
GATATAGGGAAAAATATTGTAGGCGTCGTGCTCGGCTGTAATAACTACGAGGTTATAGATCTGGGTGTTATGGTCGCATGCGATAATATTTTAAAAGCCGCAAGAGATTTAGATGCTAACATAATCGGCCTTAGCGGTCTTATAACCCCCTCCCTTGATGAAATGATACATAACGCGTCTGAGATGGAGAGACAGGGATTTAAGACCCCACTACTTATCGGAGGAGCTACGACGAGCAAAGCGCATACGGCTATAAAGATCGCCCCTGCTTACAGCGGAGTTGTTAGTCACGTACAAGACGCATCACTCGTGGTAAATGTCTGTAACGATCTCTTGAACCCTGAGAAATATGAGAGGATTGCAAATGAGCTTCAGCAAAAACACGAGGAGCTGCGCGAACGCCACTCTTCAATGCAGAAGAAAACAAATTACTTGCCGATTAAAAAAGCCCGCTCAAAAGGACTAAAGAGTGATTGGGAAGAAGCTCGAATCGATGTTCCGGACAAGCTCGGGACCCAAATAATTGAAGTGCCTGTTGAGGAAATCATCCCATTTATAGATTGGTCGCCTTTATTCTGGGTATGGGAGCTTAAGGGCAGTTACCCGACAATATTCGAACACAAGAAATGGGGCAACCAGGCAAAGACTATTTTTGAAGACGCCAAGATACTGCTTGATCAAATTGTAAGTGAAAAACGCTTTAGACCGAGAGCTGTTTTATCATTTTGGCCGGCTAATAGCTCAGGCGATGATATAGAGATTTACTCGGATAATTCACGAAAAGAAGTGATTTCAAAATTCCATACACTCCGTCAGCAAAAAGACAAAGGAGAGAATGAAACTTACCTTGCACTCTCTGACTTTGTAGCGCCAAAAGAGTCCGGAAGAGAGGATTATATCGGAGGATTCGTTGTAACTGCCGGAGAAGAGGTAGAGGAGTTCTCAGAGACCTTTAAAGAGAACAACGATGATTACTCAGCCATAATGGTGCAGGCGCTCGGAGACCGTATCGCTGAAGCCATGGCCGAGATGATGCACAAAAAGGCACGCGAATGCTGGGGATACGGCAAAGAAGAAAATTTATCCCCGACTGATCTGGTTAAAGAAAAGTACCGCGGCATCAGACCTGCCCCGGGTTATCCGGCGTGCCCTGATCATACCGAGAAGGCTCAAATCTGGCGGTTGCTGGATGTTGAGAAGAATATAGGCGTCGAGCTCACTGAAAATTATGCGATTTATCCCCCAAGCTCAATCGCAGGGCTTTATTTCCCTCACCCGGAGGCCAAATATTTCCACCTGGGGCTAATTAATAAAGACCAGGTAAAAGATTACGCCAAACGTAAGGAAATATCAGTTGAAGAAGCGCAGAAGTGGCTGAGACCTAATTTGGGATACGACTCATCAAGTGACAAGCAAGCCGTTGGCGAAAATGTCGTTCTTTTTTGAAAACATAACTTCCCATATGAAAAGTAAACCCAAATTAAGAGCCGTATTCTTTTAGGATTAGCGCCAATTCTCTTGAGAACCTTGATTTCGGCATAACAACATCAAAACCTGCGTTGATCGCCTCTTTCTTTAGCTCTTCCTGAACATGTGAGAGATAACCAAGGGTCGGAACCCTCTTTAGTTCTTGTGAAGATTTAAGCTCCTTTATGAGATCAAGCGGGACTAACTTCTTAGAGTTTAGATCGACAATGATAAGGGTAGGGGGAGCGCTTGCTAAACTCTTGATTAATCCGTTTGTATTTTTGAGGATCTCTACATTCACTCCGGTCGATTTTGCAGCTTCTCTGATCTTGGATGAGAAGAACATATCATCAAGCACTGCAATAATCCTTGTCTGTTCGGTTTCCGCCATTTAATCTACTCCTTTTGAAAAAGTAAGTGTATATTAAAGCATCTTTATCTACAAAGAGGAATTTTAAATGAGAAACGGCAATATCAATACAATATTTTTCGATGCGGCAGACACGCTATTTTATATAGAGAAGGGCTTGGGAAAAACTTATGCCTCAGTAGCCAACAAGCATGGCGGAGACCCCGATCCCGATCATCTAAGGAAAGCTTTCTCAAAAGCTTTTACCTCCGCGCCTCCTCTAGCGTTCGGCGGCGTATCCAATAAAGAGAGAAAAGTTTTAGAGAAAAAATACTGGAGAGATATTGTAGAAAACGTCTACACAGAGGTAGGAATGTTTGAGGAATTTGACGCCCATTTTGATGAACTCTTTGAAGTCTTTAGAAGCGAAGCCTGGGCAATATTCCCTGAGACCAAAGATATTTTAAGATCCCTTAAAGAAAAAAACTATAACCTCGGCATCATCTCCAATTTTGATTCGAGGGTATACGATGTAATGAAAGATTTAGAGATACACGAGTACTTTGACAAATTTGTGATCTCAAGTGAAGCCGGTCATGCCAAACCCGATCCTAATATATTTCACATAGCTCTTAAAGAGATGGGCTCGAATTCAAAGCAATGCCTGCATATAGGGGATCATATATACAACGATTTCCACGGAGCCCGTGCGCTTGGGATCAGGGCATTGTTGTTAGACAGAGAGGATGAGTACGAATCGATCGGGGATCAACACAAGATCAGCAACCTAAAGGAAATCCATAAATTCTTAGATAATGCTTAATACTCTTTAGATAACAATTGGAATGATATTTAAGTGGACTAGAATTAGTCTATTTCCGGGATAGGACCTTCGCTGCGTCCTTTGCAAAGTAGGTAAGTATCAAATCCGCGCCCGCGCGTTTTATGCTCATAAGCACCTCCATCATAACAAGCTCCTCGTCAATCCACCCAAGCTTGCCTGCGGCCTTAACCATTGAATATTCTCCGCTTACGTTGTACGCGGCTACAGGATGATCAAACTCCTCCCTGGCGGCTCTTATCACATCTAAATAGGGCAGAGCGGGTTTTACCATCACAATGTCGGCCCCTTCTTCGATATCAAGCTCTATTTCCCTAAGAGCTTCTCTTACGTTTGGAGGGTCCATCTGATAACTACGCCTGTCGCCAAACTGTGGGGGCGACTCCGCGGCTTCTCTGAAAGGTCCGTAAAAAGCTGATGCATACTTTGCAGCATAAGACATGATAGCAGTATTGTGATACCCGTTTCCATCAAGCTCGTCCCTTATCACACCCACGCGGCCGTCCATCATATCAGAAGGCGCTACAATATCAGCTCCGGCCTGCACGTGAGACAGCGACATCCTGGCTAAATATTCAAGGGTCTCATCGTTATCCACATCCCCGTCTTTTATTATTCCGCAGTGGCCATGGCTTGTGTATTCACACATGCACACGTCGGTTATCAAGATAATGTCTTTTACTTTCTTTTTTATTTCCCTGAGCGCTCTCTGGATAATCCCGTTCTCATCATATCCCTCTGTACCCATCTCGTCTTTATGCTCAGGAATCCCAAAGAGCAGTATAGCTTTGATGCCGAGCTTTTTTGCTTCTCTGATTTCCTTAATCAGGTTATCTATGGATTGCTTGTAGATACCGGGCATCGAGCTTATCGGCACTTTTTTATTCTTGCCCGGCATAACGAACATGGGATAGATCAAATCATCCACACTGAGCTTTGTCTCGGCAATAAGCTCTCTTAGATTAGAGTTCCTTCTCAACCTTCTTGGGCGATACGCAGGGAAATACATAGGAGAGTAGTTTAATTGCTTTAACGTTACTAAGCAATATTACCAACTACATTTCAAGGTTAATTTCCTTTGATGTTTGCCGGCAATAGTATAATATTAATTTTCGCTAATTTTGGAGAAATATATGGAACAGGAAACTCAAAATAAGAGTCTCGACTTTATAAGAACAATTATCACAGAGGATATTGCCAACAATAAAAACGAGGGCAGGGTTGCAACCAGATTCCCGCCTGAGCCAAACGGATATCTGCATATAGGTCATGCGAAATCCATCTGCTTGAATTTTGGAGTGGCAGAGGAATTCAAAGGCACGTGCAACTTAAGGTTTGACGACACAAACCCTACAAAAGAAGACACGGAATATGTGGAATCTATAATGGAAGATGTGAAGTGGCTAGGATATGACTGGGGTGAGCGCTTATATTACGCGTCAGACTATTTTCAGAATCTATATGATTTCGCAGTAGAGTTGATCAAAACCGGAAAAGC
>JAJCZT010000139.1 GCA_029262255.1 Deltaproteobacteria bacterium
CCATCCCGGGGCTGTTAAAAGCGAGCCAGTTAATAGCCACTCCCGAGGAGACCATAAAAAGCCGGGGCTTTGGGTTGCCCGGCTGGCCATATTCAAGAACAGAGCCTACTTCTACAGACGCAAAACCCAGATGCCATAATCCTAAAACCGCGCGCCCCACTTTATCCCAGCCCGCCCCTACTATTAACGGGTTCTCTAATTCGAGACCGCCTAAAGTTGTTTTAAGACGCTTATCTTCAAATCTACTATGTTTATCCGCGAATAGCTCAAGGAGTTTGAGTGTTATGGGAGAGAACTCTGCTACATGGATAGATTCACGCGCTAACCCGTGAAAGGTTTCTGAATCGAACTTATTTAAAATGGGTCTTATTATTTCTTTATACATTGAATCTAAAAAGTATTATATCACCATCTTTTACAATGTAATCTTTTCCTTCAGATCTCATTTTCCCAACTTCTTTCAGCGCCGCCTCTGAACCGGCCTCAAGAAAGTCCTGATAGCCCGCAGTCTCGGCCCTGATAAACCCCCTCTCAAAATCAGAGTGGATTATTCCTGCCGCCTGAGGCGCCTTCGAGTCTTTTTTGAGCGTCCAGGCTCTTACTTCCTTGGGACCTTGGGTGAAATATGTTATAAGCCCAAGCTCTCTATACGCCTCTTTGATTAATCTATCCATGCCTGAGTTTTGAAGCCCGAGATCTTCTAGAAACAGCTTCTTTTCCTCATATGGCAGCTCAGCTATCTCAGCCTCTATCTGTGCCGATAAAACGATTACATCGGCCCCTTCTTTTTCAGCATATTCTTTGACCCTTGTTACTTCCTCATTACCTGAAGCGTCTGCAATATCATCCTCGGAAACATTACATACATACATAACGGGAATTGCCGTAAGAAGATACATCTCCCTTATTACTTCAAAGGATTGATCATCGATCGGGAAATTTCTTGCCATGTTTCCCTCTTCGACGAACTTTCTCAATTTTGTTACAACCTCTAGCTTGGCTTTAGTAGTTTTGTCACCGCTTTTGGACTGCGAAGTTAGTCTTTCCTCTCTCCTTTCTATAGTCTCAAGGTCTTTTAGAATAAGCTCGTCTTCAATAATATGAATGTCCCTCATCGCATCTGTTGAGCCTTCCACATGCATCACGTTATCGTCCTCAAAACATCTTACCGTATGAAGAATAAGATCCACCTCACGGATACTTGCGAGAAAAGCATTGCCACGCCCCTTACCTTCAGACGCCCCCTTTACAAGGCCCGCAATATCAACCATTTCCAGAAAAGTAGGCGTAATCTTCTCCGGTTTTACGAGCTCAGCCAACTTATGGAGTCTATCGTCAGCAATCGGGATTACTCCCACATTATCGTCAATGGTGCAAAAGGGGAAATTCCCAACCTCAGCACCTGCATTTGTAAGCGCATTAAAAAGCGTGGACTTTCCCACATTGGGAAGTCCCACTATTCCGCATTTTAGTCCCATAGTTTTTGTTATATCCTGTAATTAATGAAATTTAATAGGTAAGCAATAACACGATTTATGCTACCCAAAGAGAGGTTTCAGTCAAGAAAAAGTCCATCTTAATTAAAACTGCAGATAAAAATAAGTTTAGATGCTCTATTCTCCTTGAAATTCCTTGCCGGAAAGCATTTCGTAAAATTTTCTATTGCCGTTTTGCCTAGTGAGCTGATTCCATCTTTCTATCAAGTAGTACTTGGTTTCCTCAAAGCGACGCGAACGGTCTTCAAGATATAACTCCGTTTCCGCATCGTCCATTTGGGATACACGGTTAACAAACGATAAAGTGCAGGAGTAATAAAGTGGGATCAAGGCTTCGAGTAATTTGTTATTATCAATATCTTTGTTAAATATTGCAGCCAGAGCAAAATCAAACAGGACTCTTACCCATTCGTCATCCTCATAATGAAACTGCTCCGGATCAGCTTCTGCAAGTCGTTGAACCACTTGAAGATTGGAAGGAATAAGAACCTGCTGCCATATTTCACCGTAATCTTCAAATCCCTGTAAGAATGATTTATGGAGCAACTCAGTATTGACTTTAATTTCTTCACTCACTCCCGCCTGGCCAAGTCCGAAACCATAGATCACACTTGGGCGGGATTCTTCTATGTCTTTCCAGATATATTCAAAATTTTTCATCAACTTAAAAATAGTCCCTACTACTTGAGAGAACATAGGCCCCAAGTCGCTTGCAGGATCTTTGGGACGGTGTGTTTTTGATGAACCCAAAAATGCCTGACATACATTAAATTTCCGACACAGCGCAACACTAGTCATCCAAATATCAATACCAAAATTATATATATCTTCATCCCATGTGGGTTCTGAGAGCATACAAGTGGCAAGCCTTCCCGAGATAGCAAAATCCCCCGCGATCGGCTGACGTATTCGGAGACCAAAGAGTGTTCTAAGCATAGGATAGGCTATATTATTTGTAATAGTCCCATCGTACTTATGTCTCATGTATATGGGCACAACAAAATCATATCCGTCCTTTAAAGGTTCCATAAAGTATTTAATCCACCGGGGTGTTAGGCTCCTCAAATCCGCATCTAGAAGAATAATGGATTTGGCTCCAAGACCAGTCGCAATTTCCAACAGGTTACGGACATTACGCCCCTTACCCCTTACCCCTTTCTCAGTCGAAGCATAAATTTTTGGGATTTTTGTAGGTGTATTTAGAAATGCGTCTTTTGTCCCGTCCTCTGAGCAGTTATCTACATTAACAATGACCGAGGACTTGTGAGGGAAATAAATATTCAACCCCTTACTTGCCTGCTCTACCGGAAAGAAAATAGAATCCGCTTCATTGTAAGAGGGAATCCCTACAACAATTTCTGCCGATTTTATATTAGACGGATTTACAATTTCAGAAATCACAAATTTATCCTCCTGTTTCACCCTCTATAATGCTTAACCCAACAAACTCAGACATTATAATGATATTAAGTTGCAATATAGGTGCCAATTAAAATTAGTTTCCGGACTATAGACATATAATAGAATCCAAGCTATAAACCTTAAGGAACTCTAGTAAAAGTGAAATATATACTAGATTTGACAAGAGTCTATAGCTTAAATTCTAAGCAGAGAAAGCTGCTTCTTTAATCAAATATTAACATAAAAATGCTAACTTATTGCAAATCTCGTATAAAAACTTTGCATTTTTATTCATAGACTTCTACACTTATGCCCGTTTTTTTATATACTATAAATAGTATGCTTTATTTCACACTCCAAATAACAAGGAGGTATACAAGATGACAAAATCAATAAAGAACAAAGTTGGTGTTTTATTTTTAGGAATTGCGGCGCTTTTTGTTTTCACACTTTGTATTAGTCATAGTGAAAGAGCTGAGGCTGCTTTTGTGTATACCTCTTCAGAGGCGGCTTACCTAAGAGAACTAAACCCGATACTAACTGAACTCTCCCAGCTAGGATCAAAGGTTAGCAAAACTACAATTGGTCTACAGTCCGCATCCGAAGATACTTGCAAAAATGAATTTGGTTTTTATCAGGGTATAGTGGCATCTTTAAGAAACCGCTTAAATTCTCTCACCCCGCCGCCCAGGATCAAAACCATACATATAAAATCTTTGGAAGGACTGAGCGACTATCTAACGGGTCTTAATCTTTACGGCTCGGCATGTATAGATAAAGACTATGCTATGAAGTCAAAGTTGGTAAACAGAGCAACCGAATATCTTACCAAAGCCGACCAGACAATAATCTCTGTAAATGATTTAATTGCCAACCCCGATCTCATACCGACTCATACCTCCCCTGCCGACCAGATAAATCAATGGTGCGGAGCAAAGTGGGCTAATAACTACAAGATGCAGGAGCACTGTGTTCAAACTCAGACAGAGGCCAAAGCGAAACTCACGAATATGCTTCAGATGAACCCTGCGGGCACTGCGGGAAGAAAGGTAATAATGGAATGCAGCTCGCTATGGAAAGACAAATCAGGCTCACACAACTACAGGATGATAGTTTTCTGCGCTCAGAATCAATTGGGTAAATAAAGCCGGAAGCTAGTATCATAAAATAAGTGAGGTGAAGCATGATAGAGATAATCCCTTTTGAAGAAGGGAATATAATAGGGTTTCGCATAAACGGCAGGATCGAAGATGATAAATTTGACGAGGCCGTCGCAAAGATGGAAGAAATGCTAAAGCCTTATGACAAGCTCCGTGTTTACGCTGAAATTGAAAAGATCGGTGGGATGTCGGTCAATACGTTTATGAAAGACATGCACTTTAAGCTCAAACACTGGCGGGACTTTGAGAAAGAAGCAGTCGTATCAGATAAAGGCTGGCTTGAGTCTTGGGTCGGGATAGCGGACAAACTCTTCCCTGGTATAGAAATCAAACATTTCTCGACAGACGAAAAAGAAGAAGCCAAAGAGTGGATCAGACAATAACATGTCTTTTAGTAATTGTTCATACAACACTATGACAAACTCAATCAACCTCAGACCGCTAAAGTCCGATGAAAAATTTAAAGTTTGCAATCTTGTAGCGAGATCGTTCAATGAGTTTATTGCGCCCGGTTTCTCTGAGGAAGGGGTCGACGAATTCTTTAAATACGCAAACCCACGTGCGCTTAAAAAACGTGTTGAATCCGGATACCTTGCAATGGTTGCAGAGTCCGAGGGCGAATTAGTAGGTATGATTGAGATGAGAGGAAGCAGTCACATCTCAATGCTGTATGTCGACAAAGCTTTTCACCGTAAAGGCGTGGCAAGAGACCTTGTCAGACTTGCTCTGGAAGAAACCTCCTCTAATGTGGAGAGCCCAAAAGATATAACTGTAAATTCCTCAAGATACGCCGTGCCTTTCTATGAGAGCTTAGGGTTTATCCAATTTGAGAATGAGACATCAATTTTTGGTGTAGTACACATACCCATGGCACTTTCTTTATCAAATATAAATCAGTTGGCAAAATGAGCACACCTCTTAATAAAAAATCCTCAGTTGATCAAATTAAAGAACGTTTTGATCAAGATGTAGAGCGCTTT
>JAJCZT010000140.1 GCA_029262255.1 Deltaproteobacteria bacterium
TCGACATTTAGCTTCTGGAAAAATATCCAGCCAATTTGGCTCAATTTGGGTAGTGCTATCGCTGTAGGCTTGCTTATAATACTTTTTGTGAACAACATGTCTCTTCGGAATGAATTATCCATGCAGGATCAGAATCTAAGAAATCTCCAGGCGAATCTTGGTAAAGATTCCGGAGTAATGGATTTTGTAATGGACCCTAATGTGGAAACAGTAAAACTCGCGGGAACAATGTCTGAGCAAAACTCCTCCGGGAAACTTCTTTGGGATAAAGAATCCACTGACGCCTTACTATTAGTATCTAAGATCCCGACTCTTGAAGAGGGAATGACATACCAGGTATGGTGCGTGGAAAACGGCACGCCTGTGAGTCTGGGAACATTTAAAGTAAATAAAAACGGTGAAAAAATGATGGAGATAAAATCCATGCCTAAACCCTCAAAAGAAATGGAAGTGCTCATTACTTTAGAACCTGAGGGTGGAATGCCCCATCCGACAGGAGCAACTTACCTGGTAGGATCATTATAAGAAATTTCAAAGAACGTATAGACAGGGAGGACAGAAGTTATGGCAAAACGGACTAAAGAGCTAACCAAACTTAACGATCAGCTCAATGAGCAAATGGATATAATCCTAAAATGCACTATTGAGAACAAGAAATATGGGAAGCTGTTATTAGCCTCCCCCCCCTCATCCCGCTATCCCTACGTATATCCCCGAGATACTAACTGCGCCGTTCAGCTAATGAGAAGGCTTGCAGGATCCGCAAACGATTATGACTGCAGGGAAAAGGCCTTTGAAATAATGAAGTCCATGGCCTATTTTATGAAAGACTGTATTTCAGAAGAAGGGAGCTGGGGGCAGCGTTACAGCCTGGAAGGAAAAGACAGGAGTATTTATAAACAGGAAGACAATGTTGCTCATGGGATCGCAATTATCTGCAACTATCTCCTTACCGCAAGGTTTTTAAAAAGACCGGTAGATAAGATGGATGATTTCTTTGTCTGTATAAACAAAGCGCTTGATTACAGCTATACAACACTCTATGAGAAAGAATTGAACCTATTTTATTCAACGACTTCCATACATGAATCAGCGATGGAAGAGGGGTACACATGCTGGGTTAATTTCTCATTCCTATACGCCTACTCACTTGCAAATGAGGTTGCTGACAAAAAAGACAAAAAGAATATTATAAGACCGGAGTTCTTAAATTTCCGCCATCAGTTTCTCTATTCGGTAAGTGAATTGTTCATTGGCGACGACAGATATATTAGAAGAACGGCCCCTGACGGCACTAGGGACATGAGACCCGATTTCACACTCCTTAGTCCTTTTTATTTCGGGTTTCTGCACTACAAGATTCAGATGGAAAACAGCGTGCAGTATATTGAGAAACAACTCTGGGACCCAGAGCTCGGGATGATAATGCGATATCTGCCTTTTTATAAGGATTTCTCAACCCATGTTCATGCCGGCAACGGACCGTGGCTTCAGTACACTGCGGTTCTTGCCCAATTCCACTACTGGAACGGTAATATGTCCAGAGGGGATGAACTGCTCGGGATGATTGACTCCTATAAGAATGAAAAGGGTGAAATACCCGAGCATCTTTCAACATGCCAACGGTTTGAGGAATTTATGGAAAGAGAATGGGATCCCGGAATAGATTTTCAGAAAGAGTTCTACAAACCGATACTACTGGACAACGTCGAGTTCGATAAGATTTTAGAAGAAGCAAATAACATGCATAAATCTTATTATGAAACGGGCAAAAGCTGCATTATCAGGGATGACTCCCGAGCTGAAGGCGGATATATACAGTTTGCAGCGCCTCTTATGTGGTCTCACGCTGAGTACGCAAGAGCGCTCTTACACAAGGCCGGTGACTGGTGGAAAATTCATAAGGAAGAATGAATCCGAAGACCCCAGGCTTCCGTATAGGGTAATAAAGAGTTTATTTGCCTTTAGGATTAAAAATGGAGATAGGTCTTATGAAACCCTGTTTTAGCAGTGTTCTTGCTATCATTCTATTTGTTTTACTCTTAACCAGTCAGCTCGTAAATGCAGACACCTTAGATCAATCCAATCAACAGTACCAGGAAGTTCTGAACAGTTATGTCAAGGGTGGATTAGTTGACTATTCCGGACTAAAGTCTGACCCCAAAGATTTAAACCAATATCTGGAACAAACCGCATCTATAAGTAAAGAAACTTTTGACGGGTGGAGCAAAAACGAGCAGTTAGCATTCTTAATCAATCTCTACAACGCTCAAACACTTGATCTAATAGCAGACAATTACCCTGTTAAAAGCATAAAAGATATCGCCAGTGATTCAGACGGTCCCTGGGAGCAGCCAATAGTACCTCTCTTTGGTGAAAAAATAACACTCAACACACTTGAGAACGAAATAATTCGAAAGAATTATCCTGAACCCAGAATTCACTTTGCCCTAATCTGCGCCGCAATGGGATGCCCAGACTTAATGAACACACCCTATCAACCTAAGACATTAGATAAGCAGCTAGATCAACAAACAAAAGTATTTCTCCTGGACCCTGAAAAGAACTCCATAGATACAAACCAAGAAATACTCATGCTTTCGCCTATATTTGACTGGTATCAGGAAGATTTTATTAAGCAATCGGGCTCTGTAATTGAGTTTGTTAATCCCTACTTTGGCAATGAGGCAACCGGGGGATTCAAAATTGAGTATACAAACTACGACTGGTCGTTAAATGATCTGCCATCTAAGACAAATTAGGGCTGTATTATCTAAATTGTTTGAGGTAATTATTAACACGGAAATAGCCGCTCAGGAGGAATACAGTGTTTAGATTGATCACACAATACACGAAATGGCTTCACACTCAATGGCCTGCCGGAATTGTAGAGAAACTTCCTGAAGTTAACAGCGATTATTCGACCAATATCCCGGGGCTATACATTGTAGGTGATCTAACAGGAATACCGCTTCTTAAATTCTCCTCAGACTCAGGCGCTCGAGCTGTAGAATCCATCCGTATGGATAAGAGCTTCCTTAGTCAACGCGCTAAAGATAAAACCTCTGATATGCTTGATCTTGTTATTGTGGGAGCGGGAGTTTCGGGAATGGCAGCGGCTCTTGAAGCCAAAAGAGACGATCTTCATTTTGAAATAATAGAGGCCACAGAGCCTTTCTCTACAATAGTTAACTTTCCCAAGGGAAAACCTATCTACACATACCCGACCGATATGGTGCCGCTGGGGGATCTGCAATTTACTCAGGAGATAAAAGAGCCCCTAGTGGAAGAAATAAAGGCTCAAACCCTTGGAAAAGGGATCGTACCAAAAATTGCGAGAGTTGAAAAGATTGAGAAGAAAGGGGATTACTTCGACATTATAATCCCAAAAGGAGAAAACCTAAAAGCCAGAAGAGTAATAGTAGGAATCGGCCGCTCTGGTAATTTTAGGAAACTTGGAGTTGCGGGAGAGGATAAGGACAAGGTTTTTAACAGACTCCATGACCCCACAGATTTTGAAGGTAAAAATGTGCTTGTCGTTGGAGGCGGTGACAGCGCTCTTGAGACCTCCATTGCAATAGCCAAAGCAGGCGGCTCGGTAACACACTCTTATAGAAAAGAAGAATTCTCAAGACCCAAAGCTGAAAACGTAGAATTTCTAAACATGCTGATCGCTGACCCCATGGCGGATGTCTCAATCGAGACTCCATCTTCTGAGCGAGTTACTACCTGCACCGGGGATTTTATGCCCGGAGATCATCTGCCGGGAAAAATCAATCTCCTTATGAAAAGCCAGGTAAGGGAGATTGAGGAGCATGAAGTAACAATAGTAGATCGAGACGGGAACGAGCTCACAATTCCTAACGATGCGGTATTTACTATGATAGGACGCGAAGCCCCGCTTGATTTCTTCCGCAGAAGTAAAGTAAAGATAAGAAGCGAGTTAGGTATTTCGGGATTAACAGCGCTCATTATATCCCTTATCTTCTTCACTTTTATCTACAACTGGAAAGCCGGGGGCTCTTTAACAAAAGTTTTTCAGGCAAACCAGTGGTTCCCTTATAACCTTATCCCTTTCTTTGAGAGTTTAGGCGGCTCAAATCTTGTAAAAACGTTAGCTATTACACTGGAAGAACCGGGATTTTATTACTCTCTTCTCTATACTTCAATTGTCATAATTTTCGGCATCCTTAGAATTAGACGGCGCAAAACTCCTTATATTACTATACAGACTATATCGCTTACATTAGTCCAGTTAATACCGTTATTCATATTGCCTTATTTTGTCTTACCAATTCTAGGCAGTCACGGATTTTTTGACTCTGGGGTAATGCAAACTATCGCCGACTCTCTGTTTCCTGAAGTAAATTATGGGCACGGTCGCGAGTACTGGCGTGCGTTCGGATTCATCTTAGCCTGGCCACTATTTATATGGAACGTGTTTAGCGATCAACCTCTCTGGGGATGGCTTGCAATAAGTGCAATTCAAACCTTCGTTATTATCCCTGTAATGATTTACTACTGGGGCAAGGGCGCCTACTGTGGATGGATATGTTCATGCGGGGCGATGGCTGAAACTCTTGGAGATACATACCGTCACAAAATGCCTCACGGTTCTAAGTGGAACCGGGTAAACATGATAGGGCAGGTGATTTTAGCAATTGCATTTATAATACTTATAGCCAGGGTTATCAGCTGGTCCGTGCCCAATACCGCTATAGGACAAACCCTAAACGGAGTATATACAGGTATGCTGTACGATTGGAAGCCTTTCGGTATACAGCTTAATTACAAATGGGTAGTGGATCTTCTACTAGCCGGCATTATAGGATATGGCCTATACTTCTGGTATAGCGGAAGAGTATGGTGCAGGTTTATATGCCCATTGGCGGCACTGATGCATATATATGCAAGATTTAGCCGTTTTAGAATCATTGCGAATAAAAAGAAATGCATTTCCTGCAATGTTTGCACATCCGTGTGTCATCAGGGAATAGATATTATGAACTTTGCGAATAAAGGGCTTGCGATGAATGACCCCGAATGCGTGCGATGTAGCGCGTGTGTGCAGTCCTGTCCGACAGGCGTGCTTCAATTTGGTCAGGTAGACAGGAAAACCGGCGAAGTAATTACGATCGACAGCCTCCAGGCCTCTCCTGTCATTATGAGAGAGTTTATATCCAAGTAAACTATTGAGATATAGCTTTTATGAAAGCCCTTTAGGATTGAGGCTAATTTTCATCATCTCATAACGCAGGTACTATTAAATCAAAGCCGGAATTTATTAACCCTATGAGCCCAAGAACTCTTGTAATAATCCCCGCATTCAATGAAGAAGAATCTATTGGTAAAGTCATTGAAGACATTCCAAAAGAACTTGTAAGCGAAGTTGTAGTTGTAAATAACAACTCTACCGATGGAACCGCAGCAAATGCCGCATCCGCCGGAGCTACCGTCATCGACGAAGCTCAAATGGGATACGGTTATGCGTGTCTTAGGGGGATCCACTATGCGAAGAACAAAGAAGAAAATGAACGCCCGGACATTATTGTCTTCCTAGACGGAGACTACTCCGATTATCCTGAAGATATGCGGGGACTTGTAAAACCGATTATTGAAAATGATGTTGATATGGTGATCGGTTCAAGAACTTTGGGAAATTCCGAGAAAGGCGCCCTGCTTCCTCAACAGGTATTTGGAAATGCACTTGCAACTTCATTAATAAAATTGCTCTATGGAGTTAAATTTACCGATCTCGGACCATTTAGAGCTATCAAGTTTGATAAGCTCCTTGAGCTAAACATGAGAGATACCACATACGGATGGACTGTTGAGATGCAGGTAAAAGCTGCTAAAGAGAAGTTCAAATGTAGTGAGGTCCCTGTTAGTTACCGCAAGCGAATCGGCTTCTCTAAAATTGCCGGCACCCTAAGCGGTAGTATAAAAGCCGGATATAAAATTCTGTGGACTATCTTTAAGTATCTTTAATCAAGCCCGGCAAGTCTCATAAATATAGTCCACGAGACTTCTACCAACCCCAGGGACCGCCCATCCAGCCCCACATATTAGCTCCCGCGGCCTCATTGCTAATAGCGGCATCCTCTACTTCATTTGCAATTTGCGACTCGGTTAACAGCCTTTCATAACGCTGATAGGCTTCCTGGTCACCTGTATAAACACATCTGCAATTAGTTGGATCAGCGTACCAGTAAAGCGGTTTATTGTCCTTCACGCTAAATAGGACTTTATGAGGAGTAAGCGTGTTAAGGTTTTCAAACTCTGCGGGAGTAGTAGCGGGAACCATGATAAACCCCGCAGCGCTAAGCAGCTGTTCCTGGCTCTGTGTTTTATTACTTTGAATAGCTGCGCATCCTACAATTGAAACCACAATGAATAAAACAAACAACATATTTAGTTTTTTGATCATAATCTTTCTCCTTTATTTAGACAAAATGAATACTTATAAGTGCTCGGCAATCCATACAAGACTTATACTAAATGTAACCTAACATTTAAATAATTAGAATCAAACACCTAAAATTCAATCCTCACCTATCTTGTTTTCATACCATTTAACGGCTCGTCCCAATGTAAGTCCCTGAACCAAAATAGAAAAAACAACTACAATGTAAGTGAGCACTAAAATCAAATCCCTCTGAGCAAAATCAGGAAGCGACAGCGCCAGAGCAATTGAAACTCCGCCCCTTATTCCGCTCCAAGTCATAATAAATCCCTTAAGAGACGGTATACTCCTAAAAAATCTTAAGAATACCAAGGGAAATTCAACGCTTATATATCTTGCCACTACTATAATCGGTATCACTAAAGCGCACCCTATAAAATAAGCATTTTGGAAATTGAGCACCAGCACCTCAAGTCCTATTAATACAAACAATACGGCATTTAGGACTTCATCTATAACATCCCAAAAATCACGAACATAGCGGGTATGTTCATGTTTGACGCCAATAGCGTCTTTTCTAGTTCTAGCCAGGAATAACCCTGTGATAACGCTGGTCAACGGACCCGATACCCCTATTAGTTGGGCAAGGGCATATCCCCCTGAGACCAAAGCTAAAGTTATTAGTATTATCACAATATGATTATCCGAGCCTTTATAGATAATCTGTACTATCATGAAATGACTTAAATAACCCAGGATAAGACCAAGCATCACACCGCCTAGCGCCTCCTTTAAGAAAAACCCCCCTATCTCAAGCCCGCTCATTTCGGTGCTTCCGGAGGCTATCCCCAATAATAAAACAAAGAGCACCACCGCTGCTGCGTCATTAAAAAGCGATTCCCCTGTGAGAACAGTTTCCATCGTTTTACTTGCATTAGCCTGTTTTAAGATTCTAATGACCACAACCGCATCTATAGGAGAGATAATAGCTCCAAAGAGAATCGCATAGATAATAGGAAGAGCCACTCCTATGCTTCCTAATAGCCAATGCATGGAGAAACCGATAAATAAAGACGAAAGAACTATCCCTACAGTTGCCAAATAAGCGATAGTCCCCTTATATTCTCTCAATTCATCAATATCTACTCTGGTCGCAGCGGCAAATAAGAGGAAACTCAACATACCGTCCATAAACAGGTGATCGAAATCAGCAGCTTTAACAAGCTCCACTGCCCACTCTGCGTGTCCAAACCCTATGTACCCGAGGACAATAAACACAATAGAGGAAATAAGAGAGGCAAGCATAATCCCAATGGTACTGGGCAGCTTGATATAAACCTCGTTCACAAAACTGAATATAGCAGTCAGTGTGATTACTATTGCAAATACAGTAAAAAGACTCATATAATTGTATAGGAAATTAGGTTAATTCCTTAGCCCGCCTTTTAGGAATATTAAATAGTCATTATATAAAACTAATAATGTCTTGTACAGAGAATCTAAACCTCTTTAGTTACCAAAATTGATTTAGCAGCTAATTTCGCTTGATTAATCTCACCTACTGCTAGAGATATTTCACTTAAGGATTCAAGCAAGCTATCTATACCGGCTGCAATTAGTACATCTTGTTCGACATCTTTAGACTGAAACTCACGCCATACCCCAGTATCCCTAAACTCCGCCCTATGCGTCTGAATTCCCTCAATTATAGATGCTATTTCCGCTGCAATGTCATTTCCTGAATTAAATTGATTGGAGACTTCATCAAAAGCCCTGCAGCTTTTTTCGTAAAGAGGCTCCATATGACTCAGATATAGATGGATAAGTTCACTATCAATATTTTCATAAATAGTTCTTTTTAGTGTCTCTATATCAGCATAGATTCTCTCTATAGACTCTATAATATGAATGAACCCCTCAGCATGAAGATCATCTTGGCGAATAACATATTCGGCATCGTGAAGCAAAGAAGTGCTTGTAGGCAGTATGGCCGCCAATGGGAGAACCAGTTTCTCCACTTTTTCTTTTTCTTTAATATCCTGAACAAGAAGCTTGGACAATATTTGGCCTGAAAGAGCTATGGCTTTTGAGATTTTCTGTTTGAGCACTTTATAGGGATTCACCGGCCAAAGCAAAAGATGGACTATGGCAGCTATTAAAACGGTGGACAACAAAGCCATACATCTTGTAAAAGCGGTATCAAGATCAACTCCATATCCAGTATTGTATAAAAGCGCATAAGGGATGATAAGACCAGCCTGGAGTCCGGCAACAGATATATCCTTACTGCTGCTTGCCACATATGCAGCTACAAAAGTACCAAGACAATATAGGAATAAAAACATCAGAAAATGTGGGACTTGAGAGACCAATATTAAACTAATAAAGCCAAAGATTAGTCCCGAAAAAACTCCTAAAATCCCATATTTACTTTTCATATAGGCTTGTCCGAGATTGGGAACTACTCCAAACAGGATTGCGTAGAATGCCACTTGAGACTCTCCAGGAAGACCGATAGCAAATTCAGCAAAAATTAACAACATAAAGATTGCGACAGTCTTTATTCCCGCTTTTGAGGTTTCTTTATTAATACTAAAAAAAGATCTTGCCTTAATTTTTTCTACTTCTTTCGTGCGGGTAACACGATCTTGTAGAATCTTCTGGTACTTATTTCTGTGAAAAATATTTATAGCTTCTGAAATTCTTTTTATATTAGTTGAGATGTCATCCAAGACAGGCAGCATTGCCCCAAAAGCGAGTAAATCCTCATAATAATCACTTTCCATACCCTCTACCTCATGCATCTTTCTATATAACTCATGCAGCGATGAAATAGAGCCTTCAAGATCCCTATCTTCAATATTCACAACATTCTTAGTCCCTATCGATTGGGCTAAGATTGAGAAAATTTCAGAAATTGTATTAAAAATTTGATTTACATTTTGCTTTACAAGCTCATCTCTAAGAAAAGAATGCTCTTTCAAAACAAACTCTTCGAGAACTTCGGTCTTGATAAAGATTGCTCTGCTGAATGTAATAATTTTCAGATAAAGGTCTGCTGGAAAGTCTCTATTTCGTTCTTCGCTCTCCATCCTATTTATATAAGTCACCAGATTGCTAAAAGTAATCAGAGAAGTGGATATGCTGTGGTGATCTTTTCTATCGACAAGCCTCTCTTTGGTATAACTACTGAACAGTTCTGAGAATTCTTCATAAATTGTTCTGAGTGTAAGCTGAAAAGAGCCGCGGCTCCTGTGAGGCCAAACAAGGCCGTCTATAATCCAACAAACAATCACTGCTATAACGAGCTGCAGGATATAACCCCCAACCAAACTTGTGGCATCTGAAACAGAGCTGAATATTGACTCATAGATTGTCAAAGTTGCTACTATACCGCTTAGAAGAGTCGGCAGAAAAAACCTCTGCACAAAGGTAATACAGAAGAACAGCCATAATCCAGTCAATAGGAGATAAAGGACTTTAGAATCGACAAATAAATAGGTGATAATTAGGGTTACAGCACCGCTAATGACGCACCCCAAAAGAGCTTGAGAACCTACCTTTAGAGCCTCTCCATGAAATAGCACTAAAATCAAAAATACAAAGAGTGTAGAGAGATAGCCCTTATCAAAATGAAAAATATTATTTATCAGAATACATATTACCCCGGCAAGGGTTATCTTCAACGATGTCTCTACTTTAAATGCTCTAAAATATCCTCTTAATGTAAGTTTATTCATATGCCGATTGTATTAGTTTATCAAGTTAGCTCTGACATAGTTAAATTAGATAGATTGACATATACTCCAAGGAGATGAGATAATTCAATAATAACACAGTTTGGTAGTGGAGGATTCAATGTTTATTCCTGATACAATCGTAGGCGGCGTACTGCTTCTCTGGTTTATACTAACCGGAGTATCTCTCATATTTCTGATATATGATCTTGAGACAAATACCCCCGCGCAGTGGGTAATGAAGCTCGCGTGGATTTTAATTGTGCTCTACACGGGACCTGTGGGGCTTTTCATATTCTTTCTTTCATGCCGGCAACCCATGCCGGGCACTCACGATCAGTTCATTGCGGCGCACTGGAAGCAGTCCGTGGGCTCTATGATGCACTGTGTCGCGGGAGATGCCACGGGAATCATACTCGCCGCAATTGTTACATTTCATCTGGGGCTGCCAAACGGGCTTGACCTTATTATTGAATATATAACCGCCTTTGTAATGGGGCTATTAATATTCCAAGCCCTGTTTATGAAATCAATGATGGGGGGCAACTATTTTCTGGCAATCAAAAAAACCCTTTTTTCAGAGACCGTCTCTATGAACATGGTTATGGTAGGGATGATCCCGGTTATGGCAATTATGCGGGGAACCATCCCCGGAGGAGATGACCCCAAAGGGCTTATGTTCTGGGGGATATCGTCCGTGGCTACACTGGCCGGAATAATAACCGCGTACCCTATTAACTCATGGCTTGTGGGATCAGGTCTAAAACACGGCATGATGTCCGCAGTAACCGATGCAACCAAACCGATGGATATGTCCAAACACAAAGCACCTGAGGTCTCATTTTCCAAGAAGCTTGGAGTTGTTATATTGACTATAGGCTGCCTGGCAGTCGCGGTGTGGATTACTTCATTCTTCATCGAGCTTAAGGTTTGATTGAGTTAAAGCTGAATGGCAAATCACGAAAAACTCGAAGAACTTAGAGCGCTTTACTCCGAGAAAAAAGATTCCATCAAAGCTCAGCTTGATGAATTTAAGGAAGTTCATCAAAATGCTGACGACAGGAGGATTTTTGAAGAGCTCTCGTTTTGCATATTAACCTCAGCCGTAGGCCCAAAAGTCGGCGCTAAATCACTTGATGCCATACGTGACATTCTACTTGAAGGAAGCCCTGAGGCGCTTGAAGAGAGACTCAGCGGAGTCCACAAATATCCTGAGAAAGCCTACTATATAGTTCACACGAGGGATTACTTAAAGAAAGAATACAATCTCAAGATTAAAGATCTGGTTGGGTCATTTGATGATCCCATAGAAAGACGAGAGTTCTTCGCTCTTAATAAAGATATAAAAGGTCTAGGACTAACTCAGGCAAGTCACTTCTTAAGAAATATCGGTATTAAAGGATATGCGATACTGGACAGAAACGTAGTTAGGTCTCTCTATGATTTAGGTGTATTGGAATCGCCCAAGCCACCCACTACAAAAAAGAAATACCTCGAAGCTGAAGAAAAGATGAAAGGGTTTGCAAACGAGCTTGGAATAGAAGTAGAAGAATTGGACATGCTGCTTTGGAGCATGAAAACAGGACATATTCCTAAGTAAAACATATCTAAAGAGTAAATCTCTATAACATCAATTCAATAAACACCTCAGCATATTGCATCTCAGCAACTCCGTGCCTCTCGTCAAAAACCGCTCGGTATCTGTTAAGTCCAACAATCCCCTCGGTATAGTTTTTGTATTCGAGCTGACTCCTGTGAGCCTCAATTGCACTAACCTTAAGATTAATATATTGAGATATATCCTCAATCCTGTCGTATTCGCTAAACGGCGTCCATACTTCATAGCACCATATTTTTTGGGGTCTCAGCTCGTCGTTCTGAGATAACTCCCTCAATTCATCAATGACAAGTTTGGACACTATTTGATGCGTCGGATGTTTATCAATTTCCGGATGAGGGATATAAACCTCTTGGGGCTTAAACCTCTTTAGTGTTTCTTTAAAATCATTTTTGAAATGCTCCCCGTTCTCCTCACTTTTAACATCTTTGAGCGGTAAGGAAATAAAGAATTGAACACCGAGAATCTCCGAGGCTTCCCTCGCTTCCTCTTTCCTTAGTAAAGCCAACTCATGACCTTCTAGACCGCTAACAGTCGTGCTCCCGCTGCCATCTGTTGCAACAAGCGATATGACGCTCACGCCTTGATCAATCATTTTGGCCGCAGTCCCCCCCATTGCAATTTCCAGATCGTCCGGATGGGGAGATATTACTAAAATATTTTTATTACTCATACACTTTGTTTCCTTGACAAATTTCCACGATCAATCACCATTACTTTAACTGATAAAAGAGGTATGAAAATGGAATTTGAGCCGGTTATAGGTCTTGAGGTTCACGCTCAGCTTAAGACAAAATCAAAAATATTCTCACCTACATCAACCGAATTTGGTGGAACTCCGAACAGTCATGTAAGCCCCATATGCTTAGGAATGCCCGGGGTGCTGCCGGTTTTAAACAAAAAAGTGCTCGAGTACGCATTTAAGGCCGCAATCGCTCTTAACTGTGAATTGCATCCAAGGTCGCGCTTTGCGAGGAAGAACTACTTCTACCCTGATCTACCAAAAGGATATCAAATATCTCAATACGAGGAGCCCTTCTCCACAAATGGATGGCTAGATATCGGAACTAACGGGTCTACGAAAAGAATCAATATTACAAGAATTCATATGGAAGAAGACGCCGGCAAATTAATCCATGATAACCGAGGGAATTCAAGCTTTGTTGATCTAAACCGCGCCGGCGTGCCTCTAATCGAAATTGTGAGTGAGCCCGAGATATCCAGTGCCGAAGAAGCGGTAGAATATATGAAGAAGCTTCGTTCTATTCTGAGATACATAGGTGTTTGTGACGGCAATATGGAAGAAGGGAGCTTAAGATGTGACGCAAACGTATCTGTCCGACCCAAGGGGAGTGAGAAACTCGGCGTAAAAGCGGAGGTGAAAAATGTAAACTCCTTTAAATACGTACAAAAAGCGATAGAGCATGAAATAAAAAGGCAGATCATATTACTGGAAAATGATGAGGAAATAATACAGGAAACAAGACTCTTTGACTCTAACAAAGGCGTAACCTTTTCGATGCGCTCAAAAGAGGAGGCTCACGACTACAGGTATTTCCCAGACCCTGACCTTCTGCCGGTTGTTATAGAAAAAGAACAAATCGAAGAGATTAAAAATTCTCTCCCGGAGCTCCCGGATCAAAGGCTCGCTAGATTCAAGGAAGAATATAATATCCCGGAGTATGATGCCGGAGTACTTACCTCCACAAAGGAAATAGCCGACTATTTCGAAGACTGTTTAAAGAAACACAACAATCCCAAAATAGTAAGCAACTGGGTAATGAACGAGGTGCTAAGAGAGCTTAAAGACGAAGAGGATATTAATTGCTTTGGAATCACCCCTGTTAGGCTTGGAGAACTCCTAATATTAGTAGAGGACGGCACAATAAGCGGTAAAATTGCGAAGGATGTATTTGGGGAGATGCTCTCAAGTGGAAAAGCTGCAAACCAAATAGTAGAAGACAAAGGCATGAAACAAATATCAAACCAGTCGGAATTAGAGAATATTGTGTCTCAAATTCTTGCTGACCACCCGGATGAAATTTCAAGATACAAAGCCGGAGATCAAAAGTTAATGGGCTTTTTTGTTGGCAAGGTCATGAAACAGACTCAGGGAAAAGCCAATCCTAAAGTTGTAAATGAGATATTAAGAAAAGGCCTTTCCGACTAGCAATTAAAGTCTGGCTTTTTAGTTGTTGATAATTAGACTAACATTACGAAAGAATATCAAACACAGCCACATGGCTGTGTTTGACATAAGTAAAATTAAAATGTATTTTCCCATCCGAATTCATGAAAAAAGCACTGCTTGTAATAGAAGACGGAACGATTTTTGAGGGCTACGGTTTTGGGGCCCACGGTGAGGCATATGGGGAAGTAGTTTTTAACACCTCAATGACCGGCTACCAGGAAATCCTCACAGATCCCTCATACAACGGCCAAATAGTTACAATGACTTACCCCGAGATAGGAAACTACGGGGTAAATGAAGAAGATGTTGAATCGAGAAGACCATTTTTAAAGGGTTTTGTAGTTAAAGAATACTGGAGAACGCCCAGCAACTGGCGCTCTCAGGGCGATCTGGAGTCTTATCTATCTAATTACGGAATAGTTGGCATTGAAGGCATTGACACTAGGGCACTTACAAAATTAATTCGTTCCAAGGGAGCCCAAAAAGCGGTCGTTTCAACATCCGACCTAGACCCTAAAAGTTTACTCAAGAAAGTACACTCGTCAGAAGGCATAGTTGGAGTCGATCTTGTTACTGAGGTAAGTTGTGAAGAACCTTACAACTGGAGCGAAGCCTCTCAAAATTGGCAACCGTTTAACGAAGAAATCTCTCAGATAACGGATACCTTCAAGGTCGTAGCTTATGATTTTGGCCTAAAGTACAATATCCTCAGAAAACTTACTGACCACGGTTGCGATGTAAGCGTTGTTCCATCCAGAACTCCTCCGAATGAAGTGCTTTCAATGGACCCTGACGGAATCTTCTTATCCAACGGCCCGGGTGATCCGGCAGCAGTCTCTTATGCTATAGAGAGCGTGAGAACACTAATCGGCAAAAAGCCTATATTCGGGATATGCCTTGGGCACCAGATATTAAGCCTGGCGCTAGGCGCAGAAACTTACAAGCTTAAGTTTGGGCACAGAGGGGCTAATCAACCGGTCAAAGACCTACAGACCGGGAAAGTCGAAATCACCTCTCAGAACCACGGATTCGCGGTAGATACCGATACATTAGGAAAGGACGTAGAAGTTACTCACATTAACCTAAACGACAATACGGTGGAAGGAATAAAACACAAGAAATACCCAGCCTTTTCTGTCCAATACCACCCGGAGGCGTCCCCTGGACCTCATGATGCATCATATCTATTCCAGGATTTTATTAATTTGATGAAGGTTAATTATTAAGTATTGTATGGGAAGCGAGAAATAAAGGATTACTCAGTTCTTTGCTCAAGTACATCCTGAGCCAGTTTTTCAGCCTTATCTATACCTTCGATGGACTCTCCGGTTATAAGATTATAAGCCTCTTGCCCAATCTCTAATGTAATATCGAAGTTCTTTCTATTATTACTTTCATATTCAGACAGCGGGGAGAGGATATTATCCAGGAAGCGGAAAAAAGCATCCATGGTTCTTCTTCTCACCTTTCCATACCCCTTTACCATCTGAGCGCTTTTTGCAACCAGACAGGCCAGCTTGTAATCGTAAGAAGCGTATTTATTAATTGATTCTCTGTACCGCGTTATTAATTTGTATTCTTTTTTATATCTAAACGAATGAGGCCGCAAAAATTTCATTTTCGCAAGCATCCATAACCTAAAATACCCGCTGAAAGAGTTTGTAACCGGTGTCTGCGCCATTGTTAAAGGCTTTTTTCTCCGCCATATTTTCTTAAACAGGCGGGTCTGAGTAAAACTAAGCACAGGGACAACCAATACATTGGGCAGGAGACCATATATCTCTTCAGCTTCGGGTTTTAGATAATCTACTACATGAAACACCTGATCATCCCTTAGCCTCATCTCCTCTTTAATTCGCTTAAACCTATCAGATTTTATTTTAAGCTCAGCAACCCGGATTCCATCCTCAAAACTCATCAAAAGCGCAAGATTTTTAGCAAACAGCTCAGTAAGTTTATAGCTCGTTCCCTTGGTATTATGATCTATTTCATTGATACTTTTTACTTCACTTAGATATTTGTCAGCATAATCTATGCCCTGATAGTCCATTAATCTATAAACCGACTCAGCGAGAATCTCCCTTACATTCCCCGGGTATTCAGTTTCGATATTAGATATTCGAGCTAAATACTCTTGTTTCTCTTTATCTTCTAATTTATCTGCCCTCTCTTTTATAAAACTATTCCACTTAGCTGAGGATTCTATATCTGAATCAGAACTTGAATGCGCATAGTCCCATCCGACTTCAAATGCCTTCAAGCTAGCATTAACCGCAACCCCCACAGTTTCTATTGAACGTATAAAGGACTTTTTATCAAGTGGAACAGCCCCGGAAGCACTAAGTGCGCCCAGTAAAATGGCATTAACGGCAAGCTCATCCATTCCGTTTACTTTGGACAGCTCGAGCGCATTGAGTTCTATCATCTTGGAGGAAAAGCCTGCTGCGATCTTTCTTAAATTCTCATCGGAATAAATACCGCTCCCGATAGGCATTTTCTCAAGTGTTGAATATACCCTATGGGTACTGGTAACGATTGTTGTTTTATCTGAGCCGTAACCTAGCTCCAGAGCCCTGCCTAATTCCAAAAACTCCTGTGACAGAATAATATCAACCTCTCCGGGGACAGGAAACTGGGCAAAAATAATTGTTCTTTCTTCTGAATCCGGTTTGGGATGGGCCTCGATGTAATATACAGTTGACCCACCTCTTTGTGAGAGACCGGGAAGACTTATTCCCTGAGCATCAAATTCTTCAAAGAAAAAGGCTTGAACTATCCATTCAGTTAAAACCCCGCCTCCCTGACCGCCAACCGCCGGGATTAATATCTTTATTAGATCACTTTTTTTCTGCATGTTTTTTTATTCTGCTATAGTACAACAAATTATCCTATCACAAAAGATTGCTTTATAAATGTCTATAATAAGGTTCTTTTAGAGACTAAAGGACTAGCAGTCCAATAATTGAATAGCTACACAAAACTATTTTTCGAGAAAATTTAATCCAATTGATATAGGAATTAACCCATCCATCCATTTTTCGAGATCATATGAAGCAAAGATCGGTTTATCTTAGCCCCCAAGCGATCAAACATTGATGGGTTATCAATAATCTCTACCTTATAAAAAGATGGACAGAGTACAGCGGCATGGGCAATTTCACCGCATAGACCACAGCCCACACAAGAATGCTCAATATGGGCTACAGGATCTTCTCTGAGGATAGTAGGACTGTCCTTTAAAGTAAGAGAAGGACATCCGTTGTAGCGCATGCAGGAATGATCCCCTGTACAAACCTCAGGATCGACTCCCAGTTTTTGTTGCATAACGCGCTTACCAACCTTTATTTTTTCCTTAACAATCCCCTTTTCCCGTCTGGTCTTCTCTAACTGGCACTCTCCTCGTGAAATTATTACTTTGAGACCCTCACCTTCTTCATAAGCTTCGGTTAGTACTTCAATGGACTCCCTTAAGTCATACGGATCAACCGCCTTTATCCATTTCACTCCAGTACCTTTTAAGGCTTTCTCAATATCCATCCCTACCCCTTCCTGTCTCATATTCTTGCCCGACGCGGGGTTCTCATGATGGCCCGTCATAGAAGTCCAGAAATTCTCTAAGATAATTAAAATAGCATCTTGATTGTTGTATACGGCATTTGCAATGCTGGTCGTAAGACCACTATGCCAAAACGTACCGTCTCCCATAAATGAAATAACCCGTTTATTAGCCATACGTGATAGAGCTGCCGCCGATGCTAGACCTATACCCATTCCAGTAATCGAATTGCTGAGATCAAATGGCGGGAGTCCGCTCATCGAATAACATCCTATATCAGAGGCGTAATAAGACCTACCGTAATCCTCCTCAAGTATCTTAATTGCGGTAAAAATGGGCCTTTCAGGGCATCCTGTGCAAAATACCGGGTTTCTCTTGGCGATCGGCTGTTTTAAATAACTCGCAGCCCTTTCCTTATGTTTTTCGGTGTACTCGCTTCTTTCTTTTATCCGTTCTTTCTCATAATCTGAAAAAGTGTTTTTTAAGAGAAAGCTACCTACTCCCTTAGCTATATGGTCAGGAGTATACTCCCCTGCTTTTGGTAGGATATCCTTTCCGAATATATCAAGCCCCAATTTTGCCCTCTGCGCAATTGAGCGTATCTGCTCTTCAATAAGATTAGGCATCCCCTCTTCCACTATTAATACAGCCTTCTTATCCCTAAGGAATAAGATTATTTCCTCAGGTACTAAGGGGTATGTAACATTGAGGTTTAGTATGGGGAGTCGCGCCTCGCCATAGAGGTTTGCCTCACCTAAGTTGTAGAGACATCTCAAAAGAGAATTATAAATCATTCCATGAGTTATAATTCCAATCGACTTCTCATCTCCATCAAAAAATTCATTCAGCTTATTATCTAGAATATATTTCTGTGCTGCGGGAAGGCGCTCATTATACTTTTTCTTCTCATGATCAAAAGTAAAAGGCGGAAGGGGTATAGTCTCTAAGTTGGTCGTCAAGTCATCAAGCTTGTTCAACATGCTGATCTTGGCTTCCTGATTATCCTCGCATTGCATCTTGTTCATTATATGCGCGACTCTGGTGGATAATAAAAACATTACTGGCATATTTGAGTATTCAGAGAGTTCAAAACCTGCCCCAACCATCTTTGCCACATGATCTAAATCGCCCCTTGGATCTATCACTGCCATCGTTGACTTAAGCGCGAAGGGAAGAGCTCTTTCTGCGACACAAGTACTGTCACAACCGTAATCCTCTCCCACAATTATCATTGCCCCCCCTGTAACTCCTGAGGAGGAAATATGAGAGAGTGCGTCAGAGGCTACATTGGTACCGACGATCTTCCAATTCACAGAACCCCTGATCGGGTAGCTTATCGAAGCGGAGAGTAGAGATGCCGCGGAGGCCTCATTGCCTGAGCAATCAAAATATATGCCTTTTGGCTTTAAAACCGTGTCGTAGGAATCAGATATTGCATCTATCAGACTCGCTGTGGGGGAGCCGGGATAACCGCCTAAATAGGACACTCCAGACTGAAGAAACGCTTTAAGTATTACAAGTGGTGTATCCCCAAAAAGTGTCTCGCCTTTACCGTAATCTAACTGGTCAAGTAAGTCTTTAGAGTAACCCATGAACCCTCCTTCTTGGATACCAAGACGTGTTAAAACTAGCTTATAACTTACCAGATAAGGGGTCTATATACCAGAAGAATTACATTTGAGGGGAATTTATTAGATGTTGGTTACTTAGGGAACTTGGAAACATGAAGATTATCCCTAATGACATAAAAATATTCCCTTAAGGCCTCTTCTTGCCTCTCGGTCACAAGATGAAC
>JAJCZT010000141.1 GCA_029262255.1 Deltaproteobacteria bacterium
GAAAAATTAAGAAGATTATATCTTAATTTGCTGTTTTTTCCGATTATTCTTTTGATTTTCTTCATCTGATTCCCATATTCTAAAAAGATCGATATGTTTATAATGGCATAAATTGGCATATCGCGTTTTATTTTATAACCCTAATTTAGATTGAATATCCTATGACATCAATATGATAGGGTACACTCTTAAAGTGTTTGGGTTTAACTGGTCAAAAATCCCTTCTATTATTTGCCATATATAGGCCCTTCTTTTTACCTGTATAAATGCGTTATTTTACACTCCGGTATTTTTGAAAAAATTCATAAATATCAAAACCTTACTTGACAAACTTAACACAATTTTATATAGTGGTTCAAAGTGGCATGAAGTGGCATAAGAGGGCGCAACATGTTTCGAGGCAGATACGAACATACCATGACCGATAAGGGACGGCTCAGCATGCCTTCAAAATTTAGGGAGGTCTGTAGGGAGAAGTACGGCGGTGAGATATTCATTGTTACCAATTTTGATAAATGCTTAGCTGCGTACCCGCTAAGGGAATGGAATGAAATTGAAAGAAAAGTATCTGAGCTGCCGCAGTTTAAACAGGAAGTTATTTCCTTTCTAAGATACTTGATGGGCAGTGCTGTTGATTGTCCAATGGATGGACAGGGAAGAATTCTTGTCCCGCAGTCTCTAAGAGCGCATGCACGCATAGATAAAGAGGTGATTTTAATAGGTATGCTAACTAAGGTTGAAATTTGGTCCAAAGAGGTTTGGGAACAGGAAGAGTCTGATAACGCGTATGAAGAATTTCAAAAAAGCAGGGAAATACTTGCAGCACAAGGACTATAAGCCTATGGAA
Organism: Deltaproteobacteria bacterium; assembly: GCA_029262255.1. GTDB lineage: Bacteria > Desulfobacterota_D > UBA1144 > Nemesobacterales > UBA2774 > CR02bin9. Next base: position 848 of record JAJCZT010000141.1, read on the forward strand.
AGCGCAATCTTAGAACAAAAGACTCCGACCCATATACCAGTTATGACCCAAGAGGTCATAAATTACCTGGTTACCAGAGAGGATGGATTGTACGTTGATGCGACTCTGGGACTAGGTGGCCACACGAAATCAATATTAGATTTTACAAACTATCAGTCTCGCATTGTCGGGCTCGATGTCGATGAAGAAGCCCTTTCTATAGCGAGCAACAATCTGTCCAAATACAAAAGCAACATTATTTTTCAGAACAGTAATTTCTCAGAAATTGATAGGGTCCTTCTGGATTTGGAAATAGATGAGGTAGACGGCATAGTTGCAGATCTTGGAATGTCTTCATTTCAAATTGATTCCAGCCAGAGGGGTTTTAGTTTTATACGTGATGAGCCTCTTGATATGCGTATGGACCCGAGGCTAAGATTTACCGCTTATGATTTGGTAAATGAAATGAGTGTTGATGAGATATCAAAAGTTTTGAAAGTATACGGAGAGGAAAGATGGTCCAGAAGAATTGCCAAACGCATAGTGCGGACCAGAGAAGAAAAACCCATTTCCACATCAGCAGAGCTTGCCAACGTGGTTTATGAGGCGATTCCCAGAAAATTCCATCCTGTAAGGATTCATCCGGCAACGAAAACATTTCAAGCGTTTCGAATTGCCGTTAACCACGAGCTTGATAATATTGAGGAATTCATAGCAAAGGCCATACCCCTTCTCAAGCCCGGCGGCAGAATCGTTATCATTTCTTTTCATTCCCTTGAAGAGAGAATTGTAAAAAATTTATTCCAGCATCTATCCTCCCCATGTATTTGTCCACCGGATTTACCCATATGCGGCTGTGGTAAAAAAAGCACAATAAACATTCTAACCCGCACGCCTCTAGTTCCGAGCGAAGCTGAGGTATTAAATAATCCCAGAGCCAGAAGTGCAAAGATGAGGGTTGGTGAGAAACTCTAATCATGACGAATTCAAAAGTAAGGTCAAAAGAAAGAGGGAATTCTGGAAAATCTGTATTATCCGCAGGATTGATAGTTCTAATATTAATTGCTGTGGGTCTTTCTTTGGTTTATATAAGAATTAAAGTTGAAGAGGTGAGCCTCGGCTATGAAATTTCGAGGAATAAGAAAAAAACTCAAGACCTTTTAAAAGAGAATAGAACGCTTCAGTCTGAATTTATGAAACTACAGTCACCCGGGAAACTCGAGCAGATGGCTGTTGAGCTTGGATTTAAGTTCCCAACTCAAAAAGACATAATCTATATAGAAAAAAATAGGGTTGTAGGAAATAAATAATGAAGCCAAAGAGAGGTGCAAAGAGAATTTCTCTTACCAGGGATTTGGATAAACCTAGATGGAGAGTTTTTATTGTCGCGGCTCTTATTATTGCTCTTTTTGCAATGGTTTCTCTAAAAGCACTGGAACTTCAGGTTCTCGATCGTGAGAGGGCGTTTAAGATTGCGAGAAAGCAGCATCACGGAACCTCCACGCTACTTCCTCGCAGGGGAAAAATCTTAGATAGAAACGGCAAAGAGTTGGCAGTAAATGTAGATGTGAAGTCTGTATATGCGAATCCTAAAAAAGTAGCCAATCCCTCTGAGGCGGCAAAGATACTTTCAGAGCAACTAAAGCTCCCTTTAAAGAAAATCCTGGATAGAGTTTCTTCAAACAAATCTTTTGTCTGGATAAAAAGACTCGCAGATTCAAAGTCAGTAGACGAAATTCAAAATTCAGACATAAAGGGTCTAGGCTTTATTCCGGAACCTAAAAGAATTTACCCCAACGGGCATCTCCTGGGTCAAGTGATTGGTTTTGCGGATGTTGATTCCATTGGTCTGGAGGGGATTGAATACCACTATGAGGGCTCCTTAATCGGCAAGACCAGAAAGATTTCTCTAAGAAGGGATGCTAGGGGACATAAAATTTTAAACGACCCGATCGAGATTCAGGATATTGATCAAGATAAAAGTTCGGGCCATGACATTGTTCTCACAATTGATTCACAGATTCAGCATATTGTTGAGAGAGAATTAAAAGAGGGAATAGAAGAAATGGGCGGGGAGAAGGGGATGGCCATTATCATGAATCCCGAGACTGGCGAAGTGCTGGCCATGGCTTCTTATCCATTTCTGGACCCTAACGATTTTAGTAAATTCCCTGAGGCAAATAGAAGAAACCTTCCTGTATGGTATGCACATGAACCCGGATCAACGATGAAGGTGTTTCTCGCAGCTTCTGCCCTTGAAGATAAAAAGGTAAATCCAAATTCACAATTCAATTGTGAGAACGGACGAAGAAAAATCGGTTCAGCTGTGATTAAGGACATAAAACCCCGCGGCACACTTACCGTTGCTGAGATTGTAAAGTATTCAAGCAACATAGGAGCTTCCAAAATTGGAGAGCTCATGGGTAGAGATAAATACTACAAATATTTAAAAAAGTTTGGCTTCGGAGATAAAACTGGTATAGGCCTTCCCGGAGAGTCTGGCGGACAGCTGGCAGCTCCCAGAAAGTGGGGCCCTATTGAGCTTGCGACCATCTCCTTCGGACAGGGCATCTCTGTTACTTCACTACAGCTCGTCACAGCCCTATCTGCGATAGCAAATGGCGGATTTCTTATGAAGCCCTATGTTATAGAGAAGATTATAGATCCAGAGGGAAATGTAATTGAGGAGAACTCTCCAGAGGTAGTTACAAGAGTGATTTCCTATGATACCTCTTATCAGATGAAACAAATCATGCAGGGCGTCGTTGAAGACGGGACCGGCAAGAAGGCACAAATAGCCGGATTCTCAGTAGCTGGAAAAACCGGTACTGCGCAAATACCTGATCCAAAGTCCGGCGGTTATTACTCTGACAGATATATAGCCTCGTTTATCGGTTTTGCTCCTGTAGAAGATCCCGAGATTGTTATGGTTGTAGTGGTTGAGGCGCCTAGGAAAAAAACACATGGGGGTTCAGTAGCAGCTCCTATATTCAAACAAATTGCTGAAAAGGTTCTTTTTCACATGGGAGTAAGCCCCAAAAAAGAACTGGTGGGTATGAAGGTTATGCCTGATCTTAGCGGTATGAGTGTACGGGACATTCTTAGGTGGTCTGAGCAGCAAGGAGTCAAAGTCAAAGTGAAAGGTAGCGGTTTTGTAACAAGTCAAAAACCTCTACCAGGGGATTTGATAAAAGAAGGCATGGTTTGCTCAATTGAGCTTAAACAACAAATATGATCCTTAGAGAACTTGTATGCGGGGTAGATATAAAAAATGTCAAAGGAGATTTCGACTTAGAGATTCCGGGTGTTTCTTTTGATTCAAACAAGATTAAAGAGGGGTTTTTATTTGTAGCGCTGAAAGGCGAGAATACGGACGGCCATAAGTATATTGAATCGGCTCTTCGTAACGGTGCCAAAGCCCTGATCGTGGAAAAAGCGCCGGATAAGGATTGTAAAGGCGTAACAGTTATTGAAGTTACTGATTCCAGATTGTCTCTTGCTATAGTTTCTGCTAATTTTTTCGAACACCCGACAAAAGATCTTACACTCACCGGTATTACAGGGACAAACGGAAAAACTACAATTACCTATCTATTGGAATCTATTTGGAATGAAGAAGGAAAGTCTTCCGGCATTATAGGCACCATCGATTACCGGTACGGCAAGAATAAAATTCAGTCATCTATGACAACCCCTGAATCTTTGGATCTCATGGGGATGTTTAGAGAAATGAGAGACTCGGGAGTACAAACAGTGGCAATGGAAGTTTCTTCACATGCTATTGATAAAGAGAGAGTGAAGGAGTGTCATTTTGATATTGGCGTATTCACTAATCTGACTCAGGACCACCTCGATTATCACGGCTCGATGGAAAGCTATTTAGAAGTCAAAAAGAGACTATTTACAGAGTTCTTGGAACAAAGTGAAAAGAAAAATAAATTCTCAATTATAAATATTGACGATCCCTTCGGAGCTCAGATTATAAATGATGCGCCCGGCAATGTAGTGAGTTATTCCATTAACAATGAGACCGCCACGGTATACGCCGCATCCTCAAGAATTACTGAGGATGGAATAGAGGCGGATATTCATACCCCCAAGGGCAATGTCGAAGTTAAATCAGCACTTTTTGGGGAGCATAATTTATCAAACATACTCGCTGCTGTCGCTACTGCCATTTCACTGGGCTCACCCGCCGGGGCCATTGAAAAAGGCATTTCTAAAATTTCATCCGTCCCCGGAAGATTACAAGGGATTCCCAACACATTTGGGTTTAAAGTACTGGTGGATTATGCGCATACGCCCGATGCCCTTAAAAATGTCCTTCTGGCGGTAAGGCCGCTTACCAAGGGAAACTTAATTCTCGTTTTTGGATGCGGCGGTGATAGAGACTCCGCTAAAAGGCCTCTTATGGGAGATATTGGAAAGGAGCTTTCAGAT
>JAJCZT010000142.1 GCA_029262255.1 Deltaproteobacteria bacterium
TTAATCCGTCTTGAGCAAACGGGATATGTGGAAACAGACTTTGTACAGGGTCGTGGGGAAATAAGTGTAAGGGGCGCTATTATAGATATATTCTCCCCCGGACACAACCACCCGATAAGGCTTGAATTTATCGGAGATGAAGTGGGTTCAATAAGAATTTTCAATATAGAGAATCAAAAATCCACCGAGAAAATTGAAAACACGGTAATTTTACCGGCCAGCGGAATTGTACTGGATCAGAAATCTATTGAGAGGGCCGCGAAACACCTTAGATTAAAGGCAGAAGAAGATGGAATATCGGCTCGAAACAAACTCCAGGTCATCCAAGAAATCGAAAAAGGAGAGAGAATCCCCAATATGGAATGGCTTCTTCCTTCATTTTATCCAAAGTTAAGTTCAATATTTGATTACTTGCCCGCTGATACGTTAATAATCGAAGATGAACCCGAGGAGATCTCAAGCTCGGGCGAGACCTTTGTAGAATCTTTGCCGGAAACAGAGGCTATCTTAAAAAAACAGCTTAAAATTGCGCCCGGAATTGAAGAGCTTTTTTTTAAAGGAGAAGATGTTAGAAAGAGAGCCCGCACATTACAAAACATACACTTAAGGGATTTAGACGTATCTAGTAATAAAAACAAAACCATCAAGTTCAACGCAGAGCCAACATCAATCAAATCAGCCAATCAAGGGGACTCTCCTATAGACACGCTGTCAGAAAAAATAGAAGAATGCCAAAAAGACGGATACTCCCTGCTCCTTGCTTTTAAAACACAAAACGAACAGGAGAAAATTCTGGATCTCCTAAAGAAGCGCGGTTACCAGAACATGGATTCGAGTCTGGGGAGTCTGTCCAAGGGGTTTAAATTCGAGGAAGCAAAGCTTGAGATACTAACCGAGGAAGAAATATTTGGGGAAAAGAAAGACAGGATTACATACAAAAAAGGAAAGGATGTCCCCTCGGCTTTTATTACTTCCTTTAGCGAACTTAAGCCGGGCGACTATATTGTGCATATAGAGTTTGGCATCGGAATATTTAGGAATCTTAGAAAGCTGAAGATCGGAGATATGGAAGGCGATTTTATACAATGCGAATATGCAGGCGGGGACAAAATATATGTACCGGTAGACAAGCTAAAGCTAGTACAGAGATATATAGGCGATGGCAAACCGCATAAAGTAGACAGACTTGGAAACCAAAGCTGGACTACCAGGGTTACAAAAGTAAGAAAAGCCGTAGAGAACGTAGCTGGTGAGCTTCTTGAACTCTACGCCCGTAGAAAAGCGGAAAAGGGGTTTAAATATTCAAAAAGAGATGAGACATACCGGGGGTTTGAGTTAGAGTTCGCCTACGAAGAAACCCCTGATCAGGAAGCCGCTATTGAAGACGTTATGCAGGATATGGAATCCCCAAGACCGATGGACAGGTTAATATGCGGAGATGTGGGTTTCGGTAAGACAGAAGTCGCTCTGAGGGCGGCATTTAAAGCGGCTATGGACGGAAAACAGGTAGCCTTTCTAGTACCCACTACGCTCCTTGCTGATCAGCACTATAAAACCGCTCTTAAAAGATTAAAGCCCTATCCTATTAATATCGATGTCCTCTCCAGATTTAAAACCGGCAAGCATGAAAAAGAAACGATGTTAAAACTGCAAGAGGGCAAAGTAGATATTATTATTGGAACACACAAACTATTAAATGATAAAATAAAATTTAAAGATTTGGGACTTCTCATTGTTGATGAAGAGCACAGATTTGGAGTATCTCAAAAAGAGAAGCTTAAAAAAATTAAACATGGAGTTGACGTACTCTCGTTAAGCGCAACGCCTATTCCCAGAACCTTACAGCTTTCACTCGCTAAAATCAGGGACATCAGCCTGATAACAACCCCACCCGAGGGCAGACAATCAATAGAGACATACGTATATAAATCAAGCTCAAATATTATTGCTGAATCTGTCTCTAAGGAAATAAAACGCGGCGGATCAGTATTTTTTATCCATAATCGGATACAGGATATCTACAGAGTGGCGGATCAGGTGCAAGAACTTGTGCCCAATGCCAGTATAGAAGTTACACACGGAAGAATGAAAGAGAAACCCCTTGAGGATAGTATCGGGAGATTTATTAAAGGCGACATAGACATACTGGTAACGACAGCGATTGTAGAATCAGGATTGGATATACCCAGAGCTAACACGATAATAATAGACAACGCCCATACATTCGGGCTTGCGGATTTATATCAATTAAGGGGCAGAGTCGGCAGATCACAGGAAAAAGCATACGCATATTTATTAATTCCCAGTACAAAACCACTTACAGATGAGGCGAAGAGAAGACTTAAAGTAATATCAGAATTTAAAGAGCTTGGGTCAGGATTTAAACTTGCTCTCTCAGATCTTGAAATAAGGGGCGCAGGGCATCTCTTTGGCAACGAACAATCCGGACAGATAGCCGATGTTGGCCTTGAACTCTACTTGGATATGCTAGAAGGTGCAGTCAAAAGACTTCAGGGTGAGGCTCAAGTGGAAGAGATTGAACCAGAGATCTCTATTAACTCGCCGGCCTTCATACCTGATGATTATATCTCTACTGACGCCGAGAGACTTCTCTTCTACAAGAGATTATCCGCAATCAGCAGCAAAAAAGAAATCCTTGATATAAAAGTAGAGTTAACGGACCGATTCGGCGACATCCCTGAGCCTACCTCAAACCTCATAGAATTAATGGATTTAAAACTTATTATGAAACGATTATTTATTGAAAAAGCTAAGATTAGAAATCAAAGAACTGTTATAATATTTGCAGAACATTCAAAGTTTTATACCAGCTTCCCGCCTGAAGGAAAAATGGAAGTGTTCTATGAAAACAAAGATTCTATCAACGAGACAAAAAGTATATTGAAAGACCTATTCAAAATTGAAAAGACAAAACAAAAGCCTCACTAACACTTGGACTGGAGAAAAGAATAGATGAGAATTTTAATCCTGATTTTAACGATCGGATTCGTTTTTGGCTGCAATAACTCTAATAATGAAACCAAAGAAGTATCTACAGATGAGATCATAGCCCAAGTAGGCTCAGAGAAAATAACCAGAGACGACTTAGAACATGAACTCAACAAACTTTCATATAAACAAAAATCTATTTATAACTCTTCTCCGGAAAAACTAAACGAATTTCTACAAACCCATATTAACGAAAAAGTTTTATATAATGAAGCTTTAAAAAGGGGATTTGAAAACAGGGACGATATTCAAGAGGAAATAGAGCGCTATAAGAAACAGCTCATAAC
>JAJCZT010000143.1 GCA_029262255.1 Deltaproteobacteria bacterium
CAATCGCCACAGAGCTTATAGCGCCTGCTCCCTGAATGATACGGGCGATTATAAGCTCATTTATATTCTCAGACATGCCGCCTATTACGCTTCCAATCGCAAATAGAGACAGCCCCAGGATCAGCACCGGTTTTCTTCCGATCTTGTCGCTTAACCATCCAAAGGGTATCTGCAAGACGCTTTGCACAAGGGCGTATATCCCAAAGGCTATTCCAGCAAGTGCCATATCCGCACCCGGGTACTTCTCGGCATAGACGCTGAATACAGGCAGGATCAGAAATATGCCCAGCATTCTGATCGCCATTATAAGCCCTACCGCCGCAACCGCTCTAATTTCAACTTGATTAAGTTTCATGCTTTTATCTATGATGCCCGTGTGCTTAAAAAGTTTTAATTCTAACACGACTCCTTAAAATTGATATAAGGTCATTGATACTCTCTAATGAGCGTGTTAATTTCTAAACATACATGAGGGATATAAAATCTGCACAAAATATAGAATCCGACTCTTTTGACAGAGAACAGTTCGCAGAGCTGCGCTCTGAGTCCCTGGAGCTTCGCGCGTTAATAGAAAGCGGCTCCAATCTTCTTCCTAATTTTGACGCGCTAACTCTGGATTTGTTCTCTTCCTTCTATAAGCATAACGTTTTGTTTTTACCTGAGGACAATACAAAAAAAGGCTCAGCTCTGGCAAGAAAATTACTCGATAAGGTCTTCCACGATCCCGGTTACGAGAAGCTAAGAGAGGAGACCGTGCTCGATGGTTTTAAATCAGCCCTGGCAACGATAGATATGGGCAATCAAATTCTGAGTTGGATTAGATCAGATGATGGACCCGGGGAAAGGGCCCTTTTAAAAGAGTGGGAGATTGACCAGGCTGAAGAACAGGCTCAGGAAATACGGGACGAAATGGAAACATGGGACGAGGTGTCTGAGGAGGAGGGGGAGCTTGATGAGGCGCTTGAGAAGGCAAAACAGGACAAAGAGTCCGAGCTCTCGGAACAAGAGGCGGATCTTGAGCGATTAATACAGGAGCAGGACGAGAGACATGAGAAAATGGATTTCGAGATGGACAAGATGGTCAAATCATCTCTTAAGCAAACGAACGAAAACATAGAGGAGTCAGAGGATGAGCTTCTCGCGTGGGATTCCTCCATGGGCAACCCCGTCGGGGATAAAGGAGTTGGAGAGAAATTGGACCTGGCCTCAAAACTCTACAAGAACGATAAACTAAGACAGCTCTCACGCCTGGTAGGGAGTCTTAAGGACGAGATGATGTCTTCGAGGCGCAAAGTGTGGTCTAAAAGAGGGACTGAAATAGTCGATATCACTGTTGGGAATGATATCGGCAAGATAATTCCCACAGAGCTTGTATCCCTTAGACATAAGATGCTTAAGCACGATTTTAAAAAGCGTTTTGTCGAGGGCCAGCTTTTGCAGTATTCCCTCAAAGAAGACAGGGGCAGGGGGCCTATGGTGATATGCCTTGACGGAAGCTCTTCTATGGAAGGTGGAAAAGAGCTATGGTCAAAAGGCGTTTGTCTGACCCTTCTTGAGATTGCCAAAAGAGAGAGACGAAAGTTTAATGTTGTAGTATTCTCCTCCGGAGGCGCCCCGCTTAAAGTATTTGAATCCATAGGCAAGGAAGGGCTCTCGGGATGGGGGATGAAAGAGTCTGAGATATTGGAGCTTGCCGAGTATTTTCCCGGAGGCGGTACTAACTTTGAAGAGCCTCTCACTAAAGCGGTCTCTCTTTTAGAGAGCTCCAAATTTAAGGGTGGGGACATAGTTTTTATTACAGACGGCGAATCCAACGTAGGCGACGCATGGCTAAAATCCTTTGAAGAAACTAAAGATAAACTAAAGTTTAAAGTTTACTCTGTGCTGATAGATTTATCAGAAAGGGAATCATGGGGTACGCTATCGCGCTTCAGCGACAAAGTCACCTCGGTATCCAAACTCACTTCCAAAGATGCGAAGGGGCTTTTTCTTGATCTATAGATACAACTAGGAGGTATATATGGGCAAAAAAGAAAGTAATGATACAGGTACAGTGAGCGTAATGGTAGAGGTGCCGAAAGGCTCAAGAAACAAGTACGAATACGACAAGATCAGAAGAAGGATAAAATTGGATAGAATGCTTTTCTCCTCGGTCCATTATCCCTGCGACTATGGATTTGTGGAGGATAGCCTTGCGCTTGACGGCGATGCTCTCGATGCCCTGGTGCTTTTGTGGGAGCCAACGTTTCCAGGATGTATAATAGAGTCCAAACCCCTGGGTATGTTCATAATGAGCGACGAGAAGGGGCCTGATGAAAAGATATTGTGCGTTCCTGTTGCAGATCCACTATGGAACTACATAGAAGAACTAAAAGAGGTTCCTCCACATTTGCTCAAAGAAATAGAGCACTTTTTCTCGATTTACAAAAAATTGGAAAATAAAGATGTAGAGGTTGACGGCTGGCGCGGAATTGAAGAGACCCTCATTACTATTGAGGAATCAAAGGATAGATATAAAAAAGCTCTAAGATCTAGATATCCGATGTATGAATAAGGCTGTTTTTTCTTAGATGTAGTCTCTTAATTTAAATAGTGCGGATGATAGAAGCCAGACTCTATTTCTTGTGTCTTCAAACTCTTTGTTGCCGGTTAAAGGGAGTACGGCTCCTACGCTAATTACTTAGGCTGACCTTCTAAAAGGGGGTCGATCTCGCTCTTAAACGATTCGAAAGGTCTTGCCCCGCCTACCAGAACCCCGGTGATCTCCTTGCCGTCGCCCGTTTTTCCGATAAAGAAAGCGGGAGTGCCGGTGACGCCGTATTTTTTGGCGTCCGCCATATCTTTTTTTATTTCCGTAATCTTTGTCTCGTCATTCATACATTTTTCAAACTGCCCGTAGTCAACGTCAAACTCTTTGGCCGAGATCATTATGCTTTCCCTGTCTAGCTTGCGCGGGTTCTCAAAGAAGTAGTCGTGAACTTCCCAGTACTTTCCCTGCTCGCCCGCACAGTTGGCGGCAAGAGCGGCCGGTATGGCCTTTTTGTGAAAGGGAAGCGGGTAGTCTCTAAATACCATCTTTACCTTTCCCTTGTCGATGTACTCTTCTTTGATCTGCCTGTAGGCGTTATCATAAAACTTCTTACAGAAAGGGCACTCGTAGTCGCTGAATTCGACTATCGTTACAGGAGCGTCCGGGCTTCCCTTTACGGGGTCGTCGTCTATACTCACGGTCGCTATTTTAGGCTGTCTGGCATTACGCGGCGCGGCTTTCCTGATGGCCGGGGAGTTCTTTATCTTCTCAAGCTCTGTTAGTATCTTTGCGGTCAGTTCTTTTTGTGATGAGAGCTCAGTATTTAGATCTTTAATGCCTGATATAGCGAATAAGCCCAGTACAATTGAGACTAAAACCCCTGCGCCAATCAATATAAGAAATGTTTTCATGTTAAACCCCTCGATGTTTTATTCTCCACTATCTTTATCTGTCATTCCCGATCTCTATCTATCATTGCCGAATGTTTTTGTCGGGAATCCAATTTATAACTATACATTAAGGAACCCGCTATTGCGCAAGCTCCTTCTTTAAAATATTCGTAAGCTGCGTTATTATCTCAAGCGCCTGTGCTAAAAAAGCCTCCATTTTCCTGCCTGTTTCCCCGAATATCACTGCAAAAACAATTATCAACAGGGATATATCTAAGTGACGGCAGACAAATAACATCTCAATTTAAAGTAGTAGTAGTTCGATACAGCCCCTGTTTTTAGTTTGATTTATTTTCACTTTAGTTCTATTCTTGAGCGATATAAATATGTCATAAAAAGGAGTCTATTTATGAAATACCTTATGTCCGCGTTAATGCTTTTGTTTGTTCTGGCTTCAGTTCAGGGCTCATTTGCTGAAGTAACGAATAAACAGATGAGCGCTCAGATATTTGAAGGAGAAGTTATAGTAGACGCTCCGCCGGAGAAAGTTTGGGCAGTGCTGACCAACTTAGAGCAGTTCGCGGGATTTATGGGGTTCCAGTGGCAGTCGGGCAACAAGACAGTTTCTAAAGTAGGCGATACGGCGCGTATGAAAGTCTGGTCTGATGACAC
>JAJCZT010000144.1 GCA_029262255.1 Deltaproteobacteria bacterium
AAAAGCAAAATTGCAGGGAGGCTTATGCGCCAAGCTAACCACTGCGCACCGATACCCAAAACTAGTATGGCCGCCAAACCCACTAATAAATGCTCGGACATTTAATTACCCCCGCAATCTAAATTAGAATGACTTCGTATATCGTATTCTTACTTAAGTTACCAGATGAAAATCAATTTCACAGACTGAAATCATATCATAACTGGCTATTAATCTATAGATACATCCTTTTTGATCACAATTATTGGAAAAACTCTTAGATATGTTCAAGGCAGCATTTAATTCCATATCTAAAATCTACAGGTAAAGTTCTATCTTGGCGCCGAGGGAAAATTACTGGAATTAGATAAAAGTATGTTTTTTGTTAGAAAGGATGGTTATTCGTTAGAAATGACTGAAATTGAAACAAAAAGCGATGAACTTCACCATATTGTAATTTTGGGAGGCGGGTTCGGCGGTTTATATGCGGCTAAAATGCTCTCGGGCGGAAAGGTGAAGGTTACTATCATTGATAAGCGCAACTTTCACCTGTTTCAACCGCTTTTATACCAGGTTGCGGCTGGCTGGCTTTCACCCGGGGATATTGCCTCTCCACTTCGTGTCGTTCTAACCGACGATAAGGACACCTACGTGCTTAAAGCAGAAGTAACCGATATTCTTCCCCAAGAAAAAAAGGTGATTTTCAGAGACGGAGAGATAACATACGACACTCTAATTGTCGCCACAGGATCTCATCATCATTACTTTGGGCATGACGACTGGGCAAATATCGCGCCGGGGTTAAAAACAGTTGAAGACGCTTTAGAGATGCGAAGAAAGATACTTCTATCTTTTGAAGCCGCTGAGAGAGAAACAGACCCTGAGAAGCAACAAGAATGGATGACCTTTTTAATTATAGGAGCGGGTCCCACCGGGGTAGAGCTTGCAGGTACGATTGGAGAGCTCACCCGCACTACATTAAAAAGTGATTTCAGAAATATAAACACAGAAAACGCCAAGATTATTTTAGTCGAAGGATTGAACCATGTTCTTCCAACCTACCCTCCTGAGCTGTCAGAAAAAGCAGAAAAATCCCTAAAGAAACTGGGCGTTAACGTAAGGCTAAATACAATGGTTACCAATATAGAGCCCAACAAGGCAACTATAAGCAAAAATGGGGATAGTGAAGTTATACAGTCCAGAACAATCTTATGGACCGCCGGTGTTAAAGCATCTGCTCTGGGTAAAGCATTGGCAACACATACAGGGGCAAAACTTGATAAAAGCGAAAGAGTTATAGTGAATTCGGATCTGAGCGTTCCGGGGTATTCCAATATTTTTGTAATTGGCGATCTTGCCCACCTCTCCTATCAGGGGAGCGGGCCCTTGCCTGGAGTTGCGCCAGTTGCAATGCAGGAAGGAAAGTATGTTGCGAAACTTATTTTAAATAGAATCAAAGGTAAAGATACAGACCCATTTAAATATAAGGAAAAAGGCAATTTGGCGGTCATAGGAACTAACTCCGCAGTAGCCGATTTGGGGTCGCTAAAATTCTCAGGTTTTATCGCATGGCTAACATGGGCATTTGTCCACATTAGATATCTGATCGAATTCGATAGCAAGGTAGTAGTACTTTTCAAGTGGGCTTGGAGCTACTTCACCAGAAAAAGGGGAGTAAGGCTAATTACCGGCGAGGATCCTTTCCCACTCATTGATACTAAAAAGAATGAAAAATAAGCATGGTTAAATCGAAGATGGATTTTGTTAATTTGCACGGATTAGTTTGACTTTATCGGCTCTAATCGGTAGTTTATAGGAAGAGGTGTACAATTATGATCGGTGGTTTGGGCGTTTGGGAATTAGTAATTATCTTGGGGATACTTCTTTTGATCTTCGGTCCTAGCAGGCTTGGGGATCTCGGGTCTTCCCTGGGAAAAGGAATAAAAGGGTTCAGAAAGTCCATGAAGGATGATGAGATTGATGTAACTCCTGAAGATGACAGTTCCAAACGAATTCAGGACACTGACCTCGACAAAGCTGACTCAACGGCTGAAAACAAAGAGAAGGTTAAATAGTCACTTAAAAACCCTACTTTGGACTTTTTTGCAGATCATCTGACCACATTTGAAACTGATAGGTTCGGCGCTTTTTAATTTAAGTACTCTCTAAAAAGAACCAACGCGAGTGAAATGCCTGCTAAAGCGAATGAAATGTCTGCGAAAGATGGAGTTAAACTAGATAAATCGATTTATCAACGCCGTGAAACCTATATATATATTATAATTGAATATGCTCTTATAGGTGTTGTCTTAGCAACCGGCCCTGTTTTGCCAAGCAATCCTATACTAATTTTTATCGAAGTTATCGCAATTTGGCACTTATTGTGGGTATTATGGACAAATATAGTATCCAAATTTAATCCATCATACAGACCCAAGCACAAAACAAGGCTCATAGCTAAAGGGCCCTATCAATTTATTCGCTATCCATTTTCAACATCTGTACTTTTGATAACCTTTGCGTTAGTAATTAACCACCTGACAATATTGAGACTAATTATCTTGCTTCTTTTGTTGGCAACAATAATCTTTAGAGTCAGGTATGAAGACAAAGTCTTTTCACAGTATTTCAGCGATTTCCCTATCTACAAACAAAAAACCTGCCGGCTTATTCCTTTTGTTTTTTGATATAGCATTTCGCTGCCGATCTAAATTCAGTTAATGAATCTATGTTTATAGTGAGAGAATCTAGAGAGAACTAGTAAATGTATAAAACTAGGACCAATCACCCATATATTTATTTTCAAAAGGACACTTGCCAAGCCTAACATGCTCTTCGAATTCATGACGGAATTTCTTTACAATTGACTCGATAGGCATAGCGCAACCGTCAGCGAGCGCACATATAGTAGTACCTCTCATTTGAGAGCAAGCGTCGAGCAATGTATCTATATACTCCATCTTTCCCCTGCCCTGCTCAATCATGGTCAACATCTTTTCAAGCCACCAGGTCCCTTCCCTGCATTGGACACATTGACCACAGGACTCATCTCGGTAGAAATGGGCCAGATTCTGTGCAACCCTTACCATACAGGACGTATCATCCATTACAGTTACCCCGGCAGTCCCAAGCATCGACCCCGCTTCGGCCAGAGAGTCAAAGTCGAGCGTAGTATCAAGCTCATCAGCGGCAAGAAGTGGTGCGGAAGAGCCTCCTGGAGATATTGCTTTTACTTTTCTACCGTTAGGAATCCCCCCCCCGTATTCGTTAATCAGATCACGGGCACTTATCCCCAGGGGAATCTCATAAAGCCCGGGTTTATTAATATCTCCGCACAGTCCGTAGATCTTGGTTCCGGTGTTCTTAGGAAGACCTATGCCTGAAAACCATTCATGTCCTCTATTGATAATATGGGGAACGCACGCAAGAGTTTCTACATTATTAATTATGGTAGGACAGCCGAATAGACCGATCTGCGCCGGGAAGGGAGGTTTTGGTCTGGGCTCGCCATTTTTCCCCTCAATTGATTCAAGAAGCCCTGTCTCTTCACCACAAATATAAGCCCCCGCGCCTCTGAACAAAACAACGTCCAGATCAAACCCTGAATTAAGTATATTTTGACCGAGATAACCTTTTTCGTACGCTTCTTTTATTGCTCCCTCTATAATACTTGCGCCGTAGGGCATCTCTCCTCTAATATATATATATGCTTTATGTGAGTTTATTGTGGAACAGGCAATTATGATCCCCTCAAGCATCTGATGAGGGTCCTGCTCTAATATTTCTCTGTCCTTAAAACTACCCGGCTCACTTTCATCCGCGTTACAGCATAGATAGATAGGTTTTTTGGAATCCCTTTGTATAAAGCTCCATTTAACACCTGTCGGGAACCCCGCACCCCCGCGTCCCCTAAGACCCGCCCTCTTAATTTCATCTATTATCTCATCCGGATCCATTCTAAGCGCTTTACCCAGAGCAGTGTAACCACCTCTGGACAAGTAAGACTCTATAGTGTGAGAATCTGGGATACCAACATAATTGCGGATTATTCTGAGCTCTGGCATTTGATTCCTCTAGTTAAATTTTATTAATCAAGTTCTAATCATAAATAACAAGTGTCTTATTTTATATGGGTTTACCGAACCTTGGCAAGTTCTGTGTAAAAAACAGTCATGATAAATGTAATACAAATACATTAATGAGCCGTATTTCAATTGCTAACTCTTAACATCAAAACTCCTTCACAACATGCTTGGCAAATGCCATAGAGCATGTAAATGCCGGGGAAATCGCGTTTAATATATGGAGAGAATCTCCATCTTTTAAAAGAATGAAATCCATTACTAATTTCTTGCTTTTCCAGTCTACAAGCTGAGGGCGTATCCCAACTTTTGGCGTATCTTCAATATCCTCCATCTTAAGCTCTGGTAAGAGCTTTTTAGCTTCCGCAAGCATATACTTTTTAAAATATTTTTTGGTTTCACTAACCGCAGCTGCCCTGAAACCTTCATTAGTAAAAAGAAGAACAAAATCTCTGGCTAAAAGAGACAAGGTTTCAATTGAAAGATCGTTTAGCATGCCATATTCCTCCCGCCCTAAAGCAGGGATCGCCGTAGGCCCAATGTAGACGTCTTCATGGACCCCCCTTGTAAAGTGAACCCCCAGAAACGGGTTTCTCAGATCAGGTACGGGATAAATGTTCCCCCTTACCAGATAAGACCGCTCCTGGACAAGCTTCTTGTAAGTACCCTTAAACGGCAATACCTTGTATTGAGAGCCTACCCCGAAAGAGTGGGCTACCTTGTCTGCAAAACTACCGGCAGCATTGATAAACTTTTCAAATCTTATCGACCCTTGATTTGTAATTGCAATGGTGCTATCGCGAATACCTAAAAACGATGTTCCAAACAGAAATCTCACTTTACGCGTGCCCTCAAGCTCTTCCCTAATTGAAGCCAATATTTGTTTTGGATTTATAACTGCGGTGTTAGGCGAATAAAGAGCCTTTTCCGATGGGGCTGCATACGGCTCAAGCTCTAATAGCTCATTACGGTCAATGATTGTGGATTGGGCGCCGCTCTGATCAGCCCTTTTTTTGAGATCGTATAAAGCGTCCTGGCGGCTTTGGTCTGCAACTATTACCTTGCCGGTCTCTTTCAGAGTCAACTCTTTTTCCCGGCAGTACTCCTTCATTAGCCGGTTGCCTTCTACACAGAACTTGGCCTTATAGGTACCCGGAGAGTAGTAAATACCTGCGTGAAGAACACCACTGTTCCTTCCGCTCGCATGAGCCCCCAAAGAGTTTTCCTTCTCAATAATTGCAATATTTTCTACACCCTCTTCTATGAGCTCTCTTGCGATTGTAAGACCGGTTATTCCCCCGCCCACAATTAAAGTATGACAGCTATATTCCACGATATATAACCTAACATCATCAATAAGAAACTAAAATTTAGTATTAAAAATTAGAAAGCCACTTTATGAGAGTATCAACAGTAAAACTAGGGTTTTCCATACAGTCATGCCTTGCATCGGGGATAAAAGTCAACTGCACATTATGATTGCCGGAGTTGTTAAGAATATCCACTAAACTTTCGGGCTCTTCAGCGCCTACTATATAATCGTTACCGCCGTGGATAAATAGAACGGGGATTTTAACACCAGAGATTATTTCATTAGTTTTGGCATTATACGCCTCAGGACTCCTCATAAACCACCAGGTCCTGTATGTAAAAAGCTCAATATCCGAAGGATCGAAAGTAGGCCCCCATGCCCTATAAACAATAAATACCCTGTCATTTTTAGTTGTCACAGGGTCCGGCTTTAATACCTTTTTAGCTATATCATAAATATGATCATAGGAAGGAATGCTATTCCATTTCTCAAGTCTTTTTTTGTTAGAAAGCGGGAGCGAGGAAGAACAGCCTTCCAAGATAAGACCTTTAACATTCGGATGAGGATTGTTTACGGCGTAGTAAACACTTATATTTGCTCCCAGACTCCACCCCAATATAATTATTTTACGAAAGCCTTCTTCGACAAGCGCATTTACGGCAGCCTCTATATCCATGATGGACTCATCAAAGATAGCTCCCCCGAACATTTGCCCGGTGAACGCCATCCTGGTATTTATTGAAAATGAGCTGATACCGTTTTCTACAAATGCGTTAGGCAATAATCTCGGCGTACCTCTGGCGAGGAAGTGCCCCAGAACTCCGTGAACAAGAAGGACGATAGGAGCATCGTATAAATCCTCTTCACTATTAAACTCACCTGAAACTAAAAGTGCATTTAAGAGAAAGCCGTCTTCTGCCGGGAAACTTAATAGTCTTCTTTGTCTGGAAACCATTTTAAAGTTTATAGTTGTGATTTCAACTCTTAAATCTTCTTTCGAGCCATCTTACGATTATGTCCCCTAGCTCCTCTTCCTTTCCCTCGAACTTATGCCCTGTATTAACATAGAATGCCGAGACATCCTTATTTCCGGCGTCTAACGCAACCTGGGCAAGGTCATGCGTTTCTTCAGGTTTTACAATTTCATCATACCAGCCTTGAATAAGCAGTATCGGAACCTTAATCTCCTCAATCTGTTTATATCCCATGGCGGTATGGGCTTCAGGACCGGCTAGATACCACCAGGTTCTGTATGTATATATTTCAGTATGCTCAGGACGGTAGGAGTCACCGCGAGCTTTATAAATCAAGATTGTGCGGTCATGGCCCATGCCTTCCCGGCCAGGCTTAATTATCTCTTTCGCCTCTTCGCACACTTCATCATAAGAAGGCTCACTCCCCAAGCTGTTCCACCTGCGTCGTATAGAGTCGGGCATGGAATAAGGCGCCGCAAGCGTGATCACTCCCTTTAGATGCGGAAACGCTTTAGGATCGTTTCTTAGGGCAGCGTATCTAAGAACAATACTAGTGCCCAGGCTGTAACCCGACAGTATAATGTTTTTATAACCGAGCTTTTCAAGATATTCGACTACTCTATCTATCTGCGGGATAGTATCGTTTAAAATACCGTAGCCGAAAAACAGACCAAAATTCGCCATACGCGTATTTATCGCAAGCGAGGAATAACCCCCTTCCGCAAGAATCGGGGGTAAAAAGCGCTGGCTGCCATCTAGAAAATTCCCAAGGAAACCATGCACATGTATTACAGCTGTATCATTAGGCCTATTATCCTCATCGTGAATAGTACTGTTGTAATACAGGCCGTCTATCTTGCTCTTTCCAAAGGGTATAGATACTAACTCTTGTTCCATATATTTCATAGCATTTTCCGGATCAAAATATCAAGTGTACAAAAGTACCCTTTGAGAGATTTTAATCAATCTCTCAAAACGTAAATCTAAGGTAAATCAGCTAGCGCAATCAGCCGGTTTTACTTTCAAGCTTCTCGCCAAAAAACGCTTCAGGATTGCTCATGACTTTATCTGCGTAGACTTTAGCGTCCATCCATTTAGAGGATTCGCCCAATTGAATAATTTGCTTTGAAACCGCACCCTGAGCAATTATTGCTTCTGTTTTTGGATCCCAGATAATCTGCCAATTCTCCCCTCTGACCCCTCTGACCCAACCGAACGGAAATGTTCCGACTTTACCCAATTACTTTACTCCTTTAGCTTATTAATGGTATAGATTCTATTGGAAATTTAGAAAAGCTCAATATCTGGACATTAAATTATAGAAAAGAACCTTGCCTACACATTCTTTAGAGGAAATAGCTTGCTCCCTCTTCCATCCGACATAACAGGACAAAAAACTAAAAAATATGAATTAATCCTATTTCTTTCATGAGCGATCAATTTACATACTTAAAAAAATTCTAATTGTATCGAGATTCTTATCAATTATCCTTTTGCATTAAGTGGTGAAGTAAATTCTTAGGAAGGTTAGATAGAAAACACAATGCGAAGAATAATTATTACTCTTGGGATACTCCTAGTAGTATTTATCATAATTGTCGGGCTTGCGGTACTGAACCTCAATTTCTTTATAAATAGTAATAAAGGCTATTTCCTATCACAAATTGAAGAATCCATAGGCCGTAAAATCACAGTCGGAGATATAAATACAGGATTTAGGGAAGGGATCGGAATAAGGCTTAAAAATTTCTCTGTTGCCGATGACAAATCATTTTCAGACGGCGAATTTATTCGCGCGTTAGACATACAAATTAATGTGGAATTTATTCCTCTGCTGAGTAAAAAAATCAATATCACCAAGCTCATACTTAACAAGCCCGTTATTAATGTTATTAAGAACAAAGAGGGCAAATACAACTTTGAAGCTTTTGGATCAGAGGACAAATCCGAAAACAGCAGAGACGATAAGAGTAAAGGCAAAGCACAGAAGCTCCCTCTCTTTGCCTCATCTATAAGAATAAAAGAGGGTCAAATTAGTTATGTAAATGAGCGAAACGAAATAGAATTCCAAATACAGAAAATCAACCTTGGGATCAAGGATTTCGATTTCGACAAAGAAGTTCCGGTAAATCTTGAAGCTGCAATATTGGCAGGCGAGCCGAACGTGAAAATAAAAGGCAATTTTGGCCCGGTATCACCCAAATTTGATCTCTCGAGCTTGCCCGCGAAAGGCAGTGTAGAGATAGTTGATTTGAATATTAATACTCTTAAGAAATTCTTGCCAATTATAAAAGAGCAGATACCCGCAGGACTTGATATCTCAGGGCCTCTACAAGCGAAATTTAAATTCTCCGGCCGAATGGATTCCTTAACATTCTCAGAGATCGACATGAAAGCATCAGTGTTTGGAGCAAGCATTCCTAACTTTGACATCTCTGGAAGTCTTGGACCCTTAGGTGAAAACGCGGAGAATTTTTCCATCGACACTGAATTTAAACTCCTAAACGCGAACCTGAGCAAACTGAGAAAATTTTCTTTAATAAAAGATTCAATCCCTAATAGTCTATCCACTCAGGGAACACTGGACATTAGCGGAAAAATCAGCGGAACGCCTGAGGACTTAAAATTTGATTCTATTAAGATGGACGCAACCCAGGGCCGCCTTGCCGTCATAGGCAAATTTCTAAAACCTAAAAACACCCCCTTTGTAATCACTGCCGGAGGAAGAATTTCACAAAAAGCAATAGAGCTAAAAGACTCGGACATCAAATTGAGCTCCTTGAACGTAAAAACAGAGGGACAAATAAACCGTGGAACAACGAACTTAATCAACCTTTCTATAAGTTCCAACAAAGTTGATTTATCAGATATGAGAGAGACCTTCCCTTTTCTTAAGGACTATAATCCGAGCGGCGAGCTGGAACTTTTGCCAACCAAACTTACGGGGGAGCTTGGTAAAGGACAAGCACCTCAAATTAGGGGTTCTCTAGAATTGTCCAATGCAAGTATTCATCCGCCCTCGATTCCAGAGCCCATAAAAAACATAAATACAACAATTGATTTCACGGGCAAATCAGCCGATATCAAAGCTATGACGCTGCGTTTAGGAAGCTCCGACATACTTCTTTCAGCAAAAATCGATAATTTTTCTCCCCTTGTGCTTAGCTACAAACTCACCTCGCCGGAGCTCCGCTTATCGGATATTAAAAAAGGGCCCTCCCCTGGCAACAAAACAGAAAAAATAAAAAACCTTAAAAGCACGGGGAAAATTTCAAAAAGACATAATTCCCTTACGTTTAAGGGGGCAATATCTTCGCCTGAGGCCACTTTATCCGATCTCGAGGTAGAAGATCTGGAGACCAATTTTAATCTGATCGGGGAGACCTTAAAAATAGAGAGTTTTAGTTTGAAGGCATATGACGGGACAATAAAGGGCAAGGGAAGTTATGGATTTGGTCCGGACTCAGACTTCTCTTTAATATCCAGCGTTCGAGGTTTAAATTTAAGGAAGTTCTTAAGCTCACTTAACTCTGAAAACGCCGAGAAAATTGAAGGGACAACAAATCTTGATATCAATATTTTTGGAAACGGATCAGAATGGGGCGAGATAGTATCCACACTAAAAGGAACCGCTAAAGCTGAAATCCTGAACGGGGCTGTATTAGATATTAATTTAGCCGATGAGGTCTTAAAAGGGATAACAGGGGTCCCCGGGTTAACATTATTCTTCTCCCCCCAAACTAAGGGAAAATATCCTCAGGTATTTACCGCACAGGACACGGAGTTTGAAGAGTTTAAGTCTTCTTTTCTCATCGAAAGGGGAAAAATGAAGACTCGAAATCTCAGGATCACCTCAAAGGACTACGCAATTACCGCAAAGGGGTGGATAAACCTTGAGGGAAAAGTGGATCTCAAGTCTGTCCTTGTACTATCCCGTGAATTCTCAGAGGACCTAGAAACCGATGTGCCCGATTTAAGATACATAACAAACCGGGATGACCGGGTAGAAATACCTTTTTCTATCTCGGGCACCCTACCAAAAGCCAAGCCAAAGCCTGATATAGCTTACCTGGCCAAACTGGTTCAGCGCGCGGGAATGCGTAAAGTTATCGACAGCATTCTCCCGGACTCTGAAGAACCTGTAGAAGAAAACAGTGAGAGCCAAACCCCGCCGACTCCAAAGAAAAAAGAGAAACGTCTGGACAAAAAAATTCTTGATGAACTCAAGGATCTTTTTTAAACATTAGCGTTCAAACAACACCCTGTTCTTAATTTACTTCCAACAGAAATGATCTATAATAAATCGCTTATAAATTTAATATTCGTGAGATGCAAATGAAGAAATTATTATTCGTAATAACACTTACCATCATTTTAGTAATCCAATTTTCCACATTATCACATGCACAGCTTGAGCAATCCTATGATGCGCACGGTGGTATTGCAACTTTCAAAGAGTTTGGGACCCTTGAATATGATTTAGAAATGGAAATCACAGAAGTTGTTACGTTAAAAGATCATCAGCTTATTGATCTACATTCCCGCAATGTTCTTATAACGGGTGACACGTACAAACTTGGATTTGACGGTAAAGAAGCCTGGATCGCGCCTAATATGAACGCTTTAGGATTACCGCCCAGGTTTTATTCTTCGACACCTTTTTATTTCTTCGGCGCACCTTTCCTTTTTGCTGACCCTGGAGCAAATCTGGAGCACTTGGGAGCAAAAGAGCTTGATGGAAAGGAGTACAACGTTGTAAAAATCACCTATGATAAAGGTATAGGAGATACCCCTGATGACGATTACTTGGCCTACATTGATAAAGACACAAATCAGCTAAAAACTCTGACCTATACCGTTACATACCCTCCACTTATGCAGGGGAAATCTATAGACGAGTTAGAGCGGCACGCCGTTGTCTATAATGAATGGCAGGAAGTAAACGGACTTATTGTTCCTCAAAAAATCAGCTTCTATGAATGGAGTGATGATAAATTAGGAGACAAAATAGTTGGCTCCATGACATTTGAGAACATATCTTTTAAGAAAGAATCTCCTGATCCCGCAACTTTCCAAAAGCCACAAGGGGCTGAGGTAGACAACTCCCACAAAGCACAATAGAAAAATTCCCCTCTTATGGCATAATTAAGACTCCGTAAATTAGGACATTCAAGGAGGAGTTTAGTTATGGCTAGCAAAGGATTTAGAACAGAAAGTGATTCAATGGGGGAGATGACTGTTCCCTCGCACGCATATTATGGCGCTCAAACCGCAAGAGCTATAGAGAATTTTCCAATAAGCGGAATTCGTAAACATAATCTATTGATCCAGGCCATGGGAATGATAAAACAATCAGCTGCCGAGACCAATATGGAACTCGGGCTACTTAACAAGAAGTTTGGTCGAGCTATTGTAAAAGCGGCCCAGGAAGTGATTGATGGAAAATTAAATGATCATTTCGTACTCGACGTTTTCCAGACAGGATCCGGAACATCGACAAATATGAACACCAATGAAGTCATAGCAAACCGCGCAAACGAAATCCTAGGATCGAAAAAAGGAGACAAGTCAGGCGTGCACCCAAACGATCACGTGAACATGGGACAGTCCAGTAATGACGTATACCCGACAGCAATCCACGTAGCGGGTGTATTAGCAATTGATCGGTTTCTATTACCGGGGCTAAAAAACCTACACAGGGCGCTTGCATCAAAAGCGCGCCAATTCGATAAGATAGTAAAGATAGGACGTACTCACCTGCAGGATGCGACACCAATAAGACTGGGGCAGGAGTTCAGCGGTTATGCCAGCATGATTGAGCATGGGATTAAAAGAGTCCAGTACGCAAAGGAGGAGTTATCTGAGCTTGCGATTGGAGGCACGGCAGTGGGCACCGGCATAAACACGCATCCCAAATTCGGAAGACTTGTAACCATAAGGCTAAGCAAGATGACCAAGGCAAAGTTAAGAGAAGCCGATAATCATTTTGAAGCTCAGGGGGCAAAAGACGCCGTGGTTGAGGCAAGCGGCTCTCTAAAAACTCTTGCTGTAAGTCTCATGAAAATAGCAAACGATATCAGATGGCTGGGAAGTGGTCCTAGATGCGGAATAGGTGAAATCCTTATCCCTGCGGTACAGCCGGGATCTTCAATCATGCCCGGAAAGGTAAACCCGGTAATCCCGGAGGCCGTCTGTCAGGTAGCGGCTCAGGTAATTGGCAATGATTTGACGATAACTATAGGCGGGCAGTTCGGCAATTTTGAGTTAAACGTTATGATGCCGGTTAAAGGACATAACTTACTGCAGTCTATTGAGCTTTTAGCGAGAGTGTCCAACGTATTTGCGGACAAATGCATCAAGGGAATTAAAGCTGACAAAAAACGCTGTGAGGAAATGATCGAGAAAAGCCTTGCAATGTGCACAAGTCTTGCCCCGGTTATCGGGTATGACAGCGCAGCCAAAATCGCTAAAGAAGCATATGAAAGAGGAAAAACAGTAAGAGAAATCGCACTTGAAAAGAAAGTCCTTCCGGCAGCGAAATTAAGCGAGCTTCTTGACCCATGGTCAATGACTGAGCCGGGAACAAAAAAATAATTTTTCTAATAATATAGGGAACGCAGTATCCCTGCGTTCCCTATATGTATATGATGGAATTTATTTGGCGCAACTAAAGACTTTACTAACCCTAAGCTGTCTGACTCCTTCACAAGATTCTTATTAAGAAGCGCTGTAGAATTTAGAGATACCCCCTTAACTCATAATACCAAGAAATAATTATTGCCATTTTCAGTTAGCATACAATTTGTTATCTTCCTATAAATAATCGCTATAATAATGTATCCTAGAGTTTCATTAGTCAGAATATAAATTCTATTTCGGAGGACAGTTAATGTTCAGGTTTTCTATATTTGCAATCTTAATTCTAATTCTTCCCTTATTTGCATGCGGCACTTTTAAAACTGGAAAAGATATAGCTATCGATTCACCAATAAAAGAATCCAGAAAGAAACAATCGCTTAGTAAGGCTAGACAGAACGTTGAGAAATCAAGAAGAGAGCTGGACAATTGCCTGGCAAATTATTCAGGGGACGAATCAAAATGCCGGGGGGAGAAAGAGAACTACAATACCGATGTAGAAGAGTATGTTTCTCTTCAAACAAAGTAACGCCGCCAATTGCTCTAGGGATTTAAATATTTACGCCTGCAGCCGCTCCATAACAAACTCCAGTTGCTCTCACACCTCATCAGGGGACAATCAGAAATATAGAGAACTAGAACCGGACTTGAATATCAGCCAGGAAGCTAAGTTTCGCCACATCGCTGTCTGGACCAGAAACCGGGACCTGTATTCCAAAACCGGGACTGAATTTCCTTCCCAAACGTACTCCGGATGAAACAAATGTACTGGTCTTACCCACCGTATCTGAAGTTAACAGAGAATATCCGTCAAACTCGGCATATAACACAGGTGAAGCCACTACAGGTATGTTTGCCCCTATGGATGCCCCGTAATTCACTCTAAACTCAAAGTCGTTACCTTCGAGTTTACCTGCGTTTAAGACATAATCGGTTGAAACGTTTCCTAAAACATTGAATATTCCCTTCCAAGCGGCTCCAGAGAGATAAGGTGTTATTGTCCATGCCGATTGTAGGTTTATAGGAAAGTTTTTTCTGTATAGTAAAACAGTCTGTAGACGTTCTATATTATCTTTAAATGCAGTTGGAAGCACTAAGTTCATTCCTCCGGTAAGGACCGAATCCTTACCTTGAAATAAAACATGCTTTCCTCCAACCAAAACATTGGCAAACTCAAAACCGTCGCTTATGTTGTCATCACCAACTTTAACCTCATTAACGCCCGATTGGGCAATTTTGACATAAACACCCCAATCATTATTAGCTGAGGGTACGTCAATTCGAAGTGAATAAAAAACAAACTCTCCCCCTAAATCCTCCTTTACGTTTACTATCTGGATATCAGCAACAAATCTTCCCGTTGGTATCGGGGACTCTAAAGAAAACGAATATGCCAAGTCTATAGCTTCAGCTTTATTGGGTGTAAAGTTAATTGGACCGCTAACAGACATAAATTGGCTTGAAAACGGGTTTATTACACCAACCTGTCTGTCGTGAACGAAATTTTTCAGTGGGTTTATTATATATCCCAAGATCTTAGCCGGAACAAAACCTGTATCGACAAGCCAGTCTGAAGTCTTCTCCATACCGTATCCAAGAGGTACACCGAGAAGCGGAGTAAATAATAGATCAGAACCAGAAGGGGTTTCCACAAGCCCCTCAATCGTATATTCAAAGAGAGTACTCTGAACAGCCGAGCCTAAAGCAGAGACCCAAAAGCTGTGTCCCATTTGCCTATAATAGAGATAGTTCAATGATCCGATTACCGGATGGGTTACAAGGTTGGTAAAAAACGCATCTCCATCATCCCATTCTGGCCATTGGCTAATATTATGCCACCATTTAGAAAGTGATGTGTCGAATATCCGGCTATTTTTGTTTCTGACATAAAACCACCTTCCGGCCCATTGGGCGCCGTAGGCTATAGCGGTATCACGAAGAAATTCTTCTGTTCCCAAGTTGTATTTTCTTGATATGGGACCGGAGAGATTATCCGTTTTTCCAGAACTATCGACAAGAAGATTTTCTCTGTATTCATTATAATACAGATCGCGAATCTCTATATCGTCTTCCGCCATCACAGAGCCGGGCAGTCCTGAGAAGGCTATAACAATTAATAACGCGCTAACTATTTTTACCATTCTTGTTTTGATCATAGAACTTATTTAATTTGTGCAAATAAAGTTTGGAGAGATAACATACATGCTAGACTTGAAAATTTAAAGCAATTACTCTATACCGAGTAATTTCCCTGCTCTTTTCTCCCAAGTATAGTTCTTTATGTCCGCCCCTGCGTTAATAGCAATCCTATTAGCCAGTCCGTCATCTTCAATAACTCTTACTATTCCATCAAAAAGCGAATCGGCACTGTCAGGCTCAACAAGTACAGCGTTGACGCCATCTTCCAAAACCTCTTTAACAGATGAGATAGATGTTGCTACAATTGGGCGCACAGCCGCCATATATTCAAACAATTTTATTGGAGAGGTAAATTCCCCAGCCTTTGTCCCTCCCTTAATAGTCATCTTGGTAGTATAAGGCATTACTAAAATATCTGCTGCCAAAAGGTAAAGTGGGACCATTTTATGAGGGACGAAGCCCGCTAGTTGAAAGTTTTGAGCACCCTTCTCCTGCGCTATTCTTCTGTATCTATTTACATCTTCCTCAAGACCGCCAACAATGAGAAAGAGTGTATCTTTTAATCTAAGGGAGACATCTATTAGTTTTTGAACACCCCTGCCCTCATAGATGTTCCCCGCATAGCAAACAATCTTCTTATCCGGCATGAGTCCAAGTTCTTCCCTGCATTCTCTCTTGGACGGAGCATCTTGAAATCTTTCAAGCTCAACTCCGTTATGTGCAACAACCAGCTTCTCTTTAGGTAATCCCTGATCTAGATAAATATCCGCCAACCCTTTGGAATTTGTGGAGAATCTGATCAAATATTTAGAATCCTTAAAAGAGTTGAAGAGTGAAGCCCCGCCTTTAACCAGGGGATGATGAGCATCGTACACAGTTGGGATATTGAATAATGTCGTTGATAGGTATGCATAGACAATATTTCTTGTTATAACAAGATCATACTTATTTCTCCTAAACAATTTAGTGTATAAAGAGCCAAGGAAACCGTGAACAATATTTCTCATTGAGGAGTTTTTAAAGTAAGGAAAGGGAGTAAGTCTAAAGTTAGGCTCTACACCATAATATTCAAACAATTCGGCACGGTTTCTATTTGAAGGGATGATAAGCTCGGTATCTATACCAAGTTTTCCCATGGCCTGGCACATTTTCATTATATGTATAGCGCTTGCCCCCTTTGAAAAAAGCTCGGGGCTCCCGATATATATAACTCTTAATTTGTTATCTCTATTCACGATTTGACCAATTGCCAATTAATTTGATTAAATGACGAGCATTAAGGCAGTCTATATGATTTTAAGCAATCTCAAAACAGTAAACACTATATTAATTTCACTATGAAATTAGAAATACTTATCAGTCTAAGATATAATAAGCCATTATTTCCAGGAGCTTGAATAATTTTACCATTCACAATCAATCACGATAGATTTCAATTACGTGGGTCTTATCTATGAAAATAAAATCAATTAGAGGATTTCACGACATCCTGCCAGAAAGTATCAAAAGATGGCATTTTGTAGAAGATGCGGCAAAGCGTATTTTTGAGCTTTACGGCTTTTCAGAAATCAGGATTCCCGTACTTGAATTCACGGATGTCTTCTCAAGGAGCCTTGGTACAACAACAGACATCGTTGAGAAGGAGATGTATACGTTTACGGACAGAGACGGCTCATCTCTAACACTACGCCCCGAAGGCACGGCTGGGATTGTAAGGGCATATATTGAGAATTCAATGCATGCCAAGTCCTCTATCACTAAACTCTACTACACCGGCATGATGTTCAGACACGAACGGCCGCAAAAAGGCCGTTTCAGAGGCTTCTATCAAATTGGAGCTGAGCTTATAGGGCCCCAAGAACCCTCTTCAGATGCCGAGCTTGTTGTAATGCTCTGGAGATTTTTTGAAGAAATTGAGCTAACTCCGTTTTTAGTGCTTGAGATAAGCTCACTCGGGGATCAAAACTGCAGACCTCAATACAAGGAAAAACTGGTCCAATATTTCGCGCCTCAAAAAGAGGAGCTATGCGAAGACTGCCAAAGACGACTTCAGGTAAACCCGCTTAGAATACTCGACTGCAAGCAGAAAAGATGTAAAGAAATTGCAGCAAACGCCCCTTCAATGCTGGACAATCTATGTGAAGAATGCGAAACCCATTTTAATTATGTTAAAGAAAATTTATTGAGCGTAGGGATTCCGTTCACTATAAATCCTAAAATCGTAAGGGGTCTCGATTACTATACTCGAACAGTATTTGAGATTACAACGGATAAGCTCGGGTCTCAAAATGCAGTTGCTGCTGGTGGAAGATACGACGGACTGGTAGAAGAACTTGGCGGGCCCGCTACGGCTGCTGTTGGTTTTGCAATGGGAATGGAAAGAATAGTTCTTCTTCAGGAAATAGCGCTCCCCGAAGGGTTCCAGAAGAAAGTCGACGTTTTTATCGCGTACCTGGGTGAAGAAGCAAAGAAAGCAGCATTTCCTCTAGCTTTTAACCTTAGAAAAAAAGGAGTCTCTGTTGAGACTGATTATGGAAGCAAAAGCCTAAAGAGCCAAATGAAAAGAGCTGATAAATTAGGCGCGAACTTCACTTTTATTATAGGTGAAGAAGAACTAAAACAAGGCGTTGTTAAGGTTAGAGATATGAAAGAAAGTAAAGAAGAAGATATAAAGTTTGAAGATATTATTAATTTATCTGAAACATTCCAACCCTAATTTTTAAATAATAACCCCATCCTTATCCACTTATGCTCTCCAAAAATCTTATTATACTTGATTGAGGTATTTGAAAAACGAACCGGCATTGTTTTAGACCACCCTCTTAGAACACCCGGCACAATAAGCCGCTCCTTCATATATCTGAGCTCCACACTCGCATGTGGATACAACTCTGGGCTTTACTAATGCTTTTACATTTCCAAGTGCTTTGTTGGCATCTAAATGAATTGCCTTTAACTCGTCTTCACACTTCTCAATTTCTCTTTCAATACTTTCAATATCATTGCACTTGGTTTCAACGAGGTCCTGATTTATCTTGCCTTTATACTTAAAAGTTCTATATATTATATTGCCCATTTCCAAGACGCTATCAGTCCTCCTTTTTTTGAGGCTCCTTATACGATTCTTTATTAAAACTGTATCATAAGCTTCTTTTGATCTTACATTTACAATCCTGATTCCTCTATTTAGCCCTCCTTTAACTTTATTAAAAAAATATTGGGCTTCCGACATTTCAGACATACTTGATCTCCTTGATGAGCTTATGCATAATCCGGCTTTGAATCTACAAAATAAGATACTTGAATATGTATAAAGGCGAAACCAAAAGTTAGCTAAAAAAAGCAGAATTTAATATCTTCTAAAAAATTAATCTTGAGAACGTGAAAAAGTGATTGACTGAACATTAAGATTGTATATTCTTTTTACCATATTCTGTTCTGTTATTAAATCTGCAAAATTTGAGGAGTTTAACGAGAAGTTTGAGTAACGAGGAGTTTAATTAACAAGCAAAGACTTCATTTGACAAAACCGGCTCAGCTTCTTAGATATAAACATCCAAAGCACCTCCCGAGATCATAAATCTATAAAACAATTTCGCTCTATACAAATTTCTACATTACGGAGAGACGATGTCCCATTTGACCACAAGCACTTATGTTTCACTCTATAAATACCTAAGAACAAACCACTTGGTGAAATTACTCCTATTAATTGCCTTAATAAATTTATCTGCCGTTTTTACCACTCCTTGTAATTCTTTTTCAGAGGAAGCGGTTAAAGAGGCTAACGAGGCTCAAACAAAAGGACTTATGTCGGCGCTTGATGACCCTAATCCCCTAGTGCGGGCTAAAGCAATTAATGAGTTGGCAGAGCTAAATTACGAACCCGCACTGCCGTTAATAGTGAAATTTCTTGAGGGGGATAATCCTTATACCAAGCCCGCTGCTATAAAAGCAGTCGCTACAATGAATAAGTTTTCCCCTCAAACAACTTCCTTAATAGTCCAAAACCTAAGTGATCCGGAGAAAAGAATACGACTTTCGTCAGCGATGGCACTTGCCGAATTCGGAGGGTTAAAGAGCAATCAAATTCCGTCTGTAATTGCTCTCTTGGGTGATGAAGACAACATGATCAGACTGTCCGCTATAACAATAATTAGAAATAATCCTGAAGTTTCAACAAAACAGATTCCACAGATTCTCCAGCTTATGAAGGAGGAGAATCCCGAAATACGCTCGTCTGCGGTAAGTGCTTTAGGTAAAATGGGTCCGGCTGGTAAAAAGAATATAAAATCTATCCTTGTACTTCTTAAAGATCAAAATCCTACAGTCCGCTCAAGTGCGGCTCTAGCCATAGGTGATTTTGGGCCTTCGGGAGCAGAGTATGCTGGAGATGTAGCGGGACTGCTTAATGATTCCAATGCATACGTTCGGTCCTCCGCTCTTATATCTCTAGGTAAAATAGGCACATTAAATAAAGAGCAAATTTCACTGGTAATCCGCTTTTTAAACAGTACGAACAAGCCCGAGGCGAATGCTGCAATGGAAGCTCTTGGAAATATAGGCAAGGTAAATAAAGAGGCTGCAGAAATGCTCACCCTGGAGCTAAGGAATCCGGGAACTAAGATAAAGATACTGTCTCTAAGGTCTCTTGAAAAAATAGGTGAGGCTGCCCAAGGCAGCTCCCCTGATATAGCGGTATTACTAAAGAACCCAAATCCCGAGGTAAGAAAAGCAGCCTTAAATGCTCTTTCAGAAATGGGAGAGTCCGGCAAGGCCCAAGCCCCAAAAATTGCGGAGCTACTGCAAGATTCTGATCAAGGTGTAAGTCTTACTGCTATCCGGGTAATAAGAAAAATGGGTGACCCTGTCGGAGACTATACGGAGATATTAACCGAGCTTCTTAACAGCAGAAATGATGTATTACGCATTAGAGCTTCCCTCGCTTTAGGTGCGGCTGGTGACAGAGCTAGCGCACAACTGCCTGAAATAGTTGAATTACTTGTGAACAAAGATATTAAAATGCGCGGCATTGCGGCATCCACACTCGGCAGACTCGGAGACAGTGCCAAGTTGGCGGCACCTGATATAGAAGAACTGCTCAAGAATAAAAATCCTGTTATTCGCTCATCAGGTGTTAAAGCATTTGGTAAAATGGGGGCAAATGCTAGTGAGCAGGTACAAAATATTATAGTGCTCCTTAATGACCCCGATCGAGATGTACGTGCCGACACGGCATGGGCGCTTGGAGAAATCAACTCGCTTGATGAGAGCCAAATATCAGAACTTGCCCAGCTATTAAATGACGAGGACAGAATGGTCCGCTACAAAACAGCTCTGGCACTAGGGAAAATCGGCGCTCCGGCTGGCAAATATGCCCCCAAGATTTCTGAGCTCCTGAGCGATCAAAATGAGATCGCGAGTAAAAGCGCCGTCACTGCGCTTGGGAACCTTGGACCTGCAGCAACAGAACAAGCGCCTAAGATCAGCTCATTTATACAAGAACAAAGTAAGGATCAAAGAGCTAACAGAGTTAAAATTGTGGCCGGGGTGGAAGCTTTAGGCAATATAGGCAATACAGCTAAAGAGCAAGGACCAATAGTTGCAGAACTCCTTCTGGGCCCGAACACCAATATCCGTGCAAGCGCAGTGAGATCCCTTCAACAAATGTCCCCTCTTGATAAAGACACTGTATTAATTATCCTCGCGTCGTCCTATTTGCACCCCTCTGATTCCGCTGAGCTCAGACTCCTTGCTCACTTTGCTGCAGGAGAAAATCAGGACTCGGAGACTCTGGTTTCATGGCTAGGAAAAAGCAAAAAGAAAACCGCATCTAAAAGAGATATTGAAAATAGCTCCCAGACTCTAAACGTTCTTCTATATAGCTGGGAATTCACCCAATCCAACGCTGAAATGCGAGATGACCTTGTGGTTGCTATATCAGAAGTAGTTAAGAGCGGCAATTGGACAAAAGAGGACATAGAAGCCCTAAAAAAAGCAGGGGATACTCTTAATTCTAAAGGTTTTACGGATCAGGCTAATATAATAAGCTCAAAGATCAGTGAACTTGGAGGATAACCTCCGTCCATCCTCTGAGCGTGCACTAAACAAAGAAAGGCCGCGGATAAAACAATTTCCGTTTTTCAGGTATTATTACCCAGCTTAAACGACCCATATGACGATATAGGTTTTTGGATAAATCCTTTTGTCTTGCGGTCAATTCACATACAACGGAATTCTCAGGATATTACATGTTCGGTAAAAAGATATATTATGGATGGTATATTGTAGCAGCATCGCTATTAATTATCATTCTTGACGGTCTTTTGCTCTATTCCTTTGGCGTATTCATGCCCTACATCAATGAAGAATTCGGATTGTCTCGCGCAGAGGGCTCTTCTTTGTTTTCATTTAGATCCCTTATCTTAGCCCCCGGGTTTATCATAGCAGGACGGCTTATAGATAAATACGATCCGAGAATAGTCATTTTTGGTGGAGGATTAGTTGCCGCAATAGGAATGTTTCTATCAGGATTTGCCACGAATACATGGCAGCTGATATTGTTCTACAGTGTGTTTGTCGGAATAGGCGATACTGTTCTATACATAACATGTGTGGCTGTAGTAAGCAGATGGTTTACTAAAAAAAGAGCGCTTGCGATAGGTCTTATTACCACCGGCGTCCCTTTAAGCGGATTAATAGCCAACCCGCTAACCGCTTCCCTTATTAACAACTTCGGTTTCAGATACGCGCTTTTCTCCCTAGGCGGAATTATGTTAATCGCGCTCTTAGCGGCATTTGTAATAAGAGGATACCCCAAAGATTTGGGCCTTAAACCCTACGGAGAAGAAGACATTGAAGAGGATATAGCTTCAACAACTAAGGTGAATACAAATAACGATAAAAAAGAGTGGACGGCTCTTGAGGCAATTTCAACACCCAATTACTGGGTAATGTATTCAATGTACACTTTGGCATTCATAACCTTCCTAATTATAGTTACACAGTTCTACAACTTTGAAATCGATCTTAATATTCCGGCAATAGCAGCTGCCGGGCCCGCGGCGGCCATTGGGCTTGGAAGCATAATAGGCAGGACTGTACTAACTTCCCTATTGGCAGAAGTCTTAGAATACCGGAAGGTCCTATTTGTATCTCTCATAGCTCAGGGAAGCTCAATAATACTTCTTCTGACATTTGATCAAATCTGGGCATTTTATCTATTCGGATTGTTGTTTGGGTTCTTTTACAGTGCCTGTGTACCAATCTTTCCTACTCTTTTGGCAAGGTTTTATGGTCTTAAGGCAATGGGGACTATTTACGGGATATTCGGCACCTCCTATTCTATTGCGGCAATAAGCGCCCCAATTCTCGCGGGTTATGTTTTTGATGTGACCGGGAGTTATAACTATCCATTTCTTTTTGCCATATTAGCCTGTTATTTAGCCGCAATAGGGGCTTTCTTCATAAAAGCCCCTATATACAAACCTAAACGAATTGAGACCGTCGATTAATATCACTACCCCTATGAAGGACTAAAAACCTTTTTTATAATAATTTAGCGCCTGAAACAAAAACAATGAGCAAAGAAACCATCAGACATATTAGAGTAGAAGGCGAGAAGGCACATATTGCCCTAAGTAGGGAGCTCTATTTGAACTATGCCGGATTAAAAAACAAAACCGATATTACGGGAATACTGAAATCTTTTCAAGACCTGCTCGAACCGGAAAACTTTTTGTCTTTAAAAGAAACCAGAGCCGAGACAAAGGAAGAGAGAAACGGGATAAAACTTATGTCAAGTTTTCTGGCCGAAACTATCCTCTTAAGTAAAACCTCGCAAATAAGGGATGGTATTTTAGATTTAGAAGCTTCATCTATATTCAGTGTAGGCAAGACTAAAATCCCCTTCAGATCATCTAGAGCGGCGCTACTGAAAAAATCCAAGAAGCAGGAAACACAAGAGATTCTGGAGAAAAGAGAAGCCATCTTATCAAAACTCAATCAGCTTTATTTAAGGCAATATGCCTACAAACAAAAAGACGCTCACGACCTTGGATTTTCAAGTTACTTGCATATGCATGAAACAGTCGAGGGGCTTAACACATCAGAACTCGTAGAAAAAGCAAAAGAATTTATTAGAGATACGGAGTATATTTCAAGAGATTTATTGAGATGGTTTTTCTTAAAACAAATGGATCTCAAGCTTAAAGACGCCAATCTGAATAACATGTTTTACCTCATTAATTCATTTGAACTAGGATCGCTCCCAAAAATGAAACCTTTCTCTCTAGCAAAAGCTATTTTAGAGGAAACAGGTCTAAACCCACAAGCTAAAATAATGTTTGACGGAAAGAAAAGAAAAGGACATGTGGCCGACAGCATATGCTACGCTTCAAATCCCGGAGTCGAAATTCTAATCTCCACTAACTCTCAAGGCGGTGTAGAGGATTATGAATCCTTCTTAGGATCTTTTGGTAAGAGTCTTAGCTATGGATACACTGAACAAGATGAGCATTTTGAATATAAATATTTGAGAGAAAAGTCTCTTCTGGGATTATTCTCAGAGTTATTTAAAAACCTTATTTTTGAACCTGAATGGATAAAGAAGCACTTAAAACAAAATGTAGCAAATGACTTTCTCAAATTTTTATATTTAAGACGGCTTATGTTAGAAAGAATCCTCTCAGCAAAGCTCATATATGAAACAGCGCTTTACCAAGGACAGGAGAACAAAGCCGAAATTTATAAAGAGATAATGGAGATCGCTACTCACTGCAAAGCAAATAAACACGATTATTTATTTGATACCGAACCTCACTTAAGCTCGGAAGACTCTTTTAAAGCTACCATTTTAGAGCCTCAACTAAGGGCGTATCTAATAGACAATTTTGATGAGCAGTGGTGGAGAGCAAGACAAGCGGGCGAGCTTCTGGTTAATATTTGGAAAACAGGCGGTAGGACATCAGTTAATAACATATCAAAAACTTATGGGTTTGAAGATACGGATATTAAAGATCTATCTCAAATCTTTGAGAAAGTATTAGGTTAATACTCCGGATATTCAAACACTCCAAACCCAAGTTTTCAAATAACAATTCTGCAGCACGATCCTACGGATTTAATATCACTTTCCCAAACTGACTTCTATCCTCAAGCATTTTCTGAGCTTGTATGGCTTCTGACAATGGCAACTTCTTATCTATAACCGGTTTAAATCTGTTAAGAGATACGAAGTTGATTACATTAATTAAATTTTGCCTAGGAGCGTTAAAGACTGTAACTCCCAACACAGACAGATCTCTCATGATCACAGGGCCGAAATTAAATGTTGTCTGCCCTCCGCCTACAACACCAACAAGGAGTAATCTTCCTTTTGTCTTTAGCGATTTCAGATTGTTTTCCCAGGCGGAGGCTCCAACCTGGTCAAAAATAAGATCTACTCCCTTTCCTTCGGTTATCTTTTTAACCTCTTCTGAAAAATCAGACGTATTATAATTTATCGTAGCGTCAGCCCCAATCTCTTTTACCTTCTCTAGCTTCTCATCA
The DNA here is from genome assembly GCA_029262255.1 of Deltaproteobacteria bacterium. Lineage (GTDB taxonomy): Bacteria > Desulfobacterota_D > UBA1144 > Nemesobacterales > UBA2774 > CR02bin9. Next base: position 24,672 of record JAJCZT010000144.1, read on the forward strand.
CTACCCGCAGTTGCAATTACATATGCGCCGCTTTCCTTGGCTACCTGAACGGCAGCGCTTCCCGTACCGCTCCCAGCTGCGTGAATTAGAACCGTCTCATCTTTTTGCAACCCTCCCCTGTCATAGAGACCATACCATGCGGTTACGTAACAAATGGGAAGAACGCAGGCGTCATCATAAGATACTTCCTGTGGAAGAGGAACTACGTTTGCCGCCGGCAATTTCACGAATTCTGCAAATCCGCCGTGAAAGTTTACCCCCATTACAGAGGGCCCCTTGGGTGTTCTCACTGTCGGGTCTAAAACAACACGCGTACCGGGCTTTATATCAGTTACGTTTTTCCCAACTTCCTCTACATCTCCCGCCACGTCAATACCGCCAATATGAGGAAGTTCCACCGGTCTTGGTGATTTCCCAGCTCTGAGCCTTAAATCCAAATGATTGAGTGAAGCGGCCTTCACTCGTACCAGAACTTCATCATCCCCTATTTCCGGGGTTGGCACATCCTCGTATTTGAGCACATCAACTTCTCCAACTTCATGATAACGAATCGCTTTCATTCCGAAACTCCTCTGCAATATATTTTTTTCTTTATTTACTCCGAATCATTTTACTACATCTAATGAAAAACAATAGTCTCAGATATCATTTTAGCGGCTACCCCGATTTGTTGAACATGTAAATTTAATGAGGTAGCCTTTGATAATAATTATAGAGTAACTTAGGGATACTGAGAAAATCATGTTTGGAATCGGCACAGGTGAAATACTAATAGTCCTCGTAATAGCGCTACTCTTGCTTGGACCCAAAGAAATACCCAAGATAGCAAGAACTCTTGGAAGAGGGATGAGGGAGCTTGAAAGGGCAAAAGACGAATTAAAACAGTCTATAGAGTTTGAAGCAAAAAGAGATGATGCTGATTCTAAAAAAACCAAAGATAGTGAAGAGCCCCCGAAGAAAGATTCCAATTCACCAGATGACCTAAACAATCTGCCGTCAAAACACCTCTAGGATTTTGATTTAGAGCTCATATATAAGCAAAGCAGAGACTAAACCTCATAATACTCTAAAACGCCTGACCGATACTTATAAAAAACTGTATTCTTCTTATTCCCGGCTCCGGATTAAGCGCATAACCCACATCGAATCTCACAGGGCCTATAATCGTATCGTATCTCAAACCTAGACCCGGGGCGTATTTTAAATCCTGAAGAGGAAAACTCCATTCGTCGGTATAGACGTTACCATAGTCCAGAAAAGCTACACCGCCAAAATCTCCATAAATCGGATATCTGACTTCAAAGCTGCCTACAAGGAGTGAATTACCACCTAGTGGATCGTCCTTATCATCCAAGGGCCCAAGTTTCTGAAATGGATATCCCCTCATACTTGTACTACCACCGGCAAAGAATCTCTTAAAGATAGGAACATCTAATGTTTGGGTTGAGCCAAATGGCTGAATAACACCAATTGTGAACTTTTTAGCGAAAACAATACCTCGGTACTTCTTATATCCCCTTAGCTCAATTGTTCCTTTTAAGTAATTAACATCAGAGCCCAACGCTGTAAACGAAGACTCAAGCCCTGTGGAAATGACAGTACCACGAGTAGGATTTAGGATATTGTCGGTTGTATCTCTTGAAAACCCGAGATTAATAAAAGTAAGAAAGAAATTCTCTCTGCTCTTCTCCTCAGGCGTTCTAGTGGCGCTGTCCTGTATTCTTGAAAACTGCAAATTTAAAGAGCTGAAAACGGAGTAATATTTCCAGAAATCTTTTGACAGCGCCACTGTTGAGAGAAAGCTTCTGCCTTTAAAGGAAGGCACATCATCTCTTTGAAAATTAAGAGTACCTGAGAGCTCAGAGTTCTTGCCGGCTATAAAAGGCTGTATTACAGATGTCTCAATCCTTTGAGTGATAAAAGAAAATTTGCCGGCCACCTCGAGCCTTCGACCTCCCCCAAAGAAGTTCCTTTGGGTCCATATGACCTGCCCCCTGAGTTTATCCTCTGTTCCGAACCCTCCCCCGATTTTTACTGACCCCTGCTTTCTTTCTTTAACTACAATTGCTACATCCGCAATTTGCTCTTCTTCATTATAAACAGGGTCTATAACAACTGATCTAAATAGGCCCAATTGAAAGATGTTTGCCTGTGTTTCATTTATTTTGCTTAAAGAGAATATTTCCCCTTCTTTAAACCCCGCTTCTCTTTCAACTATGTGGCTCGCTACATCCTCATTACCCTCTACCTTCATTACACCGAATTTATATCTCAGTCCGGGTTTAACAACAAATTTTGCCCGTGCCCATTTTTCCCTTCTATTTACAAGGGCTTCCCCTTCAATATCTGATTTTGGATATCCGTTATTAGAAAGAATCTCGGATATAACACCTTTGGTTTGTTGATATCCGTTAGGGGAGAATGTCTTATCAACTTTAAGCGGTACCGATTTATTTATTTGCTTCTTAACTTTATCACTGAGATCACCCTCTATCTTAAGATCGATATCAGTCAGTATTACGGGTTCTCCCTCTACTATAGTTATTTTAATTTCTACCCTTGTTTCGTCTTTATTATATTTAGGATCATAAGTTGCTTTAGCGTCATAATATCCATTGTTAGCATAGAGTCTCTGGATCCTTATCATATCGTCTTTTAATACTTCCTCATCAAACGGAGGTTTTTTAACCCAGAATTTAATAGAAGGGAATTCAGTACCTATAATTTCTTCAATCTGTTGTTTCGTTACTACTTTTGCTCCATGGATTTTTACTTTTGATATGCGGACTGCCGGTTCATCCTCAACAGGGGTCTCAGAATCCTCGGTTGCCGCAGAATCATCTTTAGTTGTAGTGGAACTATCCAAGGGGCCCTGCTTCTTGGTCTCCTGGTTATCAAGAATCTCATCTAGAGCAGCGGGGGCCTCATCCGATTCCTGTTCAAGAGAAGTATTATCTTCAAATTGCTGCTGCGCATCCTCGCTTTCTTGAGAGAGGGTTGCAACTGAATAATTCATAAACAAAACAAAGGGCAGGAGAGAGAACAAGAATGTGACGGTATATTTTTTCATATAAAATACGCTTCGGTTTTCTTTGCTGATGTAACCAACGAGAAATTAAACTTTAATTATGCCGAGCTTAACCTAATATGCAACATAATACCACAAATTATTATTCTATATATCTAACAATTTCGGCAAATTAGACATATCTTTTTGCAAGGGGTTGACAATATTAGATCAAAGTCTTTATACTGCACTAATGGATAGTCGGTCTCAATAGGTAGTCAATCTTAAGGGGTAGTTGATCCCGTTTGAAAAAGAAATTTTAGCAAAAAGCTTTAACGAAGAAATTAACGAAGAAATTATAGTACAAGAAATCTACTATGGAAAACCTAGGCGGCATATTTAATCCGAGTTCTCCCGAAATGGAGGCAATGGCAGATTTGACCTATTATATTATAGGTATATCGGTCGTGATACTAGGAATTATAGTAGTGGCTGTAACTTATATTATTCTCCGTTACAGAAAACAGCACGGAGACAATAGCGAACCCTTCCAAAATTTTGGCGACTTACGGCTAGAAATAGTTTGGACATTAATCCCAATAGCAATTGTAGCCGTACTGTTCCAGCTTACATGCAGTACAATGAGGGCTGTTGATCCTCCGATAGGGGATCATGAACCGGATATAGTAGTGACCGGGCATCAGTGGTGGTGGGAGATATACTATCCCAAGTCAGGGGTAATTACCGCAAACGAAGTACATGTTCCCGTTGGCAAGAATCTGCTGCTTCGAATAGAATCCATTGATGTAATACACGACTTCTGGGTTCCTGAGCTCGCAAGGAAAATTGACGCCATCCCCGGACATCCCAACCATATATGGCTGTCTGCCAGCGAGCCTGGAGTATACCTGGGCGCTTGTGCGGAGTTTTGCGGCACTCAGCACGCCAATATGCGAATAAGGTTGATTGCCCAAACCGAAGAAGAATTTAACGAATGGCAAAAACAGGAACTTGTTATACCACAGACTCCAAGAGCCGGACTTACAGGGAAAGGTGCGCAGTTATTCCAAACAAAAGCTTGTATGAACTGCCATACTATCCTGGGGACTCC
>JAJCZT010000145.1 GCA_029262255.1 Deltaproteobacteria bacterium
GGCACTGCGAAAGAGCTCGGCGAAGCATTAATCATTAATCCTAATGATTTGCTAGGAACTTCCAATGCTCTCAAACAAGCGCTCACAATGCCTATAGATGAGCAAAAACGAAGAATGAAAAGTATGCAAGGCAGGCTTGAGCGATACGATGTTAAGAGATGGGCTCAAGATTTTATGGATAGAATAAGTCAGATAAAAGAGGTTCAAAGACAGCTCATCTCAAAAAGCCTGTCCCAATCCAGGAAAAATAAGCTTTTAGAAAGTTTTAAAAGGAGCAAAAAGGCACTACTTTTGCTCGATTATGACGGAACCTTAATGCCTTTTAATGAAAGACCCGAAAAAGTGAAGCCTGATCGTGAACTAAAGGATTTACTAGGCTCTTTATCCCGCCATTCAGATAATGAAGTTGTAATAATAAGCGGAAGGGATAGGAAAACCTTGGACAGGTGGGTTTCAAAGGTGTCAAATGCTTTAGTTGCAGAACACGGGGTATGGATAAAGGAAAAAAAATCCTGGGAAACCCTCGAGATGCTCTCTGATGAATGGAAAGTTGAGATTAGACCAATTCTTGAAGTATTTGTCGATAGAACGCCGGGTTCCTTTATTGAGGAAAAGGATTTCTCTCTTGTATGGCATTTCCGTAAAGTTGACCCTGCATTATCTATTGTAAGGGTAGGGGAGCTTAAGGATGTGCTTTTACACATTACAGCCAATTTAAATGTTGGTGTACTGGAAGGGAATAAAGTGATTGAGGTTAAGAATACCGGAATAAATAAGGGAAAAGCTACTATGCATCTGATGTCTAAGGCGAGATGGGATTTCATACTGTCAGTTGGAGATGACTTGACTGATGAAGACATTTATGAAGTTCTTCCACAGTGGGCATATTCTATTAAAGTCGGTTTTGGCCCGACCAAGGCAAGATTTAACTTGCCGTCATATCGGGAAGTCAGGAGGCTTTTAAAAGACATGATAGAAATAAAGCCTAAAGAGTGATTTAGAATTAAGGAGAAGATTATGGAGTTTGTAAAAATAAAAGGGACTGATATTGAGTCCTCTCAAATAGGATTGGGAGCATGGGCTATCGGGGGCTGGCTTTGGGGAGGTAGCGAAGAGAGAGAGTCTATTGACACAATACATACAGCACTAGATAAGGGGATTACATTAATAGATACGGCTGCCATCTATGGGTTCGGCAGATCAGAAGAAATTGTAGGTAAAGCTGTTTGTGAGTACGGCGGTAGAGATAAGATCATATTAGCCACAAAAGCGGGACTTGACTGGACTTCCGGAAAGATCTACCGGAACTCCACTAAGTCTCGTATTTATAAGGAAGTTGAAGATTCTTTGAAACGCTTACAGACCGATTATATCGATATATATCAGATACATTGGCCTGATTTTGAGACCCCTTTTGAAGAGGCGGCAGAGGCTATGCAAGAGCTTCACAACAGCGGTAAAATTAGGGCGATAGGGGTGAGCAATTATACTTGCGGACATATGGATACTTTCCGCGACATTGCTGCTCTACATACGTCTCAACCTCCCTATAATTTATTTGAGCGCGGAATAGAAGATGACATAATTCCTTATTGTGAGGAACACGGGATTACTATGCTGCTCTACGGCTCAATATGTAGAGGACTCTTGAGCGGAAGGATGACCTCTCAAACGACGTTTGAAGGAGATGATATCAGAAAGGTCGACCCAAAGTTTAAGCATCCAAGGTTTGAGCAATATTTAAACGCCGTCCAAAAATTGGACGAATTTGCACAAGAGAACTACAATAAACGGGTAATACACCTGGCTATGCGCTGGATACTGGACAAAGCGGATTCTCATATAGCGCTATGGGGAGCTCGCCGGCCTTCTCAGCTGGAACCACTAGATGATTTCTTCGGGTGGTCTTTGGATGAGAGCGCTTTTGAAGAGATAGATAATATATTGTCAGAAACAATTAAAGACCCGGTCGGACCCGAGTTTATGGCTCCGCCTACAAAGGGTAGGTTGTAAATTTTATTCTTGACACAGACATTATATCAGTGAGATAATGTCTTTATATCACTCAGTTCTCATATAGGAGGGTAAAGTAATGGATGAATCTTTTGCTGTCTAACTTTATATAGTTATTTATGTTTACATAGCATATACCTTGATGGTAATAGCGAATAAAACCAATACCGAGAATTCTTGGTTCGCGTGGATTCCCATACTTAATCTTTACCTTATGTGTAAGATAGCGGACAAACCGGGCTGGTGGCTGATACTGTTCCTTATCCCTTTGGTAAATATTGTAGTAGCTATAATAGTGTGGATGAAAATAGCCGAGAAAATGGGCAAACCGAGCTGGCTCGGTATTCTCTGGATATTCCCACCTTTAGGGCTTATAGTGCAGGGATATTTAGCTTTCGCTGACTGAAGCTTGTCATAGATCTACTCAAAGAAATTGATTAAGTCCGGGCTGATTTTGCTCAGATTTGAAACTATTAAGTCCGCGTTCTGGAATTCTTCCTGGCTTAATCTTTTATCCGGAACGGCAATACAGTACATGCCGGCTGCCTTTGCAGACCTGACGCCGTTTATCGAGTCCTCTATTGCTACACACTCAGAGGGTTCAACTTCCAATCTGTCGGCGGTATGCAGGTAAATTGCGGGATGGGGTTTTCCGTCATCAGTACACTCTCCGGATACTACTATTGGAAAGTACTCATGAAGAGAAAACATGTCTAAAACAAAATTAATAACTCTAAGCGGTGAGCTTGAAGCTACTGCTAGCTTGAACTGATTGTCTCGAAGATCCTCTAAGAGTGGAATTAGCTCAGAGACAACTTCGAGCTCTTCTTCGTATATTGCAGTTAATATCTCAACTCTTTCAGATATAACATCTTCCACTTTTTCCTTGAGCTCAAATGTGTCAACGAGTAATTTGCCTGAATCATTCTGGTTAAGGCCCACTATCTGGTCTCTATATGTAGGGGTGTATTCAATATCTCTTCGAGCAAGCAGAATTCTTTCTGTCTTTTCCCAAAGAGGCTCGCTGTCAATCATCACACCGTCCATATCGAATATGACTGCTTTTATCATGAGATAAAATTATTTCCTTACTAATCCTGGATTTACTAAAGAAGAGTCTCAAAGACTACCTACCCGAAATTAATAAAACAACTTATGTCTAAAAAAAAGGATTTACATACTGAGAAGTTTAAGATAGATATTGTTCTCATATATGTAAATCCCTCTTTATATCAATTCACTTTTTGATTTAATGGAAAATGAACCCGAGATTTAGTGCGAAAGGAACATATGGATAGTAGGGCTGCGGATAATAGGCATATGGTCTGTAACCGTATCCATATCCGTATCCGTAGGGTCTGTAATATGGTCTATAGTATGAATTGTGATGCCTGTGTCGGTAAGGTCTGTAGTATCCTCTGTTACCATAATAATGTCTGCCGCCGTGGTTATTGTTATATCTGCTGCGTTTATAGCCGTGACCGCCGTAGTTCTTGTTGTGACCGCCATAGTTTTTGTTATGACCGCGGTAGTTTCTGCCCTGACCACCGTAGTTATTCCCCTGTCCACTGTAACCATGACCGCCGCCCTGGTAATTCTTTGCAAGGCTTGTCAGTGGGGCGGCTATTACAAAGGCTAAGATAACAAAAGCTGAAATTATTAGTTTCTTCATCTCAATTTTCTCCTAAAACAGCTTATGTATATATAAACCCATAGTTCAAAATAATGGTTTCAATTATTTTATTCTACGCCCACTTTTCTAATTATTTCTCATGGGATTAACGAAATCAAGAAGAATATTTCTGATAGAGTATGGGGAGTTATGAATAATCAGGATGTTCGTCGGGGTCTACATGAACTGTAACTTCCGCGTTTGGTATTTCAGCTTCAATTTCTTTAATTATATCCTCTGCAAGCTCGTGCGATTTTACAAAAGTGAGCTCGTAATCCATAACTACATGGAATTCGATAAATTTTACTGATCCGGCGTTTCGTGTTCTCAACTTATGAAAGCTTCTAACTTCCGGGCGGTGTTTCATTATCATCTCTTCTATTTGTGAAACTACCTCTAGCGGAAGCTCTTTATCCATAAGTATATTGAGTGACTGCATTACAATACCCCTGGCAGACCACATAATTAAGACCGCTATAATTATTGAGATTATGGGGTCTATCAAACTGAGATCCGTAAATTTGATTATAATAAGCGCCAGAACAATCCCTATATTTGTATAAACATCAAATTGATAGTGCAGGCTGTCAGCGCTTAGCGCTATGCTATCGGTTTCTTTAGAAACCCTTTTAATGTATCTGGCTAATACGAAGCTCACTATGATAGAGAACGCGATGACGACTATCCCCAGATTAAGATCTTGAAGATTGCCGCCGTTTATGAGTCTTTCTACAGATAAATAGATTAGATAAAGAGAGGAAACCCCTATTACAAAACACTGGAATAGGCCCGCTAGTCCTTCTGCTTTACCATGTCCGAATCTGTGATCATGGTCTGCGGGTTTCTCAGACTTTTTGATGGAAAAGTAATTTACAGATGATGCTGAAAGATCGAGAAAGGAATCTACCGCTGAGGCCAGTATACTGACGGAGTTGGTTATAAACCCGAACACTAACTTCACTATAATTAAGACTATAGATACAGTAATGGATAATAGAGCTGTTCGGAGTTTTTTGTGCTTGTTTTGCTCTGGGCTGTTTTGTGACAAATCCCTACTCGCCGTTAAAGAAAAACTACTTAATGCTCCATCTCTTTAATTTCTCTTGAACCTTTTTCTCTAAGTCCTCTCTGTATTCGTCAATGTCGATTTGTATTCTGGAAACGCCAGATTTCATTGCAGCCTCGGCAACTGCTACCGACTCCCAAACTAGAACTCGAGGATCAAATGGTTTGGGGACTAGGTATTCACGTCCAAATTCAAAACTTTTTTCCCCGTAAGCTTTTGCAACATTTTCATCAGCACCCTCTTTAGCTAAGTTAGCTAAAGAATATGCCGCCGCAATCTTCATTTCCTCATTAATAGCTTTCGCCCTGACATCGAGTGCCCCTCTGAATATAAAAGGAAATCCCAGAACATTATTAACCTGATTAGGGTAATCTGATCTGCCCGTGGCCATAATAACGTCTTTTCTGGCAGCCTTAGCGTCCGGATATGATATCTCAGGATCGGGATTAGCCATTGCGAAAATGATCGGATCATTGGCCATTGATTTAACCATTTCTTGATTAACGGCGCCGCCTGACGACAATCCGGCAAATACATCGGCTCCCTTCATAGCATCCGCTAATGTTCTTGCTTTTGTATCGACTGCAAATCCCTCTTTTTGAGGGTTCATGTTTTCTTCTCTTCCTTTATAAATAACCCCTCGGCTGTCACACATAATAATATTTTCTCTTTTTGCGCCCAGAGTGATAAAAAATTCCGCGCACGCTATGGCCGATGCCCCCGCGCCGTTAAATGTTATCCTAAGTTTGCCCATGTCCTTATTCACTATCTCACAAGCGTTTAATAGGGCCGCGCCTGAGATAATAGCGGTGCCGTGCTGGTCATCATGAAAAATAGGTATATCTGTCTGCTTTTTTAATTCCGTCTCTATATAGAAACACTCCGGAGCCTTTATATCTTCAAGATTAATGCCTCCAAAAGTAGGCTCTAGGTATTTAACGGTTTTTATGATTTCATCAGGATCGGTTGCGCTGATCTCAATATCAAATGCGTCTATCCCGGCAAACCTCTTAAAAAGGACACTCTTTCCTTCCATAACCGGCTTTCCGGCTAAGGCGCCTATATTTCCAAGACCCAAAACTGCAGTTCCATTTGAAACCACACCAACAAGGTTTCCCTTGTTAGTATATTCATATACTTTGTGCGGATCCTTATGAATCTCCAAACAAGGTTCAGCCACACCAGGAGAATAGGCCAGTGAAAGGTCCCACTGCGTTAAGCACGGCTTGGTGGGGACTACTTCAATTTTCCCTTTCTGACCACTACTGTGGTATTCAAGAGCGGCTTGTTTTATATCCTTGTCTTTATCAGCCGGGTTTGACATTAAATTAGAATCCTCCGTTGTTATATAATTCAAATTGGATTCGAATGTATATAATGAATTTATATCTTTTTAATTTCTCACGCTGCATCCACAGCTTACGGGAGTGCATCCGCAAGCGCCGCTGTATATATCGGCTGAGGCTACTTCGCCATTCGCCTTTATTCCAAAAGGAGAGAATAGTTTCTCTAGATTTTTGCTGTTACAAGAATAGCACATAATTTTGTCATCAGCGTCTATGACAAAAGTCTCAAACTCCTTGCTGCAATCAAGACATTTATATTCAAATATCGGCACGCTGATCGGACCTCCAAAAAATATAAGCAACTATTATAAAATTATATGACGAGTAGTCAATCTAAATAGTTGCAGTCACTTGGAATATACAGCCCAGAATTAAAGAATCTGTAATTATAACTGGAAGTAGTTATGCTGTTAAGTCGTTTTATTGCTGTTGTCAGGTATCATCAAATTTCCAATAACTAATCTCGAAATCATTGCCTTCTGTGGCCAGAGCCGCTAGATAGTCAGAGTCAATTTCGATATTAATGAGCGACCATTTCGAATCTTTATTTTTCATTTGAATATGGTCGGTATGCTCAATATCAGGAGGGACTAATTGCAGATCAAATTCCTTAGTTGGAAGCCCTATTCCCATCCCCCTTGCTTTTGAATATGCTTCCTTGCGGGTCCAAAGAGTAAAAAAAGCCCAGTTCTTCTTCTTGTTGGGCTGTGAGTGATAAAACTCACCTTCTTCTTTTGAAAAGAACCTGCTCACAATTTTATCAGCTTTGTTTACCTTTCTAATGTATTCCACATCAATTCCAATTTCTCTATTTTGAGTTATGGCATAAAGTGCCAGGTCCTCAGAATGAGATAAATTAAATCTTATGTTCTCCGGATGATATTCGGGGTCAATATTGGGTTTTCCGTATTTATTGTAAGTAAACCTTACTTCAGATGGAGACGCGTCTAAATAATGGCTAAGGCTCTTTCTTAACAATGAACGTGAGACTATAAACCTCATTCTATCTTTAGCTGATCTTAGTCTGGAGGCTCTTTGCTTCTCCTCTTGAGATAGGATTTCCATATGCAGCTTCTCTATATCTAAGACGGAGTCATATATTCTAGCTTTCCATATGTGGACTAGATTCTCTGATAGCTCTAAGTTTGCGGGACTGCTATCCCGGAGTTTGTTGATTTTCTTCACAGTATGAATAATACAATATCCTAATATATTTACTAAAATCTCGGGTATTTTTACAGCTGGTTATTTAGAAAAGGCCGTTGGCGTAATTTGCAGACGTGTTAGTTTTGGTGTTAAAAAGTTTTCCAAAAGTCGAGTCCTATAAAATCGAGAAATCTTTGTCCGTAAATATTTAGGTAGAAGAGGTTATTTGTCAGCATCAGTAAACCTACGGCTATCAACGTTCCTCCCACTATAATTTTATATAAATTATAATGCCGCTTTATCCACCCAAAGGCAGTCAAGGCCTTAGAAAGAGCCAGTCCTGTGAGTATAAACGGAAGACCGAGTCCAATTGAGTAGACAAATAAAAGCGCGGCCCCTTTTCCCGCCCCTTCAGATGTGCTCGCGTAAAGAAGAATTGAAGCCAGTATTGGTCCAACACAGGGTGTCCATCCAAAGCCGAAGGCTATTCCTAAAAGGAATGTGCCGGCCAGCCCCAGATTACCTTCGGGGATGTTTAGTCTCCTTTCTCGGTATAGTTGAGGAATTTTTATGACATCCATTGAAAATAAACCGAATAAAATTATTATCACCCCTGAAATTTGAAGGAGCAGCACCTTGTTTTCCTGGATAAAATTGCCCACAAATGAGGCGCCCGCTCCAAGGGAAACAAATACAAATGAAAATCCAAGTACAAAAAGCAGACTCGGGAGGAATATCTTGGTTGCTTTTCCTTCCATTCCCCCATCTGTAAGTTCTTCAAATGACATTTTTGAGACCATTGAGACATAGCCCGGGATTAGTGGAAGGACACAGGGCGAAAGAAAAGAGATTACACCGGCCAAGAAAGCGAACAGCCAGCTTACTTGTACTACTTCAGAGGGGTTCATTCGATAATTTCCTTTAAGTAACTTTTGAATTTTTTCTCCGCTTCATCGCCTAAAAAAGATCCATAATGTTTTACGATTATATTTCCATTTTTATCTATAAAGAATGTTGCGGGCAGCGCAACGACTCCGTACGAGTTTGAAGTTTTTCCCGATGGGTCGTACAGGTTGATATATGAAATTCCAAGCTTGTCCATAAATTTTATGGCGCTATCCTTATCGTCCATAACATCAATTCCTATAAAAATTACCCCTTTGTCTTTATACTCTCTCCAGGTCTTTTCAAAAAACGGCATCTCCAGTTTGCATGGACCGCACCAAGTTGCCCAGAAATTTACTACAACAGGTTTACCTTTGAAGTTTTCAAGGCTTATTTCCTTCTTCTCTTTAACCGATTCGAGTGAAAAGTTTTTGGCTAAAGGAGGCCCAAGATCTGCGTTAGATGCCCCTGTTTGCTGATCGCATGATGCTATTAAAAGCAGTAGACTTAAAAAAGTTATAGTTATTAAGGTTTTATTTCTCATTTCAACTCCGTTAAATAATATTAACTGCGTTTCCCGGCAATACTAAGTTAATTTATGATCCAAAAAATAATGTACGCCAGAAGGGCTGCTACGGGAAGAGTAATAATCCAGGCAAAAATCATCTCTAGTACAGTCCTCCATTTAACAGTTTTCTTTCCATGTTTAAGTCCAATTCCGAATATGGCACCGCTTGATACATGAGTAGTTGAGACCGGCATGCCAAACCGAGATGCTAAGGTAACGAGAACTGAAGTTGTGAGGTTGGCCGCAAAGCCCTCTTGCGAAGTCATGGGAGTAACTTTCTCTGAAAGTGTTTGTGTTACTTTTAGTCCGGCTAATATGCTTCCCATGCCCATGGCAATTGCGACAATTATGAATGAAGTTGAGATCGGCAGATGCGCGCCGAGCGCTCCCGCCCCCAATGCAAGGGCAGCAATTTTAGGGGCGTCATTTAATCCTCGAGCAAAGCTGGCCATTGCTGCTGATAGCCAATGTAAAATGTCCAGAACCTCAAATTTATGAGAAGAGTCCAGAGATTGTTCACAATTTTCTTTTTGAGATGCCATCACTTTTGTTTCTGGAAGTGTTGCTACCTGTGACAAGGTTGCAGCAGATTCCCCTATGTTTGCTCTCAATGTCACGGGTTCTTTAACCTCAAGACATAAACAGTAGCGATGAAGACGAGAGGAAAGTCTTATGATCAATGGTGTAATAAGCCAGGAAATGCCCAATGCCAATAAGGGGCTAAATAATAGAGGAAGGAATATTTTCATTCCTAAAAATGACCATATTATCCCGTCAAAACCCACTGCTGCTATGCCTGCTCCGCATATTGCGCCTGCAATCGAGTGAGTTGTCGAGACCGGAAGCCCGGTTCTTGCCGTAATAATTACCCAGGCGAAAGCTCCTAAACTAATAGCTATTGGAAAGCTCTGATTTAAATCGATTGTAGATTTTATAATTCCATCCGCTGAGAATGTTCTTACTAATTCAAGTGCAAATACCGATGCAATAAGTCCGCCCACTACAGTCCATACGGTGCCCCATATTATGGCTTTTCTATAACTTGTAACCCCGCTTCCAACCAATGTGGCAATCCCTTTGGAGACATCGTTTGCGCCGTTTGCAAATGAAAGTAGAAAGACAGCTGCAACCAACAGATAAATAATTAACATTTGCCCTCCGCAGTTCTACCAAAACTCCGAGTTTGAGCGTTTAAGTCATCCAGGGTGTCGATATCCTTTAAGGTTTTTAGTAACTCATAATTAAGTTTCTTCTCTTTTATCCTTTCAAGTGTTTGATTGAGCACACGGTCAGTGCTCCACTCTATCTCCCGGAAGATTTCGGGCATGTGGCTATTTAGTCCCAACAGGTAATAACCGCCGTCCTCGGCCGGGCCCAAGACTACGTCTACATTGTTAAGAGAGCTGATTGCTTGAGTTATCGTTTTGGATGAAACATCAACACAGTCAGTACCTATAATGACCGCCTTGTCAGACCCGGAAGAAAAAACCTGTGCGAACGCATCAGCCATTTTGTCTCCAAGGGTTTCACCGGCCTGAGGAGTTATTGGACATTGTTTGTCTCCAAGCCAGTTCCTGATCTCGTTTTCTTTCTCAGGCGGATCATAGAAAATAATTGTACGATAACTGCCGGCATCTAAGAGATTCTCGATGATTTCTTTTGACATTTCTGAGTAAATTTCTGCCGCTCTCAGGGCCCCTACATCCTTTGCAAGCCTGGTTTTTACTTTTCCGGCTTCCGGGTATTTGAGGAATATGATAAGAGTGTTTTTTTTGGTGTTATTGGTCATTGGCTTTGGTATATGGAAATGTGATTTGGCTTTAGGAAATCAAGCCGTTGCGCCGCCGCAGCTACTTCCGGAACCGGCAGTACACCCAAAACAATGGGATCCGAACATTATTTTTCTACTCAGTAGTTTTTGGTAATCAAAATTATAGATGGTCATAGGTTCATGGTCAACTACAATATCCATCTCGAGCATTTGGTTGAAATCACAGTCGTATATTCTCCCGTCGTGACTAACGCTTATCAGGGAGCGGCACATTACCCCTTGTGCTGAGGAAGGATTAAAGGCGTCTACCAACTTAGTCATATAGTCATCGTAGACATCTAATTTTTTTAATTGCTGTTTGAATCTATTGATAGGCATATTGGTAATTACAAAGAGGTTATTAAATTCTATGGCGTATTTTTTATTAAGCTCGCGTTTAAAATCTGCCTCCAGGCTTTGTTGTGATGCGGGAAGGAATGCGCCTACCGGATTATAGACGAAATTTAAAATCAGTCCCGTCCCCTCTTTTCCAAACCCCTGTGCGTTAAGTAGCAAGATTGACTCAATACTCTTTTCAAATACGCCTTGGCCCCTTTGTTTATCTGTGAAGTATTCCTGGTAATAGGGAAGCGAAGAGATAACCTCTACTTTATTTTCCGCATAAAATTCAGGCAGATACTCCTTGCTCTCACCAGTTGCGGGGTTACCGTCCAATGTGACGGTCAGATTGTGTCTTGCCATCACATGTTTGTCTAATTTTCTTGCCTCGGTAACCAGGTAATCAAAGTGGGGATTTAATTCTGGCGCCCCGCCTGTAATATCCAGTTTTTTTATCGAATCATTTAACGCGAGTATTTCAAGACAGCGCTCCACCGATTTTAAATCCATTTGCTCTTTTCTTTTAGGTGAGGCGTCCACATGGCAATGAACGCAAGTCTGGTTACATAGTTTTGTTATATTGATTTGGAGCGTTTCTATTTTTTGCGCAGCGAGATCAATGTTTTTCTGAGCGAGGGTTTTGTAGAAGTCATATTTAGCTTCATCCCCTCTATCTTGGGCAATATCTCTTTGCTTAAGAACAGTAACTTGTGACATTAAAACTCCTGTTATCTTATTAAGACCGTTTCCTGTTTGGTCTTAATTATATATACGAAGAATTAAAGCGCTCCGTTTCTTTCTAGCGCATTATGCATTTGAATTCCGTGAATTAACGTAATCCCCGCTTCCATAGATGCTGCTACATGAATAGCTTCGGTCATCTGCTCCGGATCGGCTCCTGACTCCAGGCACTCCGTAGTGTACGCGTCGATGCAGTAAGGGCATTGTTTGACGTGTGAGACGGCAAGAGCGATCAGGGCTTTTTCCCTTTTTGAAAGAGCGCCGTCTTCCCCTACCGCCGAATTGTAGTAATCAAAGAATTTCTTCATCAAATCTTTGCTAAACTTTCCCATTTCAGGAAAGCGTTTTAAGTCCTTTGAGTCAAAATAATCCATATCTAGCCTCCGTTACCGTGTTTTATCCATTATTTTAACAGCAACTCTCGCTGTTGCCATTAGTAGCGCTCGGCGAGCAACAAGAGACCTCACGGGAATTCTTATCAGGCTCTAAGATTGTAAACATGCCTTTGTATGGTATCTCTGAAAGTTTCTTAGCGGTGTCCGTGCAGACTTCAACGGCCTGGTTTCTTGGAAATACATGACCCTCTTCATCAATTATTACTTTGAAGGGACCGTTATAAACCGCGTGTTGGCCGATAAATACACAGCCGGCAGTTTTTTCAAACTTGTAGCCTCTTACCGTAATTGAGCAGAAATCTATGCTCTCAATATTTTTCCAGTATGTTTTGTTAAGCACCTCTATGCCGTAGAAACCGACCTGCTCTAAGTAAGACAAGAATTGATCCTCCGTCAAGGCGCCTGCTATACATTCTCCTAAAAGCTGCTCATTCTCTCTTATACTTTCAGGAATTTTTTGAGACGAGATGATGTCTGATACTACGATTCTACCGTGGTCTTTTAAAATTCTGATCATCTCTTTAAATACTTCTCTTTTATCAGGGGAGAGGTTGATTACACAGTTGGATGTTATGAGATCCACAGATTTGTTATCGACGGGTATTTCCTCTAGAAAGCCTTTTCTGAATTCAACAATATCATAGCCCAGGTTTAAGGAGACTTCGCTCTTGCTTTCATTAGCGACTTTGAGCATGTCATCGGTCATGTCCACACCGATGATGTGTCCGTTAGCTCCGGTTTTTTTTGCAGCAATAAAGCAGTCTATCCCGGCTCCAGAGCCCAAATCTACTACAACTTCTCCCTGCTTTATCCCAGCTAGGCTCATTGGACTTCCGCATCCATAAAATCTCTCTATTACCTCCACGGGGATATGAGCAATGTCTTCTGTGGGGTAGCTGGTGGGACAACAAAGATCCTCCTTGGGTTCTTGCGCCGCTTTGCCGTAGTAATCTTTGACGAATTCTCTGGTGTTCTCTGACTTCTGCATTTATTTAAAGCCTCCCTAAATAAGTTGCTCTATAGGAAAATATTACCTAATTTGTGTTTTTAAGAAGTATTTCATTCCGATACATCTATCAATGTCGGAATGAACGGTAAAACTAAGTTTCCTTTTTTCTCATATCTATTAATTGGCTAAATTCTACGCTGCAACAATTAAAATCAAGCACTTTTCTTCTTTTGTTTTTTTGTTTATAAAATACTGGATGGAGTTTATACATTACAAACTTCCCGTCTTTTTTGTCTATTACCAGCCCTGAGTTTCTAAGTACACCCAGATGATGTGATACCTGAGAGAAATCAGCGTTGATATTATCTGAGATCTCAGAAACTGAGGATTCTCCATTGAAAAGATATTCAAGGATTCTAAGACGGGTATTGTCAGCAAGGGCCTTTAAAACTTTAGCGCACTCTTGTGAGTCCATAATATGCTCCATTTAACTATTAGATGTAGCTCAAGTTTAAAAGATGCACAAAAATTCTGTCTTATCAAATATATATTTCTGTACGGTCGGTTAAATTTGTGCTTATAGAAAACTTAAATAAAGATAAGTTTTTCTTCGGGCTTATTTTCATTTCAATATCATAATGTAGATTACTTTGTATTAACTGCCATATAAGGAATCGTAATATAATGTTAAAGGCAATTATTTTTGATTTTGACGGTGTCATTGCGGATACGGAACACCTTCATCTTAAGGCTTTTCAGTTAACGTTCATTGAGAAGGGAATTGAGCTTTCAGATGAAGACTATTTTGCGAACTATCTCGCTTATGACGATAAAACCCTTTTTAGGGAATTACTAAAAGATAGAAACTTTGAGCATGATGAGGCGCTTATATCTGATTTTATAAATAGAAAGTCAGAGCATTTCGAGAATGTTCTAAAGGGGAATATTCTCGTTTTGGAAGGTGTGCCGGAGTTTATCTCTAGGATTAGCGGTAAATATCCATTGGCAATTGGATCAGGCGCTCTTAGGAGCGAGATTATAGAAATACTTGAGTCCGTGGGATTAAGGGAGCACTTTGAAATTATCGTCAGTGCCGATGAGGTCATAAACTGCAAACCTGATCCTGAAGTTTTTATAGAGGCGCTTAGAAGACTAAATAATCTGGATTCAGTTTCTGAAACAATTTCGCCTCATGAGTGTTTGGTAATAGAAGATTCCACCTCCGGAATACAAGCTGCGCATTCAGCCGGTATGAAATGTCTAGCTATCACAAATTCCTATACTGCGGAAAAGCTGTCGGAAGCAGAATTGATAGTAGAAAGTTTAAAAGCCATTTCTGTAGAAGAGTTAGAAGATTTGTTCTGAGGCGGGATCCATAATTTGAGAAATACTCTAAGTCCAATTACTATTTAGCTATGGAACTCTATGCTCTAATAATGGCCGGGGGAGAAGGGAAGAGGTTTTGGCCTCTAAGCAGCAAATCAAGGCCCAAACAGTTTCTTTCTCTTACGGGGGAAAAGTCGCTTCTTAGACAAACCGTAGATAGGATACTTCCTTTAATCCCTATTGAGAGGATATATATAGTAACGGGAGACGTATATGCTGAGCAGACCTTGGAGCATATTCCGGAGCTTCCAGAAGAAAATTTAATTCTTGAGCCTTATGGAAGAAATACGGCCCCATGTATTGCTTACGGAACTCTCAAAATTAAAAAAGTTAATGACGACTCTATAACGGTCGTACTGCCGGCGGATCATGTGGTGGGAGACGGCAAAGAATTTAGGGAAGCTCTTGGTTTTGCAGCGAAGGTAGCTGAGACAAAGCTTGATAACGGTGAATGCCCCTTAGTAGCTCTGGGCGTTACACCTGCCATGCCTGAGACGGGTTATGGTTATATTAAGGGACCGGATGATACGCTCGCCTCATCGGAGAACTACAGCGCATTAAGAGTTGAAAGGTTTACGGAAAAGCCTGATTTGAAGACTGCGGTTCATTTTATAGCCCAGGGAGGATATTATTGGAATAGCGGCATATTCATATGGAAGACCTCGTCCATCATTTCCGCATTCTCCGACATTATCCCGGAGTGGTATAATCATTTTGATGAAATTTTAAATAATATTGGCAGCTTATCCGAGTCAGATGCTGTCTCTAAATTCTATGGCGGGATATCCGGCGGGTCGATAGATAAGTTAATATTAGAGCATTCTGAAAATACTCTTGTTGTACCTATTAGTTTTCCATGGAGTGATGTAGGGAGCTGGAAAGCGCTTGATGAATATTTGAGGAGCGATGAGAGTGAAAACATTGTTCGAGGTAACGCTGTTTCTATTGATTCCTCCGGGTGTTTAGTTTTTGGTGCGGATAAGCTAATAGCGCTGGTTGGTGTACAAGACTTGGTTGTTGTAGAGTCAGGGGATTCAATTTTAGTTTTAAACAAAGATAGGTCACAGGATGTTAAAAAAGTGGTTGATGAGATTAATAAATCACGAAAATAATCTGATGCCAACCTCCCATCTTTATTGAAAAATATCAATAAGTGTCCTAAAATTAATAATAAGTTAAAATTTTCAGTAGATTCAGCATAAGCAGGATATCCTGCTTAAAAAGGAATTAAGTGGATTAAATATGAGACAAGGAATTCCATTTATAGTTTCAGGCCCTTCAGGGGGTGGAAAAACTACACTTGCAAAAAGTGTTTTGGGTAAGCTCGATAATCTGAGATTCTCAGTATCTTGTACAACTAGAAAGCCCAGAGACGGCGAGGTTGACGGGCAGGATTATAAATTTATCTCTGAGGCGGAATTTAAAAAGATGGTTCATGAGGAACGTTTTATCGAACATGCTCTGGTGCACGGCAATTTGTATGGAACCCCGGTGGATGAGTTCGAGAATGCGCGGGTCTCAGGTGTAGATCTGCTTCTTGACATAGATGTACAAGGGGCTAGTCAAATAAGAAAAAAATATCCTGAGGCTGTCTTTTGTTTTGTTTTGCCTCCTGCTCTCAAGGTACTGGAGCGGAGGTTGATTGAAAGAAGTAGTGATGGGGATATTGATATCGATAAAAGGCTTAAACGTGCGAGAGAAGAGATGGAACCCTCTATTTTGGAAGAATATGACTATATTATAATTAATGATGAATTGGATGAAGCGCTTGAGTCTTTATTTTCAATAATAGTTTCAGCAAGATGTGAAAGTAAAAGGATATTGGAGAAGGTAAAGTCAAATTTGTTAGCAGAAGAAAATGATTAGGCTCAATGACATAATTGACAAGGTTAATTCCTATCTTTACTTAAGTGATGAAGATGTGGAGATGATAAAGAAGGCCTATGTTTACTCTGCAAAGGTGCACTCCGGTCAAAAGCGGAGCTCGGGTGAGCCCTATCTTAGCCACCCACTGGAAGTATGCGGAATCCTCGCTCAAATGAAGCTTGATGTTTCTTCCATAATTACCGGACTTCTACATGACACTGTCGAGGACACTCTTGCCACATCCGAGGAAATTGAGTCTATGTTCGGCAAAGAAATAGCTTTACTTGTAGAGGGCGTTACAAAAATAGGACAGATTTCCTATACCTCCAAGATAGAGCGCCAGGCTGAGGGTTTTAGGAAATTGATATTGGCAACGGCAAAGGATATAAGGGTGGTCCTTATCAAGCTTGCCGACAGACTACATAATATGAGAACTCTGGAGCATCTCTCCCCGGATCGGCAAAAGAGAATAGCCAGTGAAACATTTGATATTTATGCCCCTCTCTCACATAGGCTCGGAATAAATTGGGTTACTACAGAGCTTGAGGATTTATCTTTTAGGTTTTTAAATCCGGGGGAGTATAAAAAGCTCTCCAGGCAGATTTCCAAGGGAAAAAAGGTATGGGAAGCGCATGTGGAGGAAGCCCAGACTATCCTTTCTAATAAACTTTCGGAATTTGATTTAAACCCTGAAATTACGGGCAGATTTAAACATATTTACGGCATTTATAGAAAAATGCAGGAACAGAACCTGGAATTTGAAAATGTTTATGACGTAATGGCGTTTAGGCTTATTACGGATTCCCTAAAAGAGTGTTACGAGACGCTTGGAGCGGTTCACGCTTCCTGGAAACCCGTTCCCGGACGATTTAAGGATTATGTTGCTCTTCCTAAAGGAAATGGGTATCAGTCACTTCATACAACGGTCATAGGGCCTTTTGGGGAAAGAATGGAGATACAGATAAGAACGCGCGCTATGCATGAGGTTGCGGAGTATGGTGTAGCGTCGCATTGGAAGTATAAAGAGGGCAAACTGGACGGCGTAGGTACATATGAGATATATGCTACCTTGAGACAGCTTCTGGAATGGAAGGACATTAAAGATCCTACGGAATATATGGAGGCGATTAAGGGAGAGCTGATTGCGGATGTCGTTTATGTCTTTACTCCTAATGGGGATCTTAAAGAACTTCCGACCGGGGCTACTCCCGTGGATTTTGCGTATTCGGTACACACCGAAGTTGGAAATAAATGTACCAGGGCAAATGTTAACGGGAAATTAGTGTCGCTAAATCATCAGTTGAAGACTGGCGATACTGTTGAGATAGTTACTTCAAAAGAACAACATCCTAACAGGGATTGGCTAAAATTCGTAGTTACTTCGGGCGCTAAGACAAAAATCCGCACTTGGCTAAGAACTGAGGAGAGAAAACAGTCCGAGATAGTTGGGAAATCCATCTGTGAGAGAAAATTTAAACAAGGCGGGCTTGATTTTCATAAGATGCTGAAAAAGGGCGAGTTTTCAAAAGCTTTGTCAGAACTAAAATTCAAGGACGTAAACGATTTGTATGTTGCGGTAGGCTTCGGCAAGATTTCAGCTAATGACCTTCTTAAAAGAGTGACTCCTGCAGAAAAGTTGGACTCAGCGACAGACAAAGAAAGAATTGAAAAAATAATAAAGGCTATTACGAGCTCTAGTGATGGCGGGGTTTTAGTCCGCGGTTATGATGATGTAATGATAAGATTTGCAAATTGCTGCTCCCCTTTACCCGGGGAAGATATAGTAGGATACATAACACGTGGAAAAGGAATAACTATACACAGAATTGATTGCCCAAAACTTCTTGAAGTCGATCATGCAAGAAGAATTGATGTTGATTGGGATAGCAAATTCAAAGGATCAAGACCCGCAAGAATATTGGTGACTTGTACTGATAGACCCGGAATTCTATCAAGCATTACAAATTCATTTTCTTCCTCTGAAGTCAATATATCCAAAGCAGAAATACATTCGACAGATGTTGATGACGCTATTGGTACTTTCGATGTGGTAGTGTCGGATCTATCTCAGCTTGAGGATGTAATAAAATCAATTAAAAAAGTAAAGGGTGTTAAGACTGTTGAGAGAATGCAGGAACTTGAGGCATTATAAATATAGAGAACAAAATAGGACAAATCATATTATTTGGGAAGATTGGAACATAGCAAAACATTAACGTTATAATTTAAGCCGCACTTCTTGAATATATTGAAACAGTTTAAGAAGCCATATATACTCAAATCCCAATTATGCTAAATATATTCTCAAAAGAATCCAAGGCAAGAAAAAAAACCAACCAACTTATTAAACAAACCAAAATAGTTCTTGATAAAAACCGATCAAAGCTGAATCCTGAAGCTGCAAGTATTGTGGAGCAGAAATTAGGTAATGCCGAGCGGGCTTTGGCCAGCCAGAGTTATGAAGACATATTAAAGACTACTGAGGATCTGGAAGTAGCTTCTGCGGATTATCTCTCAAAATATACTAAATCAAAACTTAGACAAAATATTGAAGCCTTAGCTTTCGCTATAATACTTGCGCTTGTAATAAGAACTTTTGTCTTTCAGCCTTTTAAAATTCCCTCAGGCTCTATGATCCCGACACTACTGGTTGGTGATCACCTGCTTGTTAATAAATTCATTTATGGAACAAAGATTCCATTTACGGATAAGGTTGTTTTTCCTATTGATAAGATAAAGCGGGGGGATGTGATTGTATTTACGTATCCGAATAACGAAAAGGATATTTCAAAGAACGGCCTCTATTACATAAAACGGGTGGTTGGATTGCCAGGGGACGAGATAGATTTAAATGGTAGGAACCTAGTTGTTAACGGCGAGAAAGTTCCGATTGAATACGAGGGCACTTATTCGGATAAGAGAAATGGTGAGCAGTTCGATGAGTACAGAGAGGATCTTTTCGGTGATGAACATACGATAATTTTCAGGAAGGGTAAGGAAAATACCAACAGGGGAAGCTATATTCCCGTAACTAAAGTGCCTGAAGGATCTGTCTTTGTGATGGGTGATAACAGGGACAACAGTCAGGACAGCAGGTTCTGGGGTTTTGTCCCTATAGAGAATATTGCGGGTAAGGCTTTTATCATTCATTGGTCGTGGGACTTTGCAAATCCGGATATTTTGAATAAAGTAAGATGGGAAAGGATTCTTTCAGGTATAGATTGATGAAGTTGTAACAGGTAATTAAAAGTGCTTTAAAAGGTAATGTAGCTATGGCTGAAAATGTTCTGATGGATTCTGAAACTATTGATCGCACAATCGTGCGTATTACATCTGAAATACTTGAAAAAAATAAAGGCGCTAAAGAGCTTGTTGTAATTGGGATAAGGACAAGAGGCGTTCATATCGCTGAGAGAATCGTAAACAGGATAGAGAAGCTCGAAGGGATAAGACCCCCCATGGGCACCCTTGATATAACGCTCTACAGAGATGATCTTAGACGTAAAACAGAGTGGCCCAAGGTAGAGAGGACCGAAATACCCTTTTCTGTAGAGGAAAAGGAAGTGATACTTGTTGATGATGTCGTATATACCGGAAGGACGACAAGAGCAGCACTTGAAGAAATAATGGATTTTGGAAGACCCTCTTCCATCCAATTAGCTGCTATGGTCGACAGGGGGCATAGAGAGCTCCCAATACAGCCGGATTATGTAGGTATAAAAGTAAATACGCTTAGTTCTGAAGAGGTCAGAGTGCATTTAAAAGAAACTGACGGAAATGACGGAGTCATAGTACTGCAAGGGTAAAATGACATTTCAGCGTAAACATATTTTGGGGCTTGAGGAGTTAACGGCGGAAGAAATAACTCTAGTGCTCGATACTGCTGAGTCCATGAAAGAAGTTTCCGAGCGTGATGTGAAAAAAGTTCCCGCGCTAAGAGGTGTTACTGTTTGCAATTTGTTCTACGAGCCAAGTACGAGAACCAGATCATCATTTGAAATTGCAGAAAAAAGACTAAGTGCAGACGTTTTAAACTTTACTTTATCCCATAGCAGCGTTACTAAAGGCGAAACCTTGCTCGATACGGCAAGAAATCTTGAAGCCATGGGTGCTGGTGTAATAGTGATTCGCCATCCCATGTCGGGTGCTCCCTGGCTTTTAGCCAAAGAACTTGATTCATCCATAATAAATGCCGGAGACGGCTCCCACGAACATCCCAGCCAGGCGCTACTTGATCTATTCACAATTAGAGAGATAAAGGGGAGAATTAAGGGGCTTAAAGTTGTGATTGTGGGAGATATTCTGCATAGCAGAGTAGCCAGATCCAACATTTGGGGACTTGTAAAGCTCGGAGCCGAGGTCAGGGTAGTCGGACCTCCGACTCTAATCCCAAAATATATTGAGAACGCGAAAGTCCGGACATTTTATAATCTGGACGATGCCATAGAAGGCGCCGACGTGATAATAATGCTCCGTATTCAGATGGAACGGCAGGAATCGGCATACTTCCCGTCTTTAAGGGAGTATTCAAGATTCTACGGACTTACACGAGAGAAATTAAAACGAGCTAGCGAGGATGTAACGGTGATGCACCCCGGTCCTATAAACAGAGGTATTGAGCTTTCTTCAGACATTGCCGATGACGCGGGATCGGTAATTCTTGCTCAGGTATCAAACGGAATAGCAGTAAGGATGGCAATGTTTTATCTGGTAGCATCTGCAGGGAGGAATGTGTGAGCATACTTATTAAAGGGGGGAGAATCATTGATCCCTCGCAAGGAATTGATGAAACGGGGAATATCCTCATCGAGGACGGGGTAGTTAAATCCTATCCTAAGACAACTAAAAAATTTGAAAAGGATCCTGATGTAACTGTTATAAACGCAAAGGGAAAGGTGGTATCTCCGGGGTTTGTAGATATCCATGTTCACCTTCGGGAGCCGGGGTTTGAACATAAGGAGACAATACGCTCCGGGTGCGAGTCTGCAGCTGCGGGCGGGTTTACGTCAATAGTTTGTATGCCCAATACCAATCCGGTAAACGACAATGCTTCGGTTACCGAATATATTCTCTTAAAAGCGCGTACGGAAGGGATAGTTAACGTTTTTCCAATAGGGGCTATCACAAAAGGCGAGATGGGGGAAACCCTGGCGCAGATAGGAGAGATGTATGAAGCCGGATGCGTTGGAGTGTCGGATGACGGCATGCCTGTGATGAATGCCAAGGTTATGCGGCACGCGATGGAATATGTCCAGGCATTTGATATACCTGTTATCTCCCATGCCGAGGACAAAGATCTTTCCGGAGCTGGAGTTATGAATGAGGGTGTTGTTTCAACCGAGCTTGGTCTGGCCGGAATCCCCTGCGCTTCAGAAGATGTAATGGTCTCGCGCGATATTACAGTTGCAGAGCTTACGGGAGCACGCCTCCATATCTGTCACGTTTCAACCGCGGGTTCAGTGAGGCTAATAAGAGCAGCTAAGAAAAGAGGCGTTAAAGTAACCGCCGAAGTTACGCCGCATCACTTTATATTGACCGATGAAGCGGTAGGACAATACGATACAAATGCTAAAATGAATCCTCCTCTAAGGGGCGACAAAGACAGAGAAGCTATATTAGTGGGGCTTAAGGACGGCACTCTTGATGCAATAGCGACAGATCACGCTCCGCATAGTGAAGATGAGAAGAAGGTGGAATTTGATCTGGCTCCATTTGGAATCGTAGGGCTTGAAACGGCTTTACCACTTTCACTCAAGCTTGTGCAGGACGGTGTGCTAACTATAAATCAAATGATTAGCAAGCTTACTGATGCGCCCTCTGGAATCTTGAATTTAAATAAAGGGACACTCAAGATTGGAGCTGCGGCTGATGTTGCAGTTTGGGACCCTGAGAAAGAAATTACTGTTGACAGGGAAAGATTCCATTCTAAAGCTAAGAACAGCCCCTTTCACGGCTGGAAGCTGCATGGATCAGTCCTATATACCATTGTAAACGGCGAAGTTGTTTACTCTGCCTGATCGCTAATTAGTTTTCTTCCACGAAGCAAACTTCCGGATATTTTTTGCCGATAGATTTCCAGAACTCAGCTGAAACCTCATCAAGCTTGTACTCCGGATTTATTTTGACTTGTCCGGTATCAAGGTCAATTTCAACCATAGGTTCTTCTTTGTTTGTCAGAAGCACAAATTGCCTGGGGCCTATAGCTCTATAGCTTGATGCGATATGCTGCTCAGGGTTTATATCTACTCCGACAGTCGGCTCCAGGTGTATCTGTGTTTCCGAATCATCATCTAAAGTTTCTACTTCATCTTTTATGTCAGGTACAAGAGTAGCTTCCGGGTTTATTTGTTGTGAAGTTCTTTTCTCTTGAGCCTCTGAAGATATCTGAATATCATCAGCTCCCCCCTGAACTATTCCATTGTCTAATCCTTTACCGCCGGTTTCAATATTAATGACTACATATTCATTCTTATAAAGAAGATAAGAGCAAATTCCCAGCAAAACGCTTAGAATAAGGATTAATGTATATCTGATCATTTTCTTCTCCCCAATAGATCATTTGCATTACAAGACACTCCAATTGTAGAAGTATACTGAGCGAAGCTCAATTTTTCTTATTTATTTTGTGGTGTAAGTTTATTGCTCTATTCCAAGGAGCAATGACTCAAAATTTGAATACTCCCGTCAGTTACTCAGAAAATCTGGAAAGACCACTTTTAAATAGAAATTTTATTTTAATTACTCTTTCCTCTTTTGTTTTCTTCTTTAATTTTCATTCGTTCATATTGCTTCCGATCAGAATCGAGGAGCTTGGCGGGAGTGTGTCCATAATAGGTTTTATTATGGGTATGGCCTCGATGGCCACGATACTAACAACGCCTACTGTGGGCATATTAGTGGACCGTTGGGGTAAAAAATGGTTCCTTGTCGCGGGGGGGCTTGTCCTCTCTTTTACCACCATACCGTTTGCATTTTTGGACACATTGAATTTTCTTTTCCCCGTTCTTAGAGTTTTCCATGGAGCGGCACTATCACTTTGCTTCGTCTCTGCCGGAACTCTCGTAGCTGATGTTTCGTCTCCGTCTAAAAGAAGCCAGGCAATAGGGATTTTTGGGATGTTTA
Source organism: Deltaproteobacteria bacterium (assembly GCA_029262255.1). Taxonomy (GTDB): domain Bacteria; phylum Desulfobacterota_D; class UBA1144; order Nemesobacterales; family UBA2774; genus CR02bin9. The sequence goes on from JAJCZT010000145.1 coordinate 23,305, forward strand.
GCGTTATCAACTTCGCATTGGCCCCTTTAATAGGCAAGCAAATAGTCATGAGTTACGGTTTTAAGGAGTTCTTTATTCTTGATGGTATCTTCGGTTTATTAGCTTTTTTTATCGCTATATTGATTAAAGAGCCGAAAAGAATAGCTCTAAAGGGTTTAAAGAGCAGCACCTTCATATCGGTAGTGTTTAGGAGGGGAGTGTTTATTACCACTGTTGTTATGTCGGTTGTGGGAGCGGGTTTTGTAACGGTAATTACCTTTATCCCGGTATTTGCAGGGCGGATTGGTGTTGAATCATATGAGCTTTTTTTCATAACCTATACGGTTTCAATACTTGCTGTGAGGATTTTTGGGGGATGGATACCAGATAAGTTCGGTAAAAAAAGAGCCTCTGTACCGGCGCTTTTTCTTTTCTCTCTGAGTATAATCGGGTTAGCTTTTGTTTCGGATTGGACAGGCCTTGTATTAGCTGGAATATTTTTTGGTCTCGGACACGGCCTTTTCTACCCTGCGCTATATGCGCTTGTTATTGATCTTTCGCCCGAGATTGACCGAGGGAAAGCAGTTTCGATATGCAGTGTATCTTTTACATTCGGCGGGATGGTAGGGGTTTTCACTTACGGTGTAGTCGCTCAGAATTGGGGGTTCCCTCTCATGTTTGAGATAACAGGTGCGGTTTGTTTTATAGGGTTTTTGATATTCGCGTTTTTAGGAATAGATTCAAATAGCGATACGTTTGAAGGTGAATAACTGTTTTAAAGCATTTTTTTTAGTAATCTATAATGACAACGGATAAATATTATGTCTAATCAGCAAAATTTTAAAGATAGATTCCCTGATGTTCCCATCTGGGATCTAATGGGAATCGAGATTGTTGAAATGGGATCCGGTGAAGCCACACTCACCATGCCTTTTGACGAAAAGCTTACAAATCCCTATGGAATAATACACGGAAGCGGTCTATTTGCCCTTGCTGATTCAGCCGTAGCAGTAGCTATTGCAAGCATCTTAGGAGAGGGGAAGCAGTTTTTCACAATCGAGATGAAAATTAATTATCTCGAGCCCGTAACGGGTGGAATCATCAAAGCTAAAGCCAAGGTTTTAAGAGAGGGCCGGATAGTGCCTTGCGAGGCGGATGTCTACAATGAAAATAAACTTGTGGCAAAGGCCATTGCAACGTATATTATTGTTGACGAAAACAAGCAATCATAAATACATTAAACCTCTTAAATTAAATTCAAAAAGGAAATTGGAAAATTATTGACGTTAACATCAATTTGATGTAGAACTCCTAACCTTAAATTATGGAAAACGAACAGTTTGAACAAAGAAGAGCAAAGCTTGACGAGCTACGAGATTTAGGACTCAATCCGTTTGCCAACGATTTTAAACCAGCTCATTTGGCCAAAGATCTAATTTCAAAATATGGTGAGCTTTCACAAGAGGATACAGAAGGTCTTGCCGACGATTTCTCTTTAGCTGGAAGAGTTATGGCTATAAGGGATTTTGGAAAGAGTCTATTCTTTCATATTGCCGACAGATCTGGAAGGATCCAGGGCTACATAAAAAAAGATGTAGTAGGGGAAGATGAACATAAAGCTTTTAAAAAGTTTGTTGACCTTGGCGACTTTGTTGGAATTAAAGGCAAATTGTTTAAAACAAGAACCGGAGAGTTAACTCTCAACGTTACGGAATATAAATTTCTTACCAAGTCACTTCACCCATTGCCGGAAAAATGGCATGGACTAAAAGACGTAGAGGTTCGCTATCGCCAGCGCTATCTGGATTTAGTCTCCAATCCGGAGATAAAAGAAATTTTTCTTACAAGAAGCAAGATAATCAAGCTTATTCGGGGATTCCTGGATGAGAGGGATTTTGTTGAGGTTGAAACCCCGATTTTACATCCGATCGCAGGCGGTGCGGCGGCGCGTCCGTTTGAGACTCATCATAACGCGCTTGATTTGGATCTTGTTTTGAGAATTGCTCCCGAGCTCTATCTAAAGAGGCTCGTCGTTGGCGGCATAGAGAGAGTGTATGAGATCGGAAGAACCTTCAGGAACGAGGGCGTCTCTACTCAGCATAATCCGGAATTTACAATGATGGAGCTCTATCAAGCATATGCGACGTATGAAGATCTGATGGATATGACTGAGGAGCTAATTTGCCATATCTCTCATGAAATCAAAAACACACTAAAATTTGAATATGGAGACGTTGAAATTGACATGACTCGTCCCTGGAAGAGGATGGATATATCGGAGTCACTAAGAGAAGAACTGGGGGAGAAGATTTTATCCGATGACAAAGAACTATTTAAGAAAGCGGACTCTTTGGGAATTGATCACAAGGGAATCAGAGGTAAGGCCATTACTGAGATTTTTGAAAGCCTTTTTGAAGAAAAACTGATTAACCCAACTTTTGTTTACGGATTCCCGCTTGATATCTCCCCGCTTGCCAGAAAAAATGAAGAGAATCCTGAAATAACCGATCGGTTTGAGCTTTATATATTTGGGCGTGAAATAGCTAACGCCTTTTCTGAGTTGAACGACCCGGTAGATCAAAAAGAAAGATTTGAGAATCAGATTGAACTAAAAAACAAAGGTGAAATGGAAGTGCATGAAATGGATCAGGATTACGTCACCGCGCTTGAGCATGGAATGCCTCCTACAGCGGGTGAAGGTATTGGAATAGATCGTCTTGTCATGTTGTTTACAAATTCACCTTCAATAAGGGAAGTTATTTTCTTTCCTCATCTCAGACCCTAATGAAATATGAATTTTTTATAGGACTTAGATACCTCAGTTCCCGGAGAAAGCAGAAGTTTACTTCCATCATAGGGATAATTTCGATTCTAGGGGTAATTATTGGCGTAATGGCGCTTAACGTAGTTCTCGCGGTTATGGGGGGCTTTGAAGAGGAGCTAAGGGATAAGATCCTTGGTGTCAGCTCACATCTCGTTGTGCTTAGCTACGATGGGCCCATGAAGGATTACGGTGAAATAAAAGAGGATGTGCTTGAATTCCCGGGAGTTGAAGGGGCTAGCCCCTTTATTTATGGACAGGGGATGATATCTAGTGAAAGAAGCGTATCCGGATCGGTTATTAGAGGAGTTGATCCCAATACTGCCGGCAAGGTAACCAGCATTGAGCAGGCCATTGGAAACGGTACTGTAGGGAAGGGGCGATCTGGCAAAAAATTAAATGATGAGCAGTTAAGTGAGATCGGCAACGAAGTATTATTAAAATTAAGCGCGGATACCGAATCCGGGAAACCCCCTATTCTTATTGGAAAAGAGCTTGCTGCGAACTTAGGTGTTTTAGAGGGTGACTTGGTCAATCTTGTCTCTCCATTTGGAAAGCTCGGACCATTTGGTCAAACGGCAAAGGTGAAGAAGTATGAAGTGATAGGAATATTTGATTACGGTATGATTGAATATGATTCTTCGATATCCTATATCAATCTTGGGGATGCGATGGATTTTTTTGATATGCAAGGGCAGGTCTCCGGAGTAGAGATAAAAGTAAAGGATATATACAATGCAAAAAAAATGGGGAATGAACTCACTTCTATACTTGGTTTTCCGTATTACACCAGGAACTGGGAAGAGGTAAATAAAAGATTATTTAAAGCGCTGCGTTTAGAGAGGATTGCAGTTGCTATTATACTGGGATTAATAATACTTGTTGCTGCTCTTGATATTGTTAGTACATTGACTATGGTGGTTATGGAAAAAGGAAAGGATATAGCTATTTTGCGTGCTATGGGTGCTACCAAAAGTGGGATTCTAAAAATATTTGTTACAGAAGGAATGATAATTGGAACGGTGGGAACTCTGCTTGGTACCGCAGCCGGATATGGGATTTGTTATTTGTTAAAAACCAGCGATACGGTAAGGACACTAATTCCGTTTGATAATAATGTCTATCCTATTTCCGACTTTCCAGTTAAAATTGAACCGTTTTATTTTATAACTGTTGCATTCTTCAGTATACTGATATGTTTTATCGCAACATTGTATCCATCATTTCAAGCGTCTCGAAAAGATCCTATTGAGGCACTGAGGTATGAGTGATAAATGGTGATCCGAATTAAGGATTTATGGAAGGTGTTTGAAACTAGTGGTGGTCGAGTAGAGGCATTGAAGGGAATCGATTTGAATATTTCACATGGAGAAACTCTGGCAGTTGTTGGTGTTTCCGGGTCTGGCAAGAGTACTCTCTTGCACATACTCGGGACTCTTGAGCGTCCCACCCAGGGAGAAGTTTGCTACGATAGTAATAATATCTTTAGCCAAAATGACAGAGAAATTGCAGCTTTCAGAAATAGTGAAATTGGCTTTGTTTTCCAATTCCATTATCTCCTTGCTGAATTCAGCGCACTTGAGAATGTCATGATGCCTTGTTTGATTAAAGGGATAGATTCAGAGGTGGCAAGAGAAATGGCTGTAGATATTCTGGGTAAAGTAGGTTTGGAACAAAGGCTTGAACACCGCCCGGGAGAACTGTCGGGTGGAGAGCAGCAAAGAGTCGCGATAGCTAGAGCGGTTGTATTAAAACCTAAAGTAATATTGGCTGATGAGCCTACAGGAAATTTGGATAGGGATACGGGAGAGTCTATCCTCGATCTATTTTTGAAGCTCAATGATGAATACGGAATAACCTCAGTTTTAGTTACCCATAATATGGAAATTGCAAATAGGCTTAACAGGAGAATCAGGCTTACTGATGGAAAAATTGTTGATGCGAATTAATAAACGCAATATTGCAGCTGTTCTTTCTTTAACTGTATCGATGTTTTTACTTGCAGTATGTCTTGGCTCTTCGTTTGGACAGGCTGCAGGAGTTGAGAAGATCGCGCTAAAAGATGCTTTAGATTGGGAAGTTGCGCAAGGTCCCCCATCGGGTGGAAACGCTGAAATCGAAGAAGAAGGTGATTTAGATTCAAAAAATGATGAGATAATAAAAATTAAAGTGGAAGGGAACAGGAGGGTTGAAACTGAGCTTATACAGCTAAATATCACCTCCAAAGTGGGAGAGCGCCTTTCAACCGCATCGGTTAGAGAAGATATTAAGAAGATGTACAATCTTGGATCTTTTGAGGATGTTTCCGCGGAGATTGATAGGACCGCTGAGGGAATTATCTTAGTATACAAGGTTAAAGAAAAACCTATTGTTGCAGACCTTCGAATAAGAGGAAATAAGGATGTAAAGAGTGACGATATTCTAGAGGTTGTTACTGTAAAAGAAGGGAAAATAATAGACCTCAACAATGTTAAAAAAACCCAAGAAGCTATTGGGCTATTATATTCAGAGAAAGGTCTAATAGGCACTGTTGTCGATTACGATATTGAGCCCGAAGGGGACGGCACTGTGAGCGTTACCTTTGATATAAAAGAAGGTAAAAAAGCGTATATAAAGAAAGTCATATACGTTGGTAATGAAAAACTAAAGACTAAAATAGTAAAAAAAGGGCTATATTCAAAACCCAAAGGGTTATTTTCTTTTATCTCCAGGAAGGGGGTTTATGTCCCGCGTGAGGTACAGAACGATTCTGAAAGAATAAGAACAACCTATATTGATAATGGATTTCTTGATGTAAAGGTAAGCAAACCTGAAGTAGAGTACAGCGAAGAAAAAGACGGGTATATCGTTACCTTTAAGATTAGCGAGGGAGATCAATTTACCGTTAGAAACCTTTCATTTGATGGGGATTTAATCGTCCCCGTTGAAGAATTGCAGGAGATTTTAAGACTAAAAAGCGGAGAAGTTTTCAGAGGTAGTCTCTTGGCCCGGGATATAAGCGGGTTAACAACTTTCTATGGCAACAAGGGGTATGCTTTTGCCAATACTGAGCCCGGTTTTTCACTTGACCGCCAAGCGCTGACTGTTGATATCAGGTTTAGGATGGAAAAAGGTCCCGAGGTGCATATAAGAGATATCGATATTGTGGGAAACTACAGAACCAGAGATAAGGTTATAAGAAGGGAAATCCCCATTGAGGAAGAGCAGCTTTATAATGCCAGTGCAGTACAGGCTATAAAACCAAGAGTAACCAGGCTTGGTTTCTTCGAGGAAAATGTTGAAGTTGTTTCAGAGCGTGTTCCCGGAACTGAAGATGAATTAGATTTAAAAGTTAGAGTAGAAGAAAAGTCTACCGGATTTTTTAGTGTTGCGGGGGGATTTAGTTCGGTCGAAACATTTATATTTGCCGGTCAGATTCAAGAGTCTAATCTCTTTGGTTACGGTAAAAGGGCTTCTTTGAATGCCCAGGTCGGCGGAGTGACCCAGCTATTTTTCTTAAACTATGCGGATCCTAATCTTTTAGATACGGATTGGACCTTAGATGCTGTAATTTTCAGGACTGATAGAACCTTCAGGGATTTTGACCGTAGCTCCTTTGGCGGCAGCCTAACAATCGGAAGAAGAATATGGAGATGGTTAAATGCGAATCTTACATACAGGATAGAAAATGTTAAGATAGGGGACATTGATAATGAGGCAAGGCTGATCATCACTTCTAATAATAGAACAATAAGCAGCGTTGGTCTCGGAATGGTCTGGGATTCGAGAAATAATTTGTTGGATCCGAGTAAGGGTAATCTCACTAGAACAAATTTAGAGTTTGCCGGCGGACCCTTTGGTGGGAATACTGATTTTACTAAATATGTTTTATCTTCACGGCAGTGGTTTGATCTGTGGTTAAATACGGTATTTACTGTAAGAGCAAGATATGGAATAATAGCCTTTCGAGATAATGGAAATGATCTTGTCGTAGGGGAAAGATTCTTTCTTGGAGGTCCAAATTCATTAAGAGGGTTTGGCTTTAGAAGGGTTGGTCCTCGTGTTCCAACCGAAGATGGGGATTTTGTCATTATTGGTGGTGTTCAGGAGCTCTTGTTTTCGGCCGACTATGTATTCCCCGTTATTCCCTCAGTCGGTTTAAGAGGAGTAGTGTTTTTCGATATGGGTAATGCGTTTAATGATGGCGTAGATCTCACTGTTAATCCATCGGATCTTAGAAAGGATGCTGGATTCGGAATTAGATGGATTTCTCCTTTGGGACCTCTGAGGCTTGAATTAGGTTTCCCTCTTGGGGATAGATTGGAAGACGAAAAATCTTATGAAATACAGTTTACCGTAGGAACCTTATTTTAAATTCAAGGAGGCAAGAAATGAGATTATTCTTTGCAGTGTTAAGTACCTTATTGTTGGTGTCTAGTTTTGCTTACGCCCAAGGTTCAAAAGTTGGGTATGTAGATCTTCGTCGTGTTGTAACAGATTCAAGAAATGGTAAAGCAGCTTTTTCAGCGGTTGAGGCTCAGTTTGGTCCAAGGGGTAAAGCCTTGGAAAATAAAAGAAAACAGCTTGAAGCAATGGAGCAGGATTTTATCAAGAACGCTGCTGTTATGAATGAAGCTTCAAGAAAACAAAAAGCGGAGCAGATTGATAGGCTGAAGAAAGATTTTACGAGATCGTTAGAGGATTTTCAGTACGAGTTGAAGAAAAAGGATTTTGAGCTCTCTCAGAGCATATTAAAGGATATTGAGGGTATTCTTCAGTCAATTGGTCAGTCCGAAGCATATACCGTTATTCTTGAGAGTGGGGGACTTGTTTATGGTAGTCCATCTGCCGATATAACGGATAGGGTTATAAAAGCTTACGACGCTAAGCAATAATTTCTATTCATACTATTTAGGTTATAGGGAGTTATGAATATTTTAATGGATAAAGAAGAAATAAAGGGTTATATTCCGCATAGAGAACCATTTCTTTTTGTTGATAAAGTGCTTGAGTTCGATCCGTATTCAAGAATCTTGGCCGTTAAAACTTTTCGGGCAGAAGAAGAGTTCTTTAAGGGGCATTTTCCTGGGCATCCCGTAGTACCTGGTGTCATATTGGTAGAAGCGCTCGCACAAGCTGCGGCTGTGCTTATTAGTGCTTCGTTTGCGCAGGACGAAAAGGCCGATAATCTGGAAGGATGTTATTTAATGGGTGTTGATAAGGCGAAATTCAGAAAGGTTGTTAATCCCGAAGACGAGATTCAACTTCAAGCTGAAGTGCTTAAATTCCGATCCAAAATAATTACTTTTAAGGCTAGTGCTTATGTGGGCGGTTCGAAGGCTGCTGAAGCTGAATTTATGGCTACGTTCTATTGATTGTCCTATATTCATGAATACGGTTGACAATAGTGAACATTCTATGTTAAAGTATCTGGTTTTATAATTGAGGGCGAATTCTACCTGATTATGTTTTTATGGAGAATCTTTAAGAAATCTATATAAAATCTTTAAGAATTCTGGATAAATAGTATATATTCTGTATAGATATGTAGCATATAATGGGTTTCGGGCAGCTGGCGTAGCTCAGTGGTAGAGCAGCTGATTTGTAATCAGCAGGCCGGGGGTTCAAATCCCTTCGCCAGCTCCAGATGCGTCATGCTTAGACTAAAAATGTCATGCTTAGGCTAAAAATAATGTTGAAAAGTATATTTATTTTGGGGGAGGTGGCTGAGTGGTCAAAAGCAGCAGACTGTAAATCTGCCGGTGTAAGCCTACGTAGGTTCGAATCCTGCCCTCCCCATAGTTTTAAGTTTGAAAGTTTTAAGTTTGAATTTAGTGGATTTTTGCAATCATTTAGTTTAATTGTTAGGTTGGTTGAATTTTTTAATGTTCTAATAGCGGGAGTAGCTCAGTTGGCTAGAGCATCAGCCTTCCAAGCTGAGGGTCGCGGGTTCGAATCCCGTCTCCCGCTCAAAGGCTGTTTTGCCCACGTAGCTCAGCCGGTAGAGCACATCCTTGGTAAGGATGAGGTCAGC
>JAJCZT010000146.1 GCA_029262255.1 Deltaproteobacteria bacterium
GTACGGATAAATATTTCATTGCCATTTGCCCCCTTAAAAGCTTATTATATAAAAGATAACCGATAGTTTTTGATATCCAATTTGAAATTCTAATTTCAATAAATAAAGTTTTGAGTAAACTTATTGAATATAGGAAAATACCGTTGTATAGGAAGCTTGAGAATGAAATTGAGAGTAAATCTTGTAATTTTAGGAACAATTTTAATACTACTGACAGCCACAGCCTGCCGTAGTGACAGTATAGAGACAGATTTTCCACAAACTTGCGTAGAAGACGGGCTCAAGTTCGAAAACAACGACTTATTTTTAAACAAAGGAACTTCATCTAAACAAGGCCTTTATCTCATTCACAACATATCGGATAAGAATTTTTGGTTAAATCATCCTGTGACAAAAGACCCCGGAGCAAGCGCCGGTTGGGCTTCAAATTTGAGCCCGGGGAATTGGTCTGCTTTGACCATTGATGGAACCGCCGTTGATATGGAAAATTTTAAAATCACCTGTTCAATAATCGGAGATGGAAAAGTAGAATATCTTGACTGCAAGGGCGTGATAAAAACTTGTAGATTTAGAGAGCCTGTTTTCAAAGCAGACAACGGAGGAAGTTATTGGGTAGTGGAGGACAAACCGCTTAATAGCCTGCTGGAAGCAATAAAAGGCAGAGGTATAAGCTGGTAATTTTAGTCTATAGAGCCTTTATAGGACCAGTCCAAGAGCTCTATGGGGTGTGCAGTCTTGATACTGAGACCGTGATTTTTAATTCCTTTTTGAATCTGTAGAAGACACCCGGGGTTTCCGGCTACAAGATAATCCACTTCATTTTGCTTAACATTGTTGATCTTCCGCTCAAGAAGGTTTTGAGACATCTCGGACTGAACAAGGTTATATATTCCGGCGCTACCGCAGCATAGATCGGCTTCGGGCATTTCAATCAATTCCAAACCTGGTATTTCTTTGAGCACTTGTCTTGGCTGCTCTTTTATCCTCTGAGCATGGCCTATATGGCAGGCGTCCTGATATGTGACCTTTACATTGAGATCTTTGAGCTCGCCGGCAAGTTCTATATCGGCTAAAAATTCCATAACGTCCTTTGTCTTTTCGCTCAGGACTTCTGCCCGTTCCGCATACAGTGGATCGTCCTTAAGTATTTCTCCGTATTCTTTCATTGTAGAGCCGCACCCGGCTGAGTTTATTACAATTGCGTCCACATCAAGATTCTCAAAGGTATTAATAGTTAACTTTGCAAAATCCCTACCCTCCGACAATCTGCCGGAATGAACAGATAGGGCGCCGCAGCAGCTTTGATTTTGCGGGACAAGCACTTCACAGCCATTTTCCGCAAGGACCCTGGCAGTGGCTGCATTTGTTTTTGCGAAGAAAACGCTCTGTACACAGCCTGTTAGAAGAGCAACTCTGTAACGTTTGCTCCCCTTTGCGGGGATCACCTCGGGCAGCTCCTGTGGGAAAGAGGGGGATTCCACATGTGGTAGCATCTCCTCCATCTTTGCTAGTTTTTTAGAGACTCTGTTTAAAATCCCCGTGGACTGGAGAAAACTGCGAATACCTAGTTTTTGATATACATAAAAGAGGGGAAGCATTAACTTTAATCTTTTGGGATAGGGAAATACCCAAAAAATAGTAGAGCGGTAGAACTTATCAAAGGTCGATCTCTCATATCGCCGCTCAATTTGAGATCGCCCCGCCTCTATTAGACTGCCGTAACGCACCCCCGAAGGGCACGCCGGCTCACACGCCAAACACCCCAGGCACATATCCAAATGTTTTACTAATGAGCCCTCCAAAGGTATTTCGCCTTCTAGAGCCGCTTTCATGAGATAGATCCTTCCTCTGGGAGAATCAAGCTCATTACCCGTCTCAAGATAAGTTGGACATGCAGAGAGACAAAAACCGCAGTGTACACAGTCTCTTATAATATCCCGGCTTGGTTTATCCTGGTCGTCAAACGCCTCATACTGTCTTTGACTCATGTTAAATGTTTAGCCCTTTCCTATAGTAAAATCAAGAGTTTCATAATTCGAGTTATTTAATCTTTCTCTAAGCTCTTCATCATTCAAAAATGTTTTCATATCCAGATTCTTGCCTTTAATACTGAATTTCAAGCTCGAATCATGAAAAGGATATGGAGTAATTTGATAGTTATATCCATCTTGTGATTCCATTTTTAGAGTCGTCTTGGAGCCGTTATAATCAAAAGGCGCCTCGGTAATTTCCCCAGACCTCCAACCGTGGCACAAAGTTAATGAGATTATATCTCCAATTTGAAGCAGTTTCAGATTTATCCTCACTTCATCAGGAATTTTTTCTAAACCGGCATCCGATATTCCAATATTAAGTTTTTCTGCAACAAAACTCTTAATACTGAGCTGTAAAGATTTTGGCACTTCTAAATCAGGGTTCTTTCTGATATTACTCTGGTTGAACTTTGAAAAATGTAGAGCAATCAAACATGAAGCATATAAATGAGTGGCGGCGTAGGGTTTATAACACCTACTCCAAATTTCGCACTGGTCATGGGGGCTCATTTCCGTAAAATTAGCAGGGTATCCGGTCTCGGGATTGATTTTAGGCATAGAGTCCCACTCTTTCCAGCCTGAATCATGCTCCTTTATCGCAAAAAGCACTTCATCTCTAGGCTGGGGGTTTGAGAATTCACCGTTCCCCCAATACGTCATAATTTGCTCCGCAAGTATTGAATGGTCGTGCTGGGTGATTAGTATCCACCCATCATTTTTTTCTCTTCTTATCATCTCTAGCGTTAAATAAATTCGGGATCCAAGACAGAGCGAAAATAGCCTAACCAAGAGACATTGCGCCCGCAAGCATAAAGAAGGAAATAAATCATTACGTTATAAATCTTCCGGGGTTAAGAAGGTTATCAGGATCGAAATTGAATTTAATTTTTTTCATTATTCCCAACCCGGAGCCAAAATCTCCCCACACTGAAACTCCGGCTTTGATTTCGCAAGGAGCCTCTTGAATAATCAGATGGCCCCCGATTGAAGATACAAAAGCGCGAAGTGAATTTAGAGACTCGATCATAGAAGAGGGTTCACCCTTAATTGATATGATTAATATTCCGTTACCCGCCCTTGCGGATATATAGGTTTTTATGCCGTTTTCATCCGATAATCTCTTGAGGGTCTCCAATACTTGCGGAATCTGGGTGAGAAGAACGCTTGCTTTACAGACAACCCTTGTAGTTTTAAACAATTTCCAGGGGAAGTCCCTAATATCATCCCAAAATTTTTCCTCTTGGACTCCACTAATTACTTTGCCTTTGCCCCCGTTTTGATCACAGAGCGTTTTCACTGTAGAGACCTGATCTTTGACCGCTTTTTCAACATTCTTGATCCCAATTGCAAGAGTATATTGGTCATCTTTGATATCTAGATCATTCCTTTTAGCAAGAGAACTTATAAGCTCGGGATTCAATATTTCAAGAGAGGTAATTACAATGTCCGAGTTTAAAAGGGTCATGACCGCACCGTGGGCATCTTCTAGGGTTGGAAAGCTTACGAGATATGTCTCAGAGTACTCAGGGACAGGGTAGAGCCTAAATGTAGCCTCAACTATAATCCCCAATGTTCCTAGTGATCCTACATATAGCTTGGGTAGATCATATCCCGCAACATTTTTAACAACTTTCGATCCCCCCTTAAAAATAGTGCCGTCTGCACTCACAACCTTTAAACCGATTAAGAACTCTCTTGCAGTTCCGTATCTTAAACGTTCAGGACCGCTATCATTCGCCGCAATAATTCCGCCCACTGTGGCTTTTCTCCCAACGTGCGGAGGGTCAAGAGCCAAAAACTGGTTTTCCTTGTTAAGGATACTCTGGAACTTTTTAAGTGTAATCCCGCACTGGGTTGTAGTCACAAGATCAGAGGCGCCGTGCTCAACAATGCGGTCTAAATTTTTAGTGGAAAGAACTATATCCGCCCTGTCGGGCTTATTACCTAAAGCAGATTTAGTTCCCGATCCCCATGGCAAAACACTAAGGGACTCTTTTGAGGCAAGCTTCATTATTTCTGATACTTGCTCAACCTCGTTAGGGAAAAGTACAATTTCGGGCAACACATCGTCAACGCTGAAAGACTTGAGTTCAGCCTCCTCAGTTAGAGCATTTTTTTCGCCAACAATCCGAAGCAAATTATTAATAATATTTTTCTTTAGCATATCCGTAGTTTTAGTATCCGGGTTATTTTGGGACTAATACATTTCCCCAAGGCCCGCCTTTTGAAGCGGATGCTCCTTAAAGGGCTTCATGCCGGGCTCAACACAAGTTCTCGGTGTAGGGAATAACTTCCCCGGATTACAGAGGCCTTTAACATCAAAGGCGCATCTAACCAGATTCATTGCATCCAAATCCTCTTCATCAAACATAAGGGACAGGAACCTTTTTTTATCATGACCCACGCCGTGCTCACCCGTTATGCTGCCGCCTTTATCAACGCAAACCTGCAGAATCTCTCCCGAGAGCTCAAGTGTTTTATCAAGATCACCTTCTTTAGATGAATCATAAAGGACAAGCGGGTGCAAATTACCATCCCCCGCATGAAAAACATTTGCAACTCTAAGGCCGTATTTCTTGCTGAGCTCCCCAATCTCCCCCAACACCTCTGCAAGCTTGCTTCTGGGGATTACGCCGTCCTGAACATAGTAATCAGAGCTTATGCGCCCCATCGCGGGGAACGCGTTCTTTCTCCCCTTCCAGAGAAGCTCTCTTTCTTTTGCGTCTTTTGCAACTTTAATCTGAATTGCATTATTTTCTTTTAAAACTTCCTCAACTATAGGCAGCAAAGCCTCAACTTCAGCTGTCGGGCCGTCTAATTCAACCAATAGTATCGCACCGGCATCCACGGGATATCCCGCGCCTACCGCTTCCTCAACCGCGCGTATACAGAAACTATCCATTATCTCCATCCCCGCAGGTATAACACCCCTTACGGTGATTCCTGAAACTGCCGCCCCTGCATCTTCAATATGATCAAATGAAGCAAATAGAGTTTTAACGGCCTCGGGTTTATTAATTATTTTGAGAGCAACTTTGGTTACTACTCCCAAAAGCCCTTCTGAGCCTACTACAAGCCCTGTAAGGTCATAACCGGGATGATCCAGCGTCTTACCCCCAACTTCTATTATCTCGCCATCTGGCAAGACCATTTCAACCCCCAAGACATGATTCGTAGTCACTCCGTATTTAAGGCAATGAACGCCACCTGAATTCTCAGCAACATTGCCGCCTATGGTGCAAACGATCTGGCTTGATGGGTCAGGAGCGTAATAGTATCCTGATGAGCTTACAGCATCTGTGACCCAGAGATTTACCACTCCGGGCTCAACCACAACTCTCTGATTTGGAATATCAACATCTAAAATCTTATTCATGCGCGATAGTGAAATTACAATCCCCTCTTCAGTAGGCAGCGCGCCGCCCGAAAGCCCGGTTCCCGCTCCTCTGGGAACATAGGGGATATTCTCCTTATAGCATTCTTTAATTACAGCGGAGACTTCTTCAGCGCTATTGGGCAAAACTACGAATATAGGTTTTATCCTGTACCCTGTAAGAGCGTCACACTCATATGCTATGAGTTCATCATCGGAAGAGATAACCCCGTCTGCGCCTATAATTTCTATAAGCCTATCTCTGAACTTTTCCTTCCGGGATAAAGACTTGCTTTTGTGTTGTGTAGTCATAACGTGTAGTATTTAGATTATTACGCCATCATTATATCATTATTAAATGAGTAGACCAATTTTCAGCGTCAAATTGCCGGTTTCAAAAATAGGATCGGCATAAACCTTGACAATCACCACCAAATTGGTAAATTGAATTGTTTATTTCTATTATTAGAGGCAGAAAAATATGAAGACCTATATGGCTAGAAGTGAAGATTTTAACAAAAAATGGTATTTAATTGACGGTGAGGGAAAAACCGTTGGAAGACTCGCCACTAGAATCGCAACGATTTTAAGGGGCAAGGACAAACCTCAATATACCCCTCATGCGGATATTGGCGATTTCGTTATAATCGTCAACGCTGACAAATTAAAGTTCACAGGCGACAAATGGAACCAGAAGACATATTATCGACACACCAACCATCCTGGTGGAATTAAATCGATAACAGCGGGGGATCTTCTTAAAACAAAACCTCATGAAATAATTGAAAAGGCCGTTTGGGGAATGCTCCCCAAAAACAAATGGCAGAAAAAATTAATAACCAGGTTAAAGGTTTACGTTGGGAACGAACACCCGCACGCACCCCAACAGCCTGAAACATTGGAGGTATAAAGAATAATATGGCTGAAGTTAACTATTATGGAACCGGAAGAAGAAAGAATGCTATAGCGCGTGTGTGGCTGCGCCCGGGAGCTGGGAAAGTTTCTGTCAATAACCGAGAGGCTGATGAATATTTCTCACGCGAGACATGGGTAGTACATGCATTGGAACCTCTTGATACAACAAGTACAAAAGGGAAGTTTGACGTTTTAATCACTGTAAAAGGCGGCGGACTAACCGGCCAAGCAGGGGCCGTCAGACTTGGGATTGCCCGAGCACTATTAACAGTTGATGACTCTCACAGAAAATCTCTTAAATCAGCGGGTCAGCTTAGGAGAGACCCCAGAATGGTCGAGAGAAAGAAATACGGACTTAAAAAAGCGAGAAAAGGACAACAGTTCTCTAAGAGGTAATATCTATATTGGCAACTACCAAGAAAAAAGCAAAAAATACTTTGAAACAAAAAAACAATATTGCCCCGCCTACGGGGAAGCTGGGTGTATTGCTTCCGGGTATGGGCGGTGCGGTTAGTACTACTTTTATTGCCGGAGTTGAGGCAATAAAAGCCGGGCTTGGAAAACCCATCGGATCCCTAACGCAATTAGGCACAATCAGAATAGGCAAAAGGACAGAGAATAAATCCCCCTTGATTAAGGACTTTATACCCCTTTGCAGTTTAGAGGATCTAGTTTTTGCAGGATGGGATATTTTCCCCGATAATTGCTATGAGGCAGCCCTTAAATCAGGAGTTTTGGAGAAATCTCTTGTTGACGACATAAAAGATACTCTTCAGGAAATGACGCCTATGCCGGCGGTTTTTAGCAGGAAATATGTAAAGAACCTAAACGGCAAACACCTTAAGCGCGGCAAAACCAAAATGGATCTTGCTGAGCAGCTTATAGACGACATAAAAAAATTCAAAAAAGAAAGTGGTGTCGACCGCCTTGTTATGGTTTGGTGCGGAAGTACCGAGGTTTATATTCAGGCCTCGGAAGTACACAGTTCAATTAAGTCCTTTGAAGAGGGTTTAAAGAACAACCATCCGGGCATACCTCCCAGTATGATTTATGCTTATGCCGCAATCAAATGCGGTGTTCCATACGCTAACGGAGCACCCAATTTATCAGCGGATGTCCCTGCTCTAACCAAGCTTGCACGACAAAAGAAAGTTCCTATTTCGGGTAAAGATTTTAAGACTGGTCAGACCCTGATGAAAACTATTCTCGCCCCTGGACTTAAGAGCAGAATGCTCGGGCTTAACGGATGGTTTTCCACTAATATTTTGGGAAACAGGGATGGAGAAGTTTTAGACGACCCCTATTCATTTAAAACAAAAGAAGCAAGCAAGCTAAGCGTGCTTGAATATCTGTTCCAACCAGATCTTTATCCGGATCTTTACTCAGATTATTACCACAAGGTCCGAATTAACTACTACCCTCCGAGAGGGGATGAAAAAGAGGCATGGGATAATATAGATATATTCGGCTGGTTAGGCTACTCAATGCAGATTAAGGTGAATTTCCTCTGCAGAGATAGCATACTTGCAGCCCCCATTGTACTTGATTTGGTAACATTTCTTGACCTTGCCGGCAGAGCTGGCATGTCTGGGATACAGGAATGGCTTTCATTCTACTTTAAAAGCCCTATGCACGGGGAGAACCTTTATCCTGAGCACGATGTATTCATACAGCTCATGAAGCTTAAGAATACGCTGAGGTATTTGCAAGGTGAGGAACTAATAACCCATTTAGGGTTAGACTACTACGATGTTGCTTAACTAACACCCCTAGGCGTTAATTAAACTAAATAGTAATCCCACAGAATTTTACTTCCATGTATATTTAGAATTTCGAAATGGGTTTATGCTTGGGCGCTAATGGCAAGCCATTTACGTGTAATGTAGGGTTCGCCGTCCTGGTCTCTGTTCCCATGCAGCTCTATTGCGGGGCCTACAGAATCCCTCATAGCATTTACGGCATCGTCTATTGGATATCCCCTGAGTGCTCCAGCAGCATATTGCTGAAAAGCGCTTATATATTCCCACGCTTCCTTATGCATATCTACTGCAAACTCCTTGGCATCCACAAGTTTGAAACCCGCCTCTTCCACCAGGCTCTCATAATAAGCGCGAGGGAGAAATTTTGCAGCCTCAGTCTTAATATCAGTCTTTTCCCTCTTTATACCATGATCACGCATATATTGGACTGCGGTTTTGACTTGTGTACGGTAAAAAGGCAATGTTTCAGCAGGCCTGGCTTCTTCGTAAAATGCTGTGTTAAAGAAAAGCAGCCCTCCTGGTTTTAAAGCTCTTCTAATCCTTTTAACACAATCCAGCTGATCATCCGCGGATAGGTAGTGAATACCATTACCCCATACCGCTATATCCACGCTTTGATCAGGAATTGTCATATCCTCAATTGAAGAGTGCACCAGCTTTAATTTCTCTACAGTTTTTTCTAATTTAGACTGAGCAAGCTTTAGAGCCTCTGAAGATTGATCCAGACACAATACCGCAGCTTTTTTCCAGTTTGCAGGCAGACTATCGAATACGAGCTGAACCATAGTGCCCGCACCGGTTGCAACATCCAGGACTCCTTCAATACTGCTAATCCCCTTCTGCTTCATAATCTCAATCCAACTATTTATGCATTCGCTGTTTACTCTTCTGTATTCTTCAGTATCAGCAAACGGCTCATAATTATAATCTTCTTTATGAAGTTCTACTTTATTAAGTTCTTCTTTCATTTTGTGCATTTCCTGCATTCAATACCTCCGCTTTATACCCCTACCCTGAGAATCGCAAGATAGAATTGTAAGTGTCAAATTATAACATAATATTGGACAAAAATAAATATTAACAAACTCTACAGCTCTAATCACACTCCCCTTTTATCTCCCCAGATAATTTTGTGGAGCTGGGGCAAAACTCTAACATTTTCTAATTTATTATAAATCACTTTTTCAGTTATCCAACCCAAGCGAGTCCCATTTGCGGGTTGAAAAATGATATTAGCTTTGATGTCATGTCTATTTAATATACCTAAAGCATATTCATAATCAGCTTCATCCTGTATTACGAATTTAAGTTGATCCTTTTCCCGGAGTCTTTTAAAAAGATCAAAGTCCATTCTGTGCTGCATTTTGGAGCTCGGGCATTTACAATCCATGCTTATCGTACTATTTTCTGTCCACAATATAGGTGGGGGCATTTTATGTCCGCTTGTTTCAAGCAGGATGGAATGATCATTGCTGATTAAATCGCGTGCTAATTCCTCAACTTCCTTAATTTGAATAAGAGGTTCCCCGCCGGTAATACAAACTCTTTTACACTCGTATTTCTCGACCTCTCTTATGACCTCAACAATCGTGTAATCCTTAAAATCGCGCCCCTCTACCGCATACAGGGTATCGCACCAAGCGCATCTCAAATCACAGGCGAATAAGCGAACAAACACCGTGGGAAGGCCTATTTCGAGACCCTCACCCTGTAGGGAAAAGAAAATTTCGCTGATTTTCATCTTTCATACTCGGTCGGATCCCAAATGCCGGATTCGATAAATGCCCTTTTTCTCTCCCTGCAGGAGCTGCATACTCCGCAGTGTCTTTCTCCGCCTTTATAACAAGTCCAGGTATCTGCAAAAGGCACCCCTAGCTCTGCGCCAAGTTTGACGATCTCTGATTTATCAATATCAACAAACGGGGCATCAATTACCAAGTCGGGATTATCCGTCGCCAGTCTCTCTGAATTTTGGAACGCATCGACAAATTCTTTCCTGCAGTCAGGATAAACTCCTCTATCCGAGAAGTGGGCGCCGAAGAATACATGATTAGCCCCAATGCTCTCCGCATAGCCTATCGCAATGGAAAGAAAGATTGCATTTCTGTTGGGCACTATAGTTGATTTAAGGGTCTCGTAATGATCCGCGGTCTCAGGAACTTCCGGAACCTCTACATTTGAGTCTGTAAGAGCTGAGCCGGAAAGGAGGATTTTCATTGCGGAAAGATCAATCACCTTATGATCTATTTCTAATTTCCGGGCAATGCCTTTAGCGTATTCAATTTCCTTTAGGTGTCTTTGACCGTAGATAAAGGTAAGGTCATAAATATGAAATCCCTCACTTACCATCTTGTATAGCAGTGTCGAACTGTCGATACCGCCTGAAGCTATAATTACAGCCTTTTTGTTCATGATCTTTATAATATATGCTCAAAATGACATGGACAAGGGATACGGAGGTTGCTTCCGGAATAAAATTCAGTGACCTTTGGTAGGGTGTTCGGTACTTTTTGAGACAACGTCGTAGATGTCTCCTAATTTAGTTTCGAGCTCATCTACATGGCTGACAACTTCTTGAATTTGTTTATCCAGGTCCTCAGCCTCAAGGTCTATATCCTCACATTTTCTCCACTCAAGTATATGTCCTTTAATGTGATCAAAAGCGGCCTGCATAGATTTCATATCCTCTGATATCCGGGACACTTTTACAACAAGCTCTTTCTTTTCTCTCTCCCTTTTAACATAACCTAACCAGAAGGTTGCGAGGATAAACGCTAGTATTAATAGGGCCTGAGGAACTGAAGTTTCCAGGGTAGGATAAAAACCTATGGCATCTATATGAGGCAGGAAATCCAGAGGGGTCACATTAATTACCCCCGCCTCTTGAAGCTCTTTTATACCCTTGCCCAATAGGATGAAAGCAAGAAAATACAGGAAGACACTCGTGAAAGTGAAAAAGTATTTTAGTGGTATTCTAAGGGCCAATTTGAAAATCGCAAAAAAGAGAACAACCAGCACAGCCCCGCCGGCAATTATTCCCCATATCACCGCAGATTGGGAGTTTTCCGCCTGAAGCCAAAGGGCCTGATAGAATAGTACGGTTTCAAATGCTTCTCTGTAAACTGCGAAAAACGATACGCTCGCAAGGGCTATAACGCTGTTTCTTGAAACAGCATTTTCCACTTTACCCTGAATGTATTCCTTCCACTTGCGAACCTCTATCTTGCTAATAAGCCAATAGCTCACATAAAACAGCACTGCTGCGGCAACAAGAGCTGTTATCCCTTCGATTATTTCACGTTGCGCGCCGCTTATGGAAATCACAGTCTTAGCCAGAAACCAAGTCAATACTCCCGCCACTAACGCTGCAATCCAACCATAGTGTATGTATTTAACCGCTTTTCTTGAGCCTGTAGCGTTTAAGAAAGCAATAATTGCTGCTATTATCAGGATTGCCTCAAGCCCTTCTCTCACCATAATCGCAAAGGAATTAAGAAAAGATATGAATTTACTTGTGGATTTACTCTCCAAGATAACAGATGCCGAGTTCAAATTGTTCTGTAGCTTAGTATTTAAATTTTCGATTTCTGCTACGGATTTCCCCGATTTAATGGCATTCCTATAATCCCCGAAATTTGCTTCCATTTCCGCTGCAAATTTTCTGTCTTTAACAAATAGATCGGGCTCTACCTGCTCAAACCCCAAGAGATATGCATCAAGGGTTTTCTCATAAGACTCTTTTGTCCTACCCGTCTTATATAACTCTAAAGATTCATCGAGCAGTTCACTTGTCAGAGCTAATGCTGAAGCTTTGGATGAAGCCTTATCACTAAATACTCCTTTACGAAGATAGGAGATTGCCAAATCCCGCTCCTCCTGACTACCTCCATGCTCACTTATCTTATCCCCTAGCTGATTGTTGGAGAGTGTCGCGAGGCTTTTATAATCCTTTAATTCCTCTGGAAGTAGAGATGCAATTTCCGCTCCGGAAAAACCGCCTTCGTTTTTAGACGCAAGTGACAGCACGTAAAATGCCAAATCCCATTTTTTGTCGTCAGAAATCTGAGGGAAAGAGAGCATAGTCGTACCCGCTATTCCAAAAGTCGTGGTGTTGTAAACTTTAAAAGGTGAAAGCCCTAAAGTTAAAGCAGGGTCAATAAATTTAGTCGGAGGTGGATTTAATCCATTAGCCAATGGGCCGTCTCCGGCACCGCTAAGACCGTGACACTGTGAGCAATTATTGCCATATACCTCTTCTCCTGTCTCTAAAGAGGGGCTTCTCCCGGGATATGAAACCATGCTATAAGAGGAAATAATTTTCCCCTTTATGCTATTTGAAACTTCCTCGACTCTTTTAACGGAAGATTTAGCAGCTATAAGATTTGATAGCTCGTTAATCTCAGATTCTATATTCGCTTTATCCCCTGCCGAGGACTTTAAAGCTTGAAAGAGCTCTTGGGCTTGAGAAGAAAACTCAAGCATTTCCTTATATTCATCACCATTTATCACCTCTCCGTCTAATACGGCATTTTGATAATCACCGCCTATATAATCTACTAGCGATAGTATCCTCCTCTCTGTAGATGAGGCGAAAGATGGCAAGGTGATTAAGAGTAGAAGGAAAAAACAGATGCAAGAAATACCAAGTATTCTAATTGTTTTATTGATATTAAGGATATCTAAAGCCTCCGCCCAAATTTCACAAAAAGAATCAATTACCTTGATTAAGAATACGTTCAACAGAGATTAATAATAGGTTTAACCGAAATTGAAAATGAATATCAATTAGCAAAGATCCCAGATTACCATAAAGACCTTTAGTGTCAAGAAGTAGGGGTTGTAATAATAAGGGCTTTAATTATTATTATTGATTGAAAGATTAGAAATCAGAGAAAATTTGTACGATTATAGCCATTTAAATGAGCGACCAAGCTAAAAATAAAGAAAAATTATTTGAAGAGTTCCCCCCGGTATCCGAGAAAGAATGGAAGGAGCAGGTAGTCAAGGATTTAAAGGGGAGAGAATTTGAAAAATTAATCTGGAAAACCTACGAAGATATAGATGTAGACCCTTTTTATACAGAAAAGAGCTTAGAGTCTATCAACTATTTATTAAACTCCATTCCGGGAGAATTTCCTTTTGTTAGAGGCTCCGGTTCCACAAATAACGACTGGAATATTAATCAGGAAATTAGCGAGACGGATATAAACCTTGCAAATAAACTGGCGCTAAATAGCCTAAATGGCGGCGCGGATTCCCTCACCTTCAATTGTGAGATAGACAATGAAGGATATTCAGCTCTTGCTGTTCAAAACAAAGAAGACATGGCACTTCTCCTAAATGGTATAGATATAGAAAAAGCACCTATCCATTTCAAATGTGGCAGTGGTAATATTGGAATTTTGTCTCTCTTTATAAACGAAGCCAGGAAAAGGGGGGTAAACCTCAAAACGCTATCAGGCTCAGTTGATTGCGACCCGTTAAAAGAATTGACCTTAGACGGATCATTCTCAAAAGGTGAGGAGAACTCCTTTAAGGAATTAGGGGCATTGATATCATATCTAGGTAATTATATGCCTGATTATAAGGCGCTTAAAGTACATAGCTCTGAGTTCCATAACTCGGGAGCCTCAATTACCCAGGAGCTTGCGTTCACATTGGCTAAAGGGGTGGAATATTTAGACCGGCTTACTGAGATGGGCCTCAACGCTGATCAAATTTCACGGCAGATGTCGTTTTCATTCTCCATCGGCTCAAATTACTTTATGGAAATTGCCAAACTAAGGGCAGCCAGACTGCTTTGGGCGCAAATAATGGAGCAATATGCGCCAAAAAATGAGTCATCTAAACAGATGTCTATAGAAGTCACAACCTCTTCGTGGAATAAAACACTTTATGATCCGTATGTGAATTTGCTTAGAGGTACGGTGGAAACTATGGCAGGAGTATTTGGAGGGGCAAGCTCAATCACGGTTAGGCCTCTTGATTCAGAATATAAAACTCCCGACGAATTCTCTCTTCGGATGGCAAGAAACACTCAGCTTGTATTAAAGAAGGAATCTTATTTGGATCGTGTTACAGACCCTTGTGCAGGATCGTACTATATTGAGAACTTAACAAATTCAATAGCGCAGGAATCCTGGAGGCTTTTCCAAAGAATTGAAGCGGAGGGAGGAATTGTAGAGTCTCTTAAGTCTGGAGTTATTCAAGAGGAAATAAACAACACAAAAAAAACAAGAGATATGAACATAGCAATCAGAAAAAACACCTTTTTAGGTGTGAACCAATATCCGAATTCTGGAGAAAACATGTCAGGTCAAATCAAAGAAAGCACCTCCAGTATTCCACTAAAAAAATCAGGCAACACTGTTAATACCGAAGATAAGCTTTCTATTCAATTCACTACTGCATACCTTTCAGGTGATAATGTTTATGCCGGGGATGTACTATTGCAAGGCTCCGGTGAATCAGAAATCAGGGTTGCCGCATTAAAGCCCTACCGCGGGGCACAGGCGTTTGAAGAAATTCGCCTGGCAACGGAACACCGCATTAAAGAGACCGGGCACAAGCCCAAAGTCTTCTTATTTACAATAGGCAATCCATCAATGCGAAATGCCCGGGCGTCTTTTTCGAGCAACTTTTTTGGATGCGCGGGTTTTGAGATAATCAATAATATAGGATTTGATACACCGAAAGACGGCGTTGAGGCCGCTCTTGAAAATAATGCGGATATTGTTGTGATCTGCAGCTCAGATGATGAATATCTAAATGTAGCCCCACAAATCACAAAAGAGCTAAAGGGGAGGAATCCTAACATAAAAATTGTCATTGCAGGCAACCCTAAAGAGCATGTAAAAAAGCTGGAACAAGTGGGAGTAGATGATTTTATTCATGTTCGTTCAAACGCACTTGAGACTCTAAAGAAGTATCAGGAAATATTAGGAATCAAAGCTTAAGGAGAGGTGATTAGATTTGAGACCGGATTTTTCAAACATAGATTTTAGTCATACTGAAACTAAGGGCCCGGATCACGTATCTCGAGATTCCAATAACGGATGGATGACCCCTGAAGGGATAGCGGTAAAACCCCTATATACCAAAGACGACCTCCTGAAAATGGAGCACCTTGATTATGCTGCGGGCATAGCGCCCTTCCTACGTGGTCCCTACTCTACAATGTACGTTACTCGCCCCTGGACTATCAGACAATACGCCGGATTTTCAACGGCTGAAGAGTCTAACGCTTTTTATAGAAGGAACCTGGAGGCGGGTCAAAAGGGCTTATCGGTTGCTTTTGATCTCCCAACTCACCGCGGATACGACTCTGATCACGAACGTGTAGTTGGAGACGTGGGAAAAGCCGGGGTCGCCATAGATTCCATTTTGGACATGAAGATTCTTTTCGACCAGATACCGCTTGATGAAATTTCGGTTTCAATGACAATGAACGGTGCGGTGCTTCCTATAATGGCCTTTTACATAGTAGCCGCCCAAGAGCAGGGAGTCAGCCCGGAGAAGCTAAGCGGTACGATTCAAAACGATATATTAAAGGAATTTATGGTACGGAATACTTATATATACCCACCAGAGCCCTCGATGCAGATCATAGCGGATATTTTAAAATACACTGCAGAAAAGATGCCGAAATTCAATTCAATAAGCGTAAGCGGCTACCATATGGAAGAGGCGGGCGCTTCATCCGACATAGAACTTGCCTACACTCTTGCAGACGGGCTTGAGTACATACGAACAGGCATTAAAACCGGAATGAATATTGATGATTTTGCCCCCCGTATCTCGTTCTTCTGGGGTATCGGGATGAACCATTTTATGGAAATAGCAAAAATGAGGGCAGCCCGTATGCTTTGGGCAAAACTGGTAAAGCAGTTCGACCCTAAAAACCCTAAATCTCTGGCGCTGAGAACCCACTGTCAGACATCGGGCTGGAGCCTTACCGAGCAAGACCCCTTTAATAATGCGGTAAGAACGTGCGTTGAAGCGCTTGCCGCAGCCCTTGGCGGCACACAGTCACTCCACACTAACGCTTTAGATGAGGCGATTGCCCTGCCTACCGATTTCTCAGCCCGCATTGCAAGAAATACTCAGATTTATCTTCAAGAGGAAACAAACATATGCCGGTCCGTTGATCCATGGGCAGGCTCATACTACGTCGAATACCTTACCGATAGAATCGCACACAGGGCATGGGATCTTATAAGTGAAGTTGAAGAGCTCGGGGGAATGGCAAAGGCCATAGACACGGGGATACCCAAAATGAGAATTGAAGAGGCCGCAGCCAGAAAGCAGGCCCGCATAGATTCCGGTCAGGATATCATAGTCGGCGTGAACAAATATCAGGTTGAAGAGCAAAACCAAATAGAGATATTAGAAGTAGATAATACGGCTGTAATGCACTCACAGATTGAGCGGCTTAAACAACTTAAAGAATCAAGAGACAACAAAGCAGTAAAGCTTGCGCTGGATGCTATTACCAAATGCGCCGAGTCGGGCTCTGGAAATCTTTTAGAGCTTGCTGTGGAAGCGGCTCGAAAAAGGGCGTCTCTCGGAGAGATATCCTATGCGTGTGAGAAAGTGTTCGGCAGATATAAAGCTGTAATTCGTTCGATTTCGGGTGTATATTCTTCTGAAATGTCTCAAGATAAAGACTTTGTAAAAACGAGAGCGATGGCAGACGAATTTGCCGCACTCGAAGGAAGGCGCCCGAGAATCATGGTTGCGAAGATGGGCCAGGATGGGCATGACCGCGGAGCAAAGGTTATAGCTACCAGCTTTGCCGATCTTGGATTCGATGTGGATATAGGACCACTTTTTCAAACCCCTAAGGAAGCGGCAAAACAAGCCATTGAGAACGATGTCCACATAATTGGAATTTCAAGTCTTGCAGCCGGACACAAGACGCTTGTACCAGATTTGGTAAGTGAGCTTAAAAAGCTAAACCGTGAGGATATTATGGTGGTTGCGGGCGGCGTTATTCCTAAACAAGATTATGATTTTTTATACGGCGCCGGCATTACAGCTATATTCGGACCTGGGACTGTTATTTCACAAGCTGCGGAGAAATTACTTAAAATATTGATTGACAATATGAAAGAAACAAATTAAGAAAAGATTGTCTAACAAATCAAATCCGAGTACATATCTGAAAGACCCACAATGGGAAAGATAAAACGAAAAACCGAGCTATCGTTTAAAGAGTATACAGAAGGGATACTTCAAGGGGACCGCTCTGTGTTAAGTCAGGCAATTACTCTGGTAGAAAGCACCTTACCAAAACATAACGATCTGGCACAGAGGATTATTGCCCATTGTCTCCCTCACACAGGAAAATCAATCCGGATTGGCATAACGGGGATCCCTGGTGTTGGGAAAAGCACATTCATAGAAACTTTTGGATTGTATCTAACTCAGGAGAAAAAAAGATCAGTTGCGGTATTAGCAATTGATCCAACGAGCGAGCGCACAAAAGGAAGTATCTTAGGGGATAAGATAAGAATGGAGGAACTCTCACTCGAACCAAACGCCTTTATACGCCCCTCCCCTACCGGAGGCTCATTGGGTGGTGTCGCCAAGAATACGCGTGAGAGCATACTGTTATGTGAGGCTGCGGGCTTTAATACGATAATCATTGAAACCGTAGGAGTAGGTCAATCAGAGGTTGCGGTGGATTCTATGGTTGATTTCTTCCTCTTACTTCTTCTTGCGGGAGCGGGGGATGAGATTCAGGGTATGAAAAGAGGGATCATGGAAATGGCTGACGCTGTGGCTATCACAAAAGCTGACGGGGAAAACATTGTCAAAGCCGAGCAAGCTAAAAGAGAGTTCGGAAACGCCATTCACTTGCTCCCGCCCAAAGAGAGCGGGTGGGTGCCTGAAGTTACAACTTGTTCTTCCCTACAAAACAAGGGCATAAATGAAATCTGGGAAACAATCATTAAACACCAAGAGTTAATTGAACAAAGTGGAGAATTAGAAAAGAAAAGACAGAAGCAAGCAAGAAAGTGGATGCATGAAGCAATATTATATGGATTAAAAGAAAATTTTTATTCCAATGAGCAAATAAAGAGCACTCTTCTCGAACTGGAAAAACAAGTGACCCAAGGCAAAAAAAGTCCATTTGCCGCAGCCGATGAACTTCTAAATACATACTTCAAGAATTCTTCTTAATTAAAAACTACCTGGACATATGAGTCCAAAACCGAAAAAATAGAGATATATGGAAAAAGCTGCAAAATATGAAATAGACTATATGAGGCAAGAAGACCTGGATGAGATAGTGGAGATAGAGAATGTCAGTTTCCCATCCCCGTGGCCAAAGCGCATATTTGAAAGAGAAATAGAGGCGCTAAATTCATATAAAAGAGTTATACGAATGTCCGGTATTGTAATAGCATATATAGTGACCTGGACAATTCACGATGAGGTACATATCTTAAACATCGCCGTACATCCCGATTTCAGGAAAGCAGGTTTAGGGGAAATGCTAATAAGGCATTGTATCCATTATTCAAAAGATAACGGATTGAAGTATGCAATTTTAGAGGTTAGAACATCAAACATCGGGGCTATAAAACTTTACGAGAAAATCGGATTTAGGACAACGAGGCTAAGGAAGAAATACTATTCAGACAATGGTGAAGACGCTTATGTAATGATGCATGAATTAGAATCTTATGAGTCCTGATTTAATTACTACCCTCTTCTATCTACAATATACTCGGCTAACGAATCCAGGGAACTCTTATAAGGTGTGTCGGGAAGCAAAGATATAGCCTTTTTCGCTTTATCTATATAGTTCTCCGCCATGTCATTTGTTTTTTGAACGCCTTTATATCTTTCCACAACATCGCGGACAAAACTTAGATCATCCTCGGTAAAGACTTCCTCGCTTACGAGAATATCGTTTATCTTAGACCTCTCTGAGCTTGAAGCTTCTTGAATTGAGTAAAATAACGGAAGAGTCATCTTGCCCTCAATCAAATCCTGGCCAACTCCCTTTCCGAACTCTTCCTCAGTTGAAGAATAATCAAGCGCATCATCGGTTAGCTGAAACGCAATACCTATATTAAATCCATATTGTCCTACCGAGCGCTTTAGACCATCTTCTACACCAGCCAGTATGGCGCCCACTGTACCGCAGCTTTCTAAAAGCGAGGCGGTTTTATTTTCGATAATCCCAAAGCATACCTCTTGGGTAACTTCCAGCATATTATTAGCATTCATAACCTCAAGCACCTGACCTTCCGCTAATTTTGCCGCCGCGTCAGTTACCGCCTTAATAAGTTCCAGGTCACCGCATGACTGGATTAGTCCAAGTGCTTTGGCCAGCATAAAATCTCCAACCAGCACAGTAGCCTTATTCCCCCAGACAATATTTGACGATGGCTTACCCCTTCTTAATTTTGCATCGTCCACCACATCATCATGAAGGAGGGTTGCTGTATGTATTAATTCCAGAGCGGCAGCAGAATATATCCTTTCCCTGCCTTCTAGACGACCACAAGCGCCGCTTGAAAGAAGGAGTACCGCAGGACGAAGCCTTTTCCCGCCGCTGCCGAGTAAATGTTTCGAGATCTCATATACAAGAGGGACAGGTGACTTGATATTAGCTTCAAGCTCATTCTCTACTTCTTCAAGGTCACTACTTATAATAGATAGAATATCGGGAAAACCCATTGCGGGTTTTAAGTTATCTGAACACCGGAGATAAGTCAAAACTAGCTAGTCAGATGGTAATTTAGCCAAATGTTATATAATCTATATTAAGAATCTGATCAGATTATCATCTAACCCTATGGTTCCATTAAAACTCACTTTAAGAAATTTTCTAAGTTATGGTGACGACACCGCCACCCTTGATTTCAGAGACTTCGACATAGCCTGTCTTTCTGGAAAGAACGGCCATGGAAAATCGGCTCTTATAGATGCCCTGACTTGGGCCTTATGGGGAAAATGCAGGGTCAAGATAAAGGATGAAGTAATTAAAAGAGGCGCAAGCGAAGCAAGGGTAGAATTTGAGTTTGAATCTGAAAATAACATTTACAGAATAGTGAGATCGATTGAGAGAAAAAAGGGGGGATCCTCAACCTCAATTAACCTTAATATTCTTGATGGCGCAAGTGGTGTTTTTAAGCCTTTAGACGAGGGCGCCAAAACACAAAACACAATAGAAAAAATCCTTAAGATGGACTACAACTCATTTATATGCTCCTCGTTCATTCTCCAGGGAATGGCGGATGAATTCACAAAAAGAACTCCGTCGGAAAGAAAAGAAATTCTCTCAAAGATTCTCGAGCTAGATGAATATGAACTTATTACCAAGAAAGCGAGAGAACAATCTCAGAGCTCTAACATAGAATTAAACACACTTGAGAACGAAGAAAAACAATTAGAGGATGAGATTGCAGGAAAGGAATTATTTGAAGAAAAGCTCAAGCAGGCAAGAGTTGAAGAGAACAAATTATCAGCTCAGATAACAGAATTTGAGGTTGTACAGGGAAACCTTATAGCCCAAAATGAATCGATAAAAGCAAAGCTTGAGAACTTAGACAAGCTGATGAGGGATAACCAAGAGTGCGCCGAGAAATACCGAAGATTAGGATTGGAGCTTGAGCAATTACGAGATCTAATCCAAGAAGATAAAAAAATTGTCTCTAGAGAAACAGAAATTCTCAAAGGATTTAAAGAATATGAAAATGTTTTAGTCAAAGAAAAAATCCTCTCAAAAAAGCAGCTTACCAAATCAAAATTGGAAACAGATTTAGAAAGCACTCAGAATCTGATCAACAGTGAAGAGGCAACAATAAGAAGCGTATTAAACTCACTAGAGGCTAAAAGAGAAGAAATTGAAAAGATTCTAAAGACGGCACTGGAAACGACCTCTAGAGAAAAAGAAATTACTGCAGGATTTAAGAAGTTCACCCAACTTCAATCACTAGAGAAAGAGCTTGAAAAGAAAAGCCAATCCAGCCAGGAGCTAAATTCAAAAGAATCGGAAATCAGAAACAAAATTGAGCAGAAGAGAATTGAGCTTGAAGCCTCGGCAAGAGAACTCAAATTAAAATCCAGGGAGCTTGGGACTAAATCTGAAAAGATGAATAGATTTATTCAAGAAATCGGCAATTTAAAACTAGATTTAGAAAAGCAAAAGGAAACCCAGAGCAAATTGGATAGGACAAATGACAACCTCAATAAATTGAGGGAAGATAAGAGCGCGCAAATCTCCGGGAAAGCCGAACTTGAGAAGAGAAAAGAAGAAGAGATAAAGAAATTAAGCGTTATAAGCTCCGAGACCAAAGACCCCCACTGTCCCTTATGCGAATCACCTCTAGCGCAAGAAGCAAGAAAGGCGCTAATCGAAAAGCTAGAGGGTGTAATATCCGGTTTGGACAATCAGCTTATTCAAACCAAAAAGTATATTAATAAATTGCAGTTAGAAGAAAAGTCTTTATCTCTCGAAATTAAGGAAACTCAATCCGAGACAAAAAGGATTGTTGCGCTCAACAAGGAACTTGGAGAAAAAGAGCAAAACCTTAAAGAGGCCAAACGGTACTCAAAAGAGCTTGAGGCAACCAATGCACAACTCGAAATTCTTACAAAAAAGATAAAAGACCGGGAATATAATCAGGAATTCAGCAAAGCACTAAATGAATTAAATCAAAAAAAATCAGAATTGGGTTATGATGCAGATAGCCATATGGAAGTTAAAAAAGAGCTTGAGAAATTTAGAGAATATGTAACCGAGAATGAAATCCTAAAGAATGACAAAATCAAAAAATCTCGATACGAAAAAGAAATAAAAGAGATTCAAACCAAACTACTGCCCCTAATGAAAAAACTTGAACAAGGGGATTTTTCTCAAGAAAACAGGAAAAAAGCTCTCAATATTAAAACGGCATTAAAGGAGCTTTCATATGATGAGGATAAACATAAAGAATTAAGAGACAAGGCCAAAAAGCTAGAGCTATACTCCGGAGACAAAGAGAACCTGGATAAAGCGAAACTTGGACTCAGCATTAGAGAAAAAGAGGAGAAAAAGATTACTCTTGAGCTAACCGACGAAAAGAAGAAATCAGAAGCAATTCAAAAAGAGCTTGCTAAATTAGAAGAAATTAATTCCCGGAGCAAAGAAACAAAGCAAAAACTCGAATCAGCAACAGACAGAATAACCATATTGAAAAAGAACAAGAATGAAATTCTTACTGAAATCACCAGGAGCGAGAACCATCTTGAGAGGATCGAGAAACTATTAAATAAAAAGAAATTGGTCGGGAAAAGCATCAAGAACATAAATCGGGATTTAGTTATATTTAAGGAACTCGTAAAGGCTTTCGGCAAGAACGGGCTTCAGGCGCTAATAATAGAAAACGCGATTCCCGAAATAGAAATTGAGGCAAACAAGATTCTGAGCAGACTTACAGAGGGCAGCATGGCGCTAAGTCTTGAAATGGTGAAGCCAACGCAAAAGGGTGGGGAGAAGGAGACCCTTGAGATTTATATCGGGGATTCATCAGGAACCAGGAGTTATGAAACTTTCTCCGGGGGAGAGGCATTTAGAATTGATTTTGCACTCAGAGTCGCAATCTCAAAATTTATTGCAAACCGCTCAGGCGCGCAACTGAGAACCTTAGTTATTGACGAGGGGTTCGGCACCCAAGACAAAGATGGCTTGGACCAATTTGTTCAGGTAATTAATACGATAAAAGACGATTTTGACAAGATATTGGCAATTACCCACGTTGACGAATTAAAAGAGAGGTTTCCGGTAAGAATTGAAGTAACTAAAGAACCAGGAGTTGGCTCTAGCTTTGAAGTAATATATTCATAGCCGCAGTTTGCTAACATTAGAAAATGAATTGGATCGATATAACAGTTTATGTAATCATTATATTTTTCGTCCTTATAGGAATGACCAGGGGTCTTGTGAGGCAAGTCTTTTCTATTTCCGCCCTTGTTGGCGGGATGATAATTGGACTTATATTTTATGACGTTTTTGCAGCATTATTCATTAAAGACAACCTGGTCCAAAACGAGTCAATCGCAAATGTCGGAGCTTTTTTAATTGTAGCGTTCATATCATATCTAATTATTCAGATACTCGGATGGCTAACGACAAAACTCATCGGCACCCTTCATCTCAGCTGGATTAATAGACTGGGGGGAGCAATACTTGGTATCATAATAGGGGCTATAGCCGCATTACTGTTCACATCTTCTTTGACTCTCTTTATCTCGGAGAAAGACCCTGTATACACAAATTCTGTGACTATCCCTTATATAAATGAAACTTATGAGACGATAAAAAGGCAACTGCCCGAGGATTTGAGAGAAAGCTTAGTAAAATCAAGAGAACTTATTCGCGAAGAAGGATTAAAAGCCGCAATGAGGATTAAGGATTCGGACAAGATCAAAGAAATCCTTAATAATAAATAATTTGAGGCACTTATCCTGGCAACAAAGATAGAGCAATTTCCTTAATTTGAAAATTTTGGTAATATAGTCACTATGATAGGCGTTCAAACCTTAGACGAGTTTATTATAAGAAGGCAAACTGATTTCCCATATGCAACAGGGGAATTATCCAGACTGTTGCGCAACATTGCACTGGCTTCCAAGATTGTAAACCGAGAGGTAAACAAAGCAGGTCTTGTGGATATTCTTGGGACTACCGGGTTTACGAATGTGCAGGGTGAGGAAGTAAAAAAGCTCGACATACTAGCCAACAAAACCTTTGTAGCTTCACTTGAACTCGGCGGCCAGTGCTGTGGAGTAGCTTCGGAAGAAAACGAAGAATTCATTGCATTTGAGGATGAATCACCAAGAGGAGGGGCATACATAGTCGCCATTGACCCACTCGATGGATCATCCAACATCGATGTAAACGTCTCGGTTGGAACTATTTTTTCGATCTATAGAAGAGTCTCCTCAGCGGAAGGCCCTTGTGTAGCTGAGGACTTTCTTCAAAAGGGCAGCGAGCAGGCCGGAGCGGGATACGTTATATACGGCTCATCTACAATGTTAGTTTACACAACAGGGCACGGTGTAAACGGTTTTACTCTTGACCCTTCAATTGGGGAATTTTGTTTATCCCATCCTGATATGAGCATCTCTCAAGACGGCAGAACCTACTCAGTGAACACCGGGAATTTCTATGACTTCCCTGAAGGTGTAAAAGGGTACATAAGATATTGCAAGGAAATAGGTCGGCAAACAAAATCACCCTATGCTGCCCGGTACATAGGTTCAATGGTTGCGGATGTTCACAGAAATTTAATAACCGGAGGAATATATATTTACCCTTCTTTAAATGGGTTCCCAAATGGGAAATTAAGACTGGTCTATGAATGTAACCCCATGTCCTTTATAGTAGAGCAGGCAGGGGGGATGGCAACAGATGGATCCAGACGCATTTTAGATATCGAGCCCCGGGAGCTTCACCAAAGAACTCCGATCTTCATTGGCTCAAGTAAAATGGTATTAAAAGCTAAGGAATTCTTAGAAAAAGGCGACAACGATTAATAATCAAACGCCACTATAAATCTGCACCTAATTTCATTATTCGCAAATCGATTCCAGCAAGACCCTATACATCATAACCGCCTCTAATCTTTATAATATTTGCCAGTTTTGAATACTTTATTGGACTGATTAATATTTAGAATTCTCTCTTGACATTTTGATGTCAGAATGTAACTTTTCAAATAAGTCATTACTACGGGAGAAAACACATGAATACCGAACTTGAATTACTAATAAAAGATGAAGAATTTGATGACGAGGATGAGGAGTTAGACGACGACGAAGAAGAATTTGATGACGACGATTTCTTTGATGACGACGAAGATTGGGATGACGATGACGACGAAGATGATGATTGGGATGATGAAGAAGAGGAAAAAACAATCAATTAATGTTTGAGGGGAATATCCTAAACT
The DNA here is from genome assembly GCA_029262255.1 of Deltaproteobacteria bacterium. Taxonomy (GTDB): domain Bacteria; phylum Desulfobacterota_D; class UBA1144; order Nemesobacterales; family UBA2774; genus CR02bin9. The sequence goes on from JAJCZT010000146.1 coordinate 25,034, forward strand.
TTTTAACCCTTTATAAAACCTGATTTAAACTACCTTAATTAAAACCTGATTAACAAAAAAAGCCCGAACTTCAAATAGCCTGCTATGTTAACAATTCATATGGAATTTCGGGCTGGAACTTCTTGTAAAAACTGGTGCCCGGGGCCGGACTCGAACCGGGGCATTGCGGTTTTGCAGACCACTGCCTTACCGCTTGGCTATACAGTTTTTGTATTAAATTCAATTAAAAATCTGAGATTTAACTCACTCACCTTAGTTATAATTAGCTGATGTCAGGAAATAAGACATTTGACGAATAAATTAGATAGAAAAGACCTAATTATTGGGATAAATTCTGGCATAGCAATTGCACTTGTTTGATATATTACAATAGGTTCAATGTATGTTATCATTGAATCTTGTAAGGATTACTATGGCACCTCAAAATAAAAATGAAGGACTTGTTAAGTCTTTAAGATTGGGGCCAATTTTATTCTGGTTAATAATATTATCAGTTCTTCTAATCTGGAATGGGCTCAACTTTTGGCCTAAGGCACCTTCCCAAGCTCCTATAACATACAGCGAATTTACTGAGCAGTTGAAAACTAATAATGTTAAAAGAGTCTATATTGACGGTGATAAAATCACGGGTGCTTTCGAGGCTCCAATCTTATGGCCCCCTGAGGGCGAAGAAGATCAGGCAGCTACCGAACCTCAAGTTTCATTCTTTCGCAAACAAACCAAGCTAGCTGAGTACAAGGAGTTCTCAACCGTTTTTCCGCAAGAAATTGGTGACCCCAATCTACTTTCTCTTCTGGAAAAACATGCTGTAAAGGTTGAAGTAAAATCCCTATCTAGCAATAAGTTTTTAACATTGATATTGAGCTGGCTGCCATTAGCGTTGCTATTCATATTCTTTATATGGATGAGTAGTAATATAGCCGGAGGCAGAAACGGAGCTTTTAAGTTCGGTCAAAGCAAGCCTCGCCGTTATAGTGGGGACGAAACTAAAATAACATTTGACGATGTTGCCGGAGTTGAAGAGGCGAAAACCCAACTGCAACAAGAAGTTGATTTCCTACGCAACCCAAAAAAATATCATGACATAGGTGCGCGGATTCCAAGAGGGGTATTACTTATGGGGCCACCGGGTACGGGCAAAACTCTATTGGCAAAAGCTCTTGCTGGAGAGGCATCGGTGCCATTTTTCAGTATAAGCGCTTCAGAATTTGTAGAAATGTTTGTCGGTGTGGGAGCAAGCAGGGTAAGGGATTTATTCAAGCAGGCTAAAGAGTCTGCTCCTTCCATTTTGTTCATCGATGAGCTTGATGCGGTAGCTAGAAGAAGGGGCGCAGGGATGGGAACAGTTAACGATGAGCGGGAGCAAACACTGAATCAGCTATTGGTTGCGATGGACGGTTTTGATGAACGTGAAGAGGTCATTGTTCTAGCAGCGACAAACCGTCCCGATGTTCTTGATCCTGCGCTGCTCAGACCCGGGCGGTTCGACCGCCAGGTGGTGCTTGGGCTTCCGGACTTAATAGGCAGAGAAGAGATACTTAAAATTCATACCAGAAAATTAAAACTAAAATCAGAAGTAGATATTAAGCTTCTCTCCCGCTCAACAACTGGAATGAGTGGTGCGGATTTAGCAAATCTTTGTAATGAAGCGGCTATAGTTGCAGCCAGAGATAATCACACCGAGGTGGCAAAATCTGACTTCGAAGAGGCACTTGATAAAATACGGCTCGGAGAGAAGCGTCAGATTCTACTTGATCAGAACCAGAAGCGAGCTATTGCCTATCATGAAGCCGGACACGCTATTGTCGCATGGTTTACTCCTGAAGCTGATGAAGTACATAAAGTGACTATAATTCCGCGCGGACAGGCTCTCGGAGTGACTGAGCAGCTACCCGGTCAGGAGCAATACAATTACAGCCGTAGCTATCTGGTTGCCCGTATTCAAGTGATGCTGGGTGGGCGTACGGCAGAGGAGCTAGCTTTGGGAGAAATTACTACGGGAGCCGAGAACGATCTTATTGAAGCTACTCAATTGTCCAGACGTATGGTAACCCGTTGGGGGATGGGTAAGCTCGGATTAATTGCATTCAAAACTGATGAGGAGCATCCGTTTCTAGGTTATGAATTGGCCAGAGGAAAGGACTATAGTGAAGAGACTGCCTCATCGATCGACAGAGACATAAGACGTTTACTGGATGAATCACATAGCGAAGTGCGAAAGTTGTTGAGCGATAAACGAGAGAAACTGGACAGTCT
>JAJCZT010000147.1 GCA_029262255.1 Deltaproteobacteria bacterium
GAAATAGCTCCCTTGCCGTTTCTACAATCTTTGCTTTTGTCTTAATTCCCTTCTCGGACATTTCCCTCATAATACAATTGTACCGGGCAGTCCATTATTATCAATAAAACGATAAATCCAATAAAGATGGAAGGAAACAAAATCATCAATGGTATAAACCTATTTCCCCAGCTTAAATATTTGCACCGGAGTATACACCGACCCCTCGGGTCTAAGCTCACTCTTTATAAGACCAATGTGAGTTATGTCAAAAATACTTTGAGTAAGGGCAGGAAGGGTCTCTTTTATATGAACTCTCTTCTTTACCCTAGCTAGAGTTATGTGAGGAATAAATTTGCGGTTTTCTTTCTCAAAGCCAATTCTACACAGATATTGATCTAGCTCACTGTGAAATTTGGAAAGCCCGCTGTTGCGAGTCAGGCCTGCGTATAAAACCCTGGGCTGCTTCAAATCAGGGAATCCGCCAAAGCCTAAAAGCTCTAACTCAAATGGAGAATAGGAATGGACAAGTTTGTCCAGCATATTGGAAATCTCGTCCGCCTTGGACTCATCTACATCGCCCAGGAATTTTAGAGTAACGTGGAGTTTCTCAGATCCCTCCCATTTAACTCCATCGATATTATGCTTTAGGGTATTAATATAATTCGTTAACTTCGCACAGATGTCTTGTGGGATTAAAGCGGCGATAAACATTCTCAATTTATTTTATCACCCCTGGATCATAAGCTGGACATATGCAGAAATCATTTACACCAGGTTGGAAATGTTTTGCCGCCGCCCTGGCTCAGACGTACCTGATTCTCACCATTTAAGTACATGAGATAAATATCCTTGGCTCCAGCCTTTGAAGAGCTAAAGGCTATATAGTAACCATCGGGCGACCACGCCGGGTTTTCATTTCTTCCCCCGCCAAAGGTAAGCCTTTGTTCCCCTCCGCCGCTTGGATCAATAGTGTATATGTTAGCCCCACCATCTACCCTTACAAAAGCAATCTTGTTTACTTCCCTGTTTGGTGACCAGGAAGGGTCCGTGTTATAACCGCTTGAGGTGATTCTCCTAAGGCCGCTTCCGTTAGAATTCATCACATAGATTTGAGGATTACCGCTCCTATCGGACACGAATGCTATCTGGCTTCCATCAGGAGACCATGTTGGGGATACGTCAATAGAGCCGGAACGGGTTAAATTCACAGCCCCTTTACCGCTTACGCCTGAAACGTAAATATCACCGTTTGCGCTAAAGGCAAGCTGCTTGCCGCTTGGCGACCATTCCGCGCTCTGCTCAAGTTTAAAAGCCTTGGTAAGTCTGGTCTCTTTAATCTGCGGCCCTAAAGTTATAATGTATAAATCCTGATCCCACACTTTATCGGAATTAAAAATAATTTTCCTTCCGTCAGGGGAACAATCCGGAGACATAAGAAGCGAATCATGCCTTGTTAGCTGTCTTTTAGTCGAACCGTCATAATCCATCAAAAACAGATTTCTCTTGCTTCTGTTTCCTAAAACAAAAGCTATTTTTGAGGAGAAGAACCCCTCTTTACCCGTCATTTGCTTCATTGCTAGATCAGCAAACTTGTGCGCGGCCTCTCTGACTTTGCCCGGGGTAGCAACATATGATCTTCCCAATATAGGTCTTTCTTCTTTAACGTTATAAAGCTGGACTGCAAATTTGATTTTATTTCCAACTGTTTGATATTGGCCTGCAATCAAATAGTCGGCTCCAGCATCAAAAATGCCCTGAAAGTTAATGTTGTTAAGGTCCTGTACTGAAGCACCGCCTGAACTCACATCAAACAATGCGGCATTCTCAAGATCATTTCTCAATACTTCTGTAAATTCTCTTCCCTTCGGGTTACTTGGCCCCACACTTGAAAGATCAGGTATAAATACCGGGAGTTTTTGTACTATCGGTCCCGTAACATCGGGCAATTTAATCTGGGCAAAAGATGTGCCGCTAATACCGAGGAATAATGCGATTGTTAGCAGTAATACTCTATAAACCATTGAAACCCTCCGTCTTATGCTATATGAAATTGTTTGTTAAGATCGCTGATGCTTAAGATAAATTTAGCCTATGGATAAGTCAAAAACCAGCAATATTCTATTTTTAGAGATAAAAAGGTGAAAGCTCGTTTATTCTTCGAGTTCTACGTTCCAGTAGGATATATCAACAAAATTCAAGAAAGGCTCCCACTCTTTATATCTAACAGCTTTGATATAAATATTTGAGAATGGATCCCAAAGGGGCTTCTTAGGCTTGGTTTTCAGTTTCATTCTCGCTTGTACCGGGGTCTGTCCGCCCTTTTTCCTGTTACAGTTGATACAGCAGCAAACTACATTATCCCACACACTCCTCCCACCCTGTGAGCGTGGTACAACATGGTCTATTGTAAGCTCAGAACGTGAAAACTGTTTACAACAATACTGACAGGTCCCACCGTCTCTTCTGAAAATATTCAGGCGGTTAAACTTTGCCTCTTTTCTTATAATCCCCTCATAGCGAACCAGTATTATCACCCTGGGAGTTTTTATAACTGCGCTTACGGTTCGGATTACATCGTCTTGCTCTTTAAATTCAGAAATTTGTGACCAGGACTCAAAATCAAAGGTGTTATATTCCCCATCTACGGCCTTTGCTACACCGCCATACAGCATTACAAAAGCTCTTCTGACACTTGTTATCGTAACTGGAACAAAATAACGATTGAGAACTAACACGGGAGAGGTTAGCATTTAGTATAGAGAATCTACCTATTCTTACTTATAATGCAAGTTAAAATATATCAATGTTTGATTAAGAATTAATCGCGTTTATCATAGTGAAGGCAGTGGATCTTGACTTCTACTTTAATACGTTAAAATTAATTGGGAGAGATAATCATGAATAGCTTATCGACAGCTCTAATAATTCAAATCGTTCTATGCGTAATTCTTTTTGGGTTTCTATTTTATTTTATGAGTAAAAACTCAGAACTCAAAAAAGAAATCAGCTCAAGAACAAAGAATTCAACCACAAAAGGAAGCGAGGACTAAATGTATCCTGATCTTATAAAAATAGGCGACTTCACCGTCTCTTCATTCGGCGTAATGATAGCTCTTTGCTTTTTAGCGGGCTATTGGCTTATATCACTTGAAACAACGAGAAAAAAGCTAAACGATAAAGCTATAAGCAATATGTTCCTTGCTAGCATGATCGGCGGGATTGTAGGAGCTAAACTGCTTTATCTATTTGAAAATGTACCGCTTGGAGATTTAATCAGACACCCGCTGACGCATCTTTTATCCCGCGGCGGCCTTACATTCTACGGGGGCTTTATCGGAGCTCTTGTGTTAGTCTGGATAATTGCCCAGAGAAACAGGATCAGCATGTGGACAATAGGAGATCTAGCGGCCCCGGCACTCGCATTGGCCTATGCAATAGGAAGAATCGGGTGTTTACTGGTAGGAGACGATTACGGCGTGCCCTCAAACTTGCCCTGGGCGATAGCTTTTCCCCAAGGGCTCCCGCCTACAACCGAGACAGTACATCCCACCCAGATCTATGAAATAATAATTATGTTTATCGCATTTTTGTACATATGGAAAATCAGAACTAAATTAAAACCAGCCGGATGGCTTTTTTCAATCTATTTGATCATTGCGGGATTTGAAAGGTTTTTTATCGAGTTCCTTAGAAGCACGACACCAAGCCCTATCCCCAATCTTTCGGTAGCTCAGGTTATGGCGCTTGGTCTAATCGTAGTAGGAGCCGTAAAATTATATACTCTTAGCAATTCAGGTGAATTGGCTGAGCCCGCTGATCCGCCTAAAAAATCCGGGAAGAAGAGAAAAGCATAGTCCGTACTATTTCTTCAAACTTACTCATTAACTGAAGAGGGATTTCTTTCCCAACCCACTGCGCTTGGGTATGTTTAAGCACCATGTCTGAGATTAAAAAGTCCGATCTGGCTCTATCCGCACTGACAGGCGTCTTATATCCAATTACTTTTATGGTCCCCTACTCAGGAATCCTTGCCTGGATTCTTTTGATACCGCTATTTTGGGCAATAGTTAAAAAATCCCCTAAAGACGCATTCAAGCTCGGTCTGCTCGCTGGAACAATTGGAAACTTTATAGGAACCTACTGGCTGGTAGAAACCCTTGCTAGATTTGGCGGGTTCCCAATTATTATAAGCGTCATATTTATAATCTTCTTAAGCGCCTTTGCAGGGCTTTCATTCGGCATATTCTCATACATAACCACCAGGCTCGGATTGTTTAGAAAACCCGGAGTTCTTGCCGTACTACTAATAGCCTCAATCTGGACATCAATTGAATATCTCTTCCCGTTTTTGTTTCCCTACGGGATTACCAATTCCCAAGCGGACTACCTACCCGTTATTCAGCTCTATGATCTGTTGGGTATATATGTCTTAAGTTTTATAATTGTAGTTGTAAATGTCACTTTAATGAGGGTAATTAAAAGATTTAAACTAAACGCTCTTCTACCGGGAGGGGAAATATTATTATCCTTCATATTACTGATATCAACACTTGCATACGGATATTTCAGAATTGTTCAGGTTGATGTTGAGATATCTCAGTCTCCTAAACTTAGAATAGCGATGGTGCAGGCTAATTTTGACTTCCTGGAGAAAACTGAGAATCAGGAAAAAACAGTTACCGACAGACATAAAGAGATGTCAAGGCATATTAAGTCCGCTGATCTAATCATCTGGCCTGAAACCTCGATCCAGGCCTGGTTCTCAAACTCCTCAGACTATCTAATAGTAAGGGATGAGATGGGAGTGCCCAAAATGGAGGGCAAATATTTTATTGTGGGAGGAATGTCTTATACACCGATTGATCCGAACGCAAAAATCATAACGGATGAGAATTTGATTAAATATAACACCGCATTTTTGACTGACTCAAACGGTCTTATAAAGAGCCGGTACCACAAAATCAAACTCCTTCTTTTCGGCGAGTATCTTCCGTTTGCAAAATACATCCCGGCAATAAAAAATATAAGCCCCGCCTCCGGGGATTTCACTCCCGGCAGCAAGCTTGATCTATTCGAGATTGAAGAAAAAGGCGCTAGGATAGCTCCCATCATATGCTACGAGGACATTATCCCCTCATTTAGCAGACAGTTTGTAGACAAAGGGGCAAATCTAATTGTAAACATAACAAACGATGCGTGGTTCGGCAAAACAATAGCGCCCTACCAGCACTTATTCATTTCAATTCCAAGAGCGGTAGAAACAAGAAGGTATCTATTGAGATCTACAAACACCGGCATAAGCGCAATTATCGACCCTGTTGGAAGAGTTGTCGATAGAACAGATAATTTTGTTCAAACAAACTTGGAGGGAGAGGTAAGCCTCATGAACGGGGGAAAAACTCTCTATACAAGAATCGGAGATGTCTTCCCTATTGCATGCTCGGTTTTTTGGATCGGTTTTGCAGTAATAATAAAATTAAGAGGAAAGGATTTCGCTTAAAGCACTCAGGAAAGAATCGTTCTCTTCGGGTGTACCTATGGTAACGCGCATACAGTTCTGAAGTCTCCCAGGCTTATTAAAGTTTCTTATAAGAATATCCCTTTCAACTAACTTGCTAAACAAAGTGTCCGCGTCGTTCACTCTAAAAAATATAAAATTCGCATCACTTGGGGAAACCTCAATTTGCTCTAGGGCCGATAACGCATTATATACTCGATCCCTTTCCCTAATTATAAGCTGAATGTTCTCCGCTACGAATTCGCAGTTCTCAAGCACAACCTCTGCTACCACCTGGCTTAGAGAATTGATATTATACGGATAACGGACTTTGTTTATCTCACTCACAAGACTATCCCTTGCTAGAAGCATCCCTATCCTAAGTCCCGCAAATCCGACCTTTGATAATGTCCTTAGGATCACAAGATTCTCACACTCTTTTATCAACGGCAAAAATGTATACCCGCTAAAATCCGAGTAAGCCTCATCCACTACGACAATCCCCTTTGAAACGCTTATTATTTCAGCAACTTTACTGGCAGAATACATGTTCCCCGTAGGATTATTAGGAGAAGCCAGGAAAATCAGATCAGGATCGTTCTCGTCTATTGCACGAATAGTCTCGTCTAGGTCTATATCGAATTTCGCATCCAATGGAGCTTCTACAATTTCTGCTCCCATAGCCAGTCCCGTAAGCTTGTACATGGAAAATGTAGGAGAGGGACAGAGAATCCTTCCCGTGCCGTGAGAGAATGCCGTAATCAGCATTCCTATGAGCTCATCCGATCCGTTTCCGAGCAGGATTCCCTCTTTAGGAAAATCACAGACATTAGATATTATTTGGACCAATCTCTTTGCCTCAGGATCCGGGTACCTGTTAATATCAATTTCTTTTATAGCGCTATCTATGTTGTCTTGCACTTCCTTTGGAGGGGGAAAAGGGCTCTCATTGCCGTCAAGTCTAATTTTGCAATCAAAATAGGGGACAGAGTACGGGGAAATATCCCTAATTTCCTGACTAACCCTTGACGCTATAAGACTAGAGTCATTAGGTTCTGGTTTTTTATCTTTAGGAGTCATTTTATTTAGCCGATATATGTTTATGCATTGTTTATGGGTTTTCAGAGATAGCGCCTACTTTCTTACTTTTACGGAAAGAGCATGGGCCTCAAGCTCTTCACTATAAGCGAGATTCATAACAGAGTCGCTTAGTTCCTGAAACCCCTTTTTCGAAATTGATATCACGCTAGGCATTCTCAAAAAATCATAGACGCTAAGCGGTGAAGAAAACCTTGCGGCTCCTCCGGTAGGAAGCACATGGCTTGGCCCGGCTACATAATCACCAAATGCCTCTGTGGACATTGAGCCCACGAAGATTGCTCCTGCGTTTTTGATCTTTTTAAGTAGAACCTTTGGGTTTTTAACACAGAGTTCCAAATGTTCCGGAGCTAGTGCGTTTGCGACCCCGACAGCTTCATCAATATTTTTTACTATAAAAATCCTTCCCTGGCTTTTTACAGCCTGGCTCGCGATGTCCTTTCTTTTAAGCAATTTTAATTGACGTGAGACTTCTTTGCGAACCTCTTTTCCAAACTGAGGCGAATCAGTAACAAGAAGCGGAACAGCCATCTCATCATGCTCAGCTTGAGCTAATAAATCAGCAGCCACCCAGCTTGCCGGAGAGCTCCCGTCCGATATTATCAAGACCTCACTAGGCCCTGCAATCATATCAATATCCACCTGTCCGAATACGAGCTTCTTTGCGATCGTTACGTATATATTCCCGGGACCTACAATCTTATCCACCTTGGGAACCGACTCCGTACCATAGGCCAAAGCAGCCACCGCTTGCGCTCCGCCGACTTTATAGATGGAATCCACCCCTGCAATTGAGGCGGCAACTAAAACCGTAGGATTTAACTCGCCGTTAGGGCACGGGGTAACCAGCACAAGTTCTTCCACGCCCGCCACTTTAGCTGGTATAGCCGTCATCAAAACGGTTGAAGGATAAGCAGCCTTTCCTCCGGGAACATACAACCCTGCTCTTTGAATAGGACGAATGAGCCATCCAAGCTCATTCCCAAGATTGTCTTTGTACATACCCGCTTTGGGAAGTTTATGTTTATGAAATTCTCTTATTCTCTTGGCCGCTGTTCTTAGATCAGCTTTTAATTCTTTAGAAACTAGGGACTGGGCCTTCTCAATTTCACGAGCCGTAACCTTAATAGTTCTTTTTGTAAGCTCTTGGTTATCAAACCTCTTTGTATATTTAAAAAGAGCCTTGTCACCGTTTCGTTTTACATCATCCACGATTTTTTTTGTAGATGATTCCAGTTGAGGGTCGGAAAGAGAAGAACTCCGCCTTAGTCCGCTTAGGTGAGTTTTTAGATTTCTTACATTAATTTGTACAATTTTCATAACGGGAAAGGATTATACATCGGAAAAACGATATTCAAAAGTTATTTATGCTCGATTTGGCCCGATCTTTTGTTGCTAGGGCATAACTAGTATATTGCGTCACTTTTCTTAAATTCCGGCAAACTAAATCTCAAAAGGACGTTAACACATAGAGAATATATTCTCTTGAGAGAAAACAAAATATTGCAAAGAAACAGCTTGCGGATATATTTGATTATAGATCGAAATACTTAGAGAGTGAGTTTGGCAAAATAACCTGAGACTGAAAAATTAGAATCCATTATCAAATTTAACACTAAGGAGCACTTCAAGATAAGATGACTGAAACGGTTGTAGATATTACACAGTACAAGATTGATCAGGTGGAGAAGGAACTCAGGAAAAAATTGGCGGATTATTCTGAGCGCCCCGAGATCCAGTCCCAAATTGGAGAAGCATTTTATATTTGGAAAAACACCCCTGAATTTAGTAGTGAAGATATTAGCGAAAAGGATATAGATGCGCTAACATTTGAGAAATTCTACGACTGGTTCTTATATGACTTCAAGCTGCTGGATTCAGAACAAAGAGTAATAGAAAAATTTTATATAGATGAAGGCAAGGAATTATCGGATACGGAGAAAAAACTAATAATAGACTGGATAAAAAGCATACATAGCTTTTTTGAAGTTGAAGAAGTCTTCTCGGGTGAGAAGTGTGTTATTAAAGATATATTTACAAGAGAAGTATTTGAAGTTTTCGACAAGGCATCTTCCAAGCAAATAAAACGCAGGGATATAATTGCGGCAAGGCCCCTTAAAATCGGGAATCAACATTACTTTTCAGGAATTGTATCACTCTATCCTGCTACTTTTAAAGACCTTATTACTGAATTTTTCGACAAAGAACTTAAAGAGTATAAAGAACTATACGGGAATCAAAGAACTAAAAGAGAGTATCTAAAAGACTGGGGATTTCGGATTGGCTATTACATTGAAGACGTTGCCAACCACCCGCATTTTGTTACGCCCGAAGGCGATGAATTTGTACTGGCAACAGCAAGTTATTCTGTAGACCAATACGAGCAATGCATAAAAAATATAGAGAAAATTAAATCATTAAAAGAAATTAGCGATAAAACCGAAGAAATCAGAATATTCTCTTGGGAAAAAATAGGCAGAAATAAAATTACCAGCACATTAGAAATAGAAAAGACTAAATTACGTATTGAATGCTATTCGGTAGAGATGCTTGCAAAGGCCAAATCTAAAATAGAGAAAGAGTGCAAAAGGCACATCAAACACCTAGAAGACACCATAAAAGAACAGGACAAATTTATAGATAAGAGCAAAAGTGAAACAAAGAAATTAAAGAAATACCCGCTAGGAGTAAAAAACAAGAATGAGCTCGATTCAGAGCTAGACAGTCATTACGATAAATGGGTAAACACGCCTCTTGAAATCCTGGAAGGGAAATCTCCTAAAGATTCGTTGAAAACTAAAGAGGGGAGAGTAAAGCTAAATTCGGTGATAGATGAGCTTGAGGTAATATACGAGCACGCTAAAAACCGTGGCGAGCCTTATTACGACGTCAGCAAACTCAGAAAAAAGCTCAAGCTAACTTAATTTTAGATTTGAAAGCCTATCTGTAGCCTGCTCTACGATCGCCATATCCGTAAAGAAACCATATAACTATAACCATCAAAGCCACGAGAGAACCCTGAAGGACTATTAAGGAAGCTATTTTCAAGTAGGCAAATTCAGGGCTTACGTAACGTATGAGCCACCCTCCTGCTATGTCACCTAACGCCGATAAAAAAGAAGACAGAATAAGTAGGAGTTTCCAGAAGTTGCTAATCTTGGTAAACAAAATCAGATGATTTAGGGTTACAAGGATTATGGCCATTGCAAAGAAGTGAAAATGGGCTTCTTCCAGCATTCCGAGATAGCTTCTCGGGGGCATGAAATCCTGCTCAGAGCCGAGATAATACTTCACAACCGACTCATAGCTAAAACCTATTTGAAGATATAAAAGAAGGTTAGTAATCCATAGGAAAAGGAAAAAAAGCACTGTAAAAGCCACAATCAGTCTTAGAAGTGTATTTTTTGTTATATCGGGTGAGATGAAAAAGCGCAATGTATCTGATCCTCTGTTAGTTTAACTGGCCCTGCTCTGAGGCAATTTTAAATACCGCCAGTATTCTTCTAATCGCCTGTGACAAAGAATTTGCTGTAATAGTAGCCCCTGTAATATTCGGAATGTCTTTTCCTATCTTTAGATTGCCATCCAATGTCTTGCCTTCAAAAAGCTCTATCCAATTTTCTCCAGGCTGATAATCCTGAGGTTCGAAAAATGCCAGTATTTCCGTTTGCCTTAAGCTTCCGTCAGGATTGATTACAAACATTACAGTCTCAGTCTGGGTTCTTAGCTTATGGGTGTCTATTATAGCATAACCTAATGTTTTCTCCTCATTCTTTGCCTCATAAATTATATATAATCTAGACTCATTCTTAGAACGGGCGAGGGACTCAATTTCTTGAGATTGTTCAGATGACAAAAAGATTTCTTTTTTCTCAATCTCAACCGCCTGAGGGAAAGCTGTTTTAAGCGCTTCATCCCTTTTCATAAAAACTTTGGATACCGAAGGGGAAACTATTATGAATGAATATGTTATTACTAATATTGCTATTATGATCTTATACATGGTTCACACACTACCTTAATAAAGACAGAGGGCATAGAAAATGAATTCCTACGCCCTTATTTTTGAGCTATATTTAACCAGACTTAAAAGACATACCCAAGTCCAAAATTAAACTGATTCTGAGAATTATTGGCCTTATTGTCAAGCCGTTGATATTCTGCTTTCATAACCACATTAGGAATTGGTTTATAGTCAAGACCGATTGTCAGATCGTTTCTGTCATTAGCGAGGTTCCTCGAGAAGCCTGTGGGCACCTTTGCCTGCGTATCATACTGTTCCCACCTTATAAAAGGTGCTAGATACTGAGCGTATTGACTTGTGAAATTAGCGAGAGAGAGCACATTGTAAGCCCCCACTACATAATAACCCCACTGCTCGCTGCCTACCGAATCATCGCCCTCAAAATCGTTCAAGGCGTTTATCCTGGCTGCATCATCGAGCGTTGTATAAACAAAAAGCCCTCTCGCTTCAAACCCACTGTACTGGAGCTGTATGTCGGCCTCATACATCTGAAAGAAACCACTAAACTTATCCCCGTCAAAGGATGAATC
>JAJCZT010000148.1 GCA_029262255.1 Deltaproteobacteria bacterium
TCGTTTTCGAGACATATTTGATCAGTAGGTGGAAGACCATCTTAAGCGGAGGAATTAAAGAAGTGCGAAAATTAACGGATAAAGATCTAGCTGAGCAGCATGGAATAAAAAATCCTGGGAAGATTTATTATAATCTTCCAATTCCCGCTTTGTATGAAGAAGTAATAAGAAGGGAAGAGGGACTGATTGGTGAAGACGGTACGCTGGTTGCTTATACCGGAGTACATACCGGGCGTTCTCCTGCTGACAGATTTATTGTAAAGGAAGCGGGAACAGAGAATGATATTTTATGGGGACCCGTTAATAAGCCCATTTCGCCTGAGCATTTCGATTTGCTACATAAAAAAATTCTGGATTACTATGAAGGTAAGGACCTTTTTGTAAGGGATCTTAACGTATGCGCGCATCCCGACTACCGTACCAATGTTCGTGTTGTTAACGAATACGCATGGCACAATGTTTTTGTAAATAATCTCTTTGTCAGACCAAATCCACAAGACTTGCCGCACAAATCGGTAGGGTTCACTGTTTTATGCGCCCCTGGCGTTAAAGCTGATCCTGCGACCGATGGAACACGCTCGGAAACTTTCATTATTTTAAATTTTGAGAAACGAATGGCTATTATTGGCGGCACTCAGTATGCGGGAGAGATGAAAAAATCCGTTTTTTCCGCTATGAATTTCCTTCTTCCCGAAAAGGGTGTGTTTCCGATGCACTGTTCGGCTAATGTTGGAAAAGACAGTGATGTTGCATTATTCTTTGGCCTCTCAGGTACTGGAAAGACAACGTTATCCGCCGACCCTGACCGAGCACTGATCGGTGATGATGAGCACGGCTGGTTTGATAAAGGGGTGTTTAACTTTGAAGGCGGTTGTTACGCAAAGGCTATAAAGTTAAATCCCAAAATAGAACCTGAAATTTATAATGCCTCACTTAGATTCGGGTCGGTATTAGAGAATGTAAAAATTGACGATGAAACCAAAAAAATTGATTTTGACAGTGATGAGCATACTGAAAACACACGCGTTGCCTATCAGATTGATTCACTTACCAATATAGTCCCCGAAGGCGTGGGCGGCATTCCCAAGACGATTTTTATGCTCACATATGACGCTTTTGGCGTGCTGCCTCCAATTTCCAAACTTACACCGGAGCAGGCGATGTACTACTTCACTCTTGGATACACGGCAAAGGTCGCAGGTACCGAAAGAGGGGTGAGTGAGCCTCAGGCTACGTTTAGCTCCTGTTTTGGAGCGCCTTTTCTACCAAGACCGCCGTTATTTTATGCCGAGATGTTAAAACAAAAGCTCGAAGAGAGCGGAGCAACCGTTTGGCTCCTCAACACGGGAATTACCGGTGGTCCATACGGAGTAGGGGAGAGAATGCCTCTGCCGCAGACAAGAGCGCTTGTTACAGCTGCTGTTGACGGCACACTCGAGAAAGGTTCTTTCAATGAAGTTCCTGTGTTTGGTTTGCAAGTTCCTACTTCATGCCCTGGGGTGGACGAGAAACTCCTTGAGCCTAAAAAGAGCTGGAGTGATCCTTCGGAGTATGACGCTAAGGCAGAAGAATTGGCTTTAAGGTTTGAAGAAGAATTTGCCAAGCATAAAGCTTAAAAACTTATAAAATTCCAGGGGCGGTCTTCCGGACTGCCCCCTTTTTATATCCACGACATTTCATGTCCGCAATTTAATCTCAGAATTTTTTGCAACTCCTAATATCGCTACGTTCACTATAAATAATTTGATACTTGGTATGATTGGTTAAAATAGATGTCTGTTATATCAAATGGGGTTGAGGAGCAAAGCAAGCGGTGTCCTGAGCTTTCCGGGAAGGTACTTTCGGCTGCGCAGAGGGAGAGTTGGACCCGGAGGGCTGGTCGATCCTGTAAAGTGGTCTTGAAGCTAGAATTTTATGCACGTATATGCTAATAAAATAGAAAACAATTAAGCAAAGGAGATCAGTTATGGATTTTATAAAGAAGGAAGATACTTCGTTCGTTGTTGTGGATGTTCAGGAAAGGCTAATGGGCGCTATGCCTGAGGGGATTACCGAAACGAATCTAAAGAATATGAAAATTCTGCTCGAGGCGGCCAAAATACTTGGAATCCCTGTAACTGTAACCGAGCAGTATCCAAAAGGTCTTGGGCCGACTATTGAGGAAATAAAGGAATCGGTTGGCGAGGGGTTCTCTCCCGTAGAAAAGGTTGTGTTTAGCTGCGCCAGGTCTCCCGAGTTTGAATCCGCAATCAAGGATATCAACAGAAACTCGGTACTTCTATGTGGAGTAGAAACACACGTATGCGTGCTTCAGACTGCTATTGATATGGTCAATAAGGGCTACACCGTGTATGTGCCTGCGGATGCGGTAATTTCAAGGCGCGAGCTTGACTGGGAAAAGGGCATCAATCTGATAGAAAAGGCGGGAGCTGTGGTAGGTACAACAGAGGCCTTTTTATTCCAGCTGTTAGAGACTGCGGGTACGGATGAGTTCAAACAGATATCAAGACTAGTAAGATAACAAAGTGCTGTTTCTTGAATACGGAACGGACAATTGGTAATTGGTTTATTACATCCAAGAGGGGGAGGTAGGATCGCTCTAAATTTCTATTTTATCCTAGAGAATTATAGATGCGTCCCCAAGGGGATTTGAACCCCTGTTTTCGGCGTGAAAGGCCGATGTCCTGGGCCAGGCTAGACGATGGGGACTAACTTAGTATGAGCCGTGCAGGATTCGAACCTGCGGCCCACTGCTTAAAAGGCAGTTGCTCTACCTACTGAGCTAACGGCTCATTAATAAGGCCAAAAATATATCACGTGATTATGCATTGTCAAAGAATATGGTTATTATCTCTAATCTCTTATTTGCCTTTAAATCTAGGTACTATTTAGCGGATATCTACAAAAAAATATGGCATCTCGTCTCTCTTCCCCGCAATTTAGGAATTTTACTCTAGCTACAGCTGCTAATTTCTTTTTTTTCTGCAACTTTTCCTCATTTTTTCTCCTGCCAATATATATCAAGGATTTGGGAGGGAATGAAGCAAATATTGGTTTTATAATGGGCTCGTTTGGTATTACTTCCCTTGGAGCAATTCCCTTTGTCGCGTATCTGGTTGATAAATACGGGAGAAGAAGGTTTATGCTCCTGGGATACGCGATCATGTTCATAGCTTCGCTTGGTTACCTTTTCATCTCTCACTTGTCTCCCGCCTTCTATCTTTTACGTTTTGTGCAGGGTATTTCATTTGCCTTCTCTTTTACCGCGGCAGGAACGTTTGTAACGGATTATATTCCTCCCGAGAGAAGGGCGGAGGGGCTTGGTATATTCAGCGCGTTTACAATTGCCTCTTATGCAATTGGCCCCTCACTCGGGGAGCTTATAATTGAGCTGTCGGGTTTCAATTACTTCTTCATTTATGCCTCCCTTTTTAGTTTAATAGCGTTTGTTCTTGCAATCTTTACAAGAGATGGGGGATTTGTACGCTCGTCTGATCCGTATGGGCTCGGCTTTTTCCGTTTAATAGCTTCTAAGAGGTATGCGCTAATTCTAATATCCAATTTAATTCTTGCAGGGGGGTTGGGGGCAATCTTGAACTTTGTTGCAACGTTTTTAAGATCAAAGGGACTGGCAGCTTTTTACTTTTTTCTGACCTATACGATTGCGGTTACCGCAGTGAGAATCTTTGGTGGAAGGATTTCCGATAAGTGGGGAAGAAAGGCCATTGCGTCGCCTTGTCTTTTTGCCGTTGCCATCTCTCTTGCGGCCATGTACTTTGTGGAATCTCCTTTAAGCGCAGTATTAATATCACTTTTCTTTAGCATTGGATACGGGTTTTTATACCCTACGCTTAGTGCGCTTGTTATTGATAAAGCAGGATCGCATGAAAGAGGAAAAGCAATGGGGGCATTTAACGCCTCTTACAGTCTAGGGATCAATTTTTTAGCATTTCCCCTTGGTCTAATTGCGAGGGATTTTGGATATGAGGTTATGTATTTTGTGACAGGGTGCATGGTTTTTCTGGGTTTTCTGCTCTTTACTTTCTTTGAGTCCGAGGGTGAATCTTGAAAAACAATTTATATTAATTACTCTTGCGAGCAATGAACATAAATTCAGGCGATCAAGTACTTATTATTTCTCCGGACGATAAAACCTTTCTCCTAACCGTGACTGAGGGGAAGAAAATGGGGACTCACTTGGGTGAGATCTCTCTTGGTGACGCTATCGGCAAACCTTACGGAGATAGGATTTATTCCAATTTAGAGCACCCCTTTTTGCTTCTAGAACCCACACTAGAAGATAAAATGATGAAGGTCAAAAGGCACACTCAAATTATATATCCCAAAGACGCGGCTTTCATAATACTTAAGACCGGAATTCAATCAGGAATGAGGGTTATCGAGTGTGGGACGGGATCAGGCTCTCTTACAATTGCGCTTGCTAATGCTGTAGCTCCCAACGGAACGGTCTTTACTTACGATAGCCGGGAGAAGCATCTTGAGAACGCAAGGATGAACATAGAAAACGCGGGATATTCTAATAATGTTGAATCTAAACTTAGAGTAGCGCAAAATGGTTTTGATGAAGAGGGGGTCGACGTTGTCATTTTAGATCTCCCCTCGCCCTGGGACGGTATTCCCGCAGCGGCTAAGGCATTAAGAGGGGGCGGCCGGATAGCGAGCCTATCTCCTACATATAATCAGGTGGAAAAATGTGTCGAGAATTTAGAAGAGCACGGATTTGTCTACATAGAAACAATGGAACTTCTGCTCAGACATATCAGGGTCAGCGCCGGCAAGACAAGACCTGTAGACCGAATGGTGAGCCACACCGGATTTCTTACATTCGGGAGAAAGATTCTATCTAAAAAAGAAGAAACCATTGATGAATCCTCTGACCCCTTTAGAGCTCCTTCAAACTCTTAACAGACTTATTTTAATAGAGGAAATAAGATATGAATAGTAAGAGAAGAAAGCTTTTATTCTCGCTCTTTATTCTTTTAATCTTCGGGGCTTATTATCTCTCAGAGAAAAGGGGAAATACGCCGGATTCGGCTGAATACAGAGTTCTTAATGTTATAGACGGGGATACTGTCATAATTGATGACGTTAGGAAATCCCGTGTCAGATACCTGGGAATAGATACGCCGGAGATTGCATATCAGGGCTCTCCGGGAGATCCAATGTCTCAAGAGGCACGGGATTTCAACGAAAAGCTCGTCCGGAGTAAGACTGTCAAACTTGAGTTCGATGAGGAAAAATATGACGTGTACGGAAGGATACTTGCCTATGTATATGTAGATGATCTTCTTGTGAATGAAGAGCTTCTAAAAGAGGGTCTTGCAACAGCACTCATAATTGAGCCCAACTCAATGTATTCTGAAATTATATTTAACGCTCTGCGGCAAGCTAAAAAAAATAAAAAAGGTATGTGGGGAGAATTAATAACCCTGGTTCCGCCACGGGGAAATAGCGAATACCGGGTTGCTCTGAGGAACGCGCACCGATATCAAGGAAAACGCATTGTCGTGAAGGGTAGAATTGTTGGTACTCGTAAATCGGACAATGTGATGGTTCTAAATATGGAAGATAAGCTTGACGTGGTTATTTTCCCGGATGATTGGAATAACTTTGAGCATTTTGACATAGACCCTGAAAAATTCTACAAGGGTAAAACTGTGGAAGTTACGGGAAGGCTGAAGATGCATAAAGGTACGCCGAGCATAGTTGTGGATCACCCTATGCTGGTTAGGAGCTCGGGTTGAGTCTAAGGGGATATCTAATAGAAGGAGCCAAGGAGCTTGGGGTCGGAGTTTCAGAGAAGGATGCTGACCTTTTCTTTGAGTATTTAGAAAACCTGAAAACCTGGAACGACAAGATAAACCTGACTTCTATTAAAAATGATAGAGATATAATTATAAGCCATTTCCTCGATTCAATCTCAGTTGCCCCTTTGATAGAGGATGGGAAAAGGGTTTTGGATATAGGCTCTGGCGCCGGATTTCCCGGGATTCCTTTAAAGATTGTACGCCCCGGGCTTGAAGTGACACTATTGGATTCGGTGAACAAGAAAGTGTCATTTATGAACGATACAATAAGAAAGCTCGGCCTTAAAAGGATTAAAGCAGTTTGGGGTAGAGCGGAAGAGCCTCCAAATGACGTTCCCCTGCGCCACTTTGACTATATCGTAAATAGAGCTGTCGGAAGTATTTCAGATACGCTTAAGCTAAGCTCCCCATATGTGTCAGAGGATGGGACTATTATCCTGATGAGGGGAAAGAGAGGGAGTGAGGAATGGAATACTGCGATTGAAGCTGTCGAAAACAAATTCGAACTTGTAGATTTTAAGGATTTCACTCTCCCGCTTAGCGATTTAAAAAGAATTATAATCGCTCTTAGGCCGCTGTAATGATGAGGCTTCTTTTTGATTACTCTCGCAAGCTTCAATGCGGATCGTCTTTAGGATTAATTGCATACAAATGATTTCCCGGGTCATCATTCTTGACCTGAAATAGTTTGAATGTTAGTTTAAGTGCTCTTAAATAATGAGGTGATTATGAAAACTGTTGGAGTAATAGGGGGAAGCGGGCTTTACGATATAGAGGGACTGATCGATGTTGAGTCAGTTAGTGTGGATACACCCTGGGGGAGCCCTTCGGATGATCTGATCGTCGGCACTTTGGGTGACACCAAAATGGTGTTTTTGCCCAGACACGGGCGTTATCACAGACTAATGCCCTCAGAGATCAACTACCGGGCAAATATTTTTGCTATGAAGAAAATGGGCGTGGAAAGGATCCTATCGGTAAGCGCCGTAGGAAGCATGAAAGAGCATATTTTTCCGGGACAGATTGTTATTCCTTCACAGTTCTACGATCATACTAAAACCAGAGTCTCAACATTCTTTGGAGAGGGGATTGTGGCCCATGTATCTATGGCTGATCCGGTTTGCCATAGCCTTTCAGATGAGCTTTACAAAGCCTCAATCAGCATAGGCGCGACTGTTCATAAAGGAGGGACTTACCTCTGTATGGAAGGCCCCCAATTTTCTTCCAGAGCTGAAAGCAATATATATAGAGGGTGGGGGGTCGATATAATCGGTATGACTAACGCAACAGAGGCCAAGCTAGCACGTGAAGCTGAGATTTGTTACGTCAGCCTTTCGTTGGCGACTGATTATGACTGTTGGCACGAGCACCATGAGGATGTCACTGTGGATGACTTGATCGAGACTTTAAATAAGAACGTTCAGCTTGCAAGAGATATAATAAAAAGGGTAGTCCCGGGAATTAGCGAGTCAAGGGATTGTCCATGCAGTAACGCACTTCAGAACGCGATAATTACACCCAAAGAAGCTATAACCAAAGAGACAAGAGATCGTCTCGAAATACTGATAAAGAGGTATGTATAATGAAATTACTTGTTGTTGGATCTATGGCGCTTGATACAATTGAAACACCATTTGGCAAGGAAGATAATATATTAGGGGGATCGGCTTCATACTTTTCTCTGGCAGCCAGTATGTTCACGGATGTGGGTATAGTCGCTGTGGTAGGAAAGGATTTTCCACAAGATCATTTGGATCTTTTTAGATCTAAGAGCATTGAACTTGAAGGAGTTACTAGAGAAGAAGGGGAAACTTTTAAATGGGAAGGGAAGTATGGGTACGACCTCGGAGATCCCGATACGCTGGGTACATATTTAAACGTTTTTGAGAATTTTAACCCGGTAATTCCAGAGAGCTATAGAAATGTAGATTACGTTTTTCTCGCAAATATAGACCCGGTGCTTCAGCTAAGCGTACTCAAGCAGGTTAAGAATCCTAAGCTTGTGGCGTGCGATACGATGAATTTCTGGATAGATAATAAACCCCAAGAGCTTAAGGAAGTCTTAAAACACGTAGACATATTACTTATTAACGATTCTGAGACCAGGGCGCTTGCGGGTGAACCCAGAATCACAACTGCGGCGAGAGCTGTGTTGGATATGGGCCCCAAGGTTCTTATTGTTAAAAGAGGCGAATACGGAGCGTTGATGTTCTCAGAAGAAGGTATATTTTGGGCTCCGAGTTATCCTCTAGAAGAAGTGATTGACCCAACTGGGGCGGGAGATACTTTCGCAGGGGGTTTTATGGGCTATATCGCCGGCAACGATATTACCGATCCTGCCGGATTTAAAACAGCGGTAGTAAACGGGAGCGTTGTGGCATCGTTTACTGTGGAAGATTTCAGTGTCCGAAGGCTATCTAATCTAAAGACTGAAGAAATTGGTACCAGATTTGCTGAGTTCCTAAAACTATCTAAAGTGGATTAACTTCGGCTAATCGGGATACCGCTTGCAAGCCCAGCTTGTTTTGGTTAGGGGGGCTATAATGCTTACGCCTTTATATAAAGATATTGCTGATCCCAGAGGATGAGATTGGCGCTCAAAAGCTCGATTCCACTATCAACAATACTTATAAAGTAGTAGTCAGTAACTATCCTACTTAAGAAGAGAGCTCAATCCTTTAGTTAATGTTTGTTATCCCTTTGAATGTTGGATGTACTTTAATCTAAGATTATAGAGAATGTCCTCTAATAGTTTGTTCTCACCATCATCCAGATTGCCAACTGTCTTGTCCCGTAATATCTCCAGAATCTCTATTGTGTGCTTCGCCGCCGGAAGATTGACGCTTATTTCCTTAAGCTGGGGGTCGTGTATTTCTCCCAGATGGATTAGGGACGAAGCGTTTAACGATAGTATGAAGGTTGAAAAGTCCATTTTTAATCCGCCCGGATCATGCGGGGTTTGTTGTTCGCTCATTTTGAGAATGCCTCCTTTTTTATCAACTTTATAATAACTGTATTTCTCTAATTTACTTCATATACTTGCTGAATTTTGTTCTCGGGTCGTAGGGAGTTGATTCAGCAAGTTTTTCAAATATTTCTTTATCACTTTCTTTTATCTTATCAGGCATGACAATCTTGATCACGACGTACTGATCCCCTCTAGCCTTGGATTTTATATTCTGAACCCCTTTGCCTTTGAGCCTAAGTTTTGTGCCGTTCTGCACACCGGGGGGAATAGATACTTTTGCAATTCCGTCAATTGTCGGCACATCTACTTGCTTGCCTAGTGCGGCTTCATAAAAAGTAATCGGTAATTCAAGATGTATATCGTCTAGTTTACGCTTGAATATGGGGTGCGGCTTTACCTTTATTTTTAGGTATAGATCCCCTTTTTTACCCCTTCCGCCAGATTCTCCTTTACCTTGCACTCTTATCTTGGAGCCTGTAGCAACTCCAGGGGGTATCTTAACGGACAGTTTCTCAGTACTAACCTTATTTAGTTTTTGCCTGCTAATCGTAATATCTCTTACTCCGCCTTTGATCGCAGTATCAAAATCCATCTCGATTTGATATTCTAAATCTTTTCCCTTCGCAGGTTTTTGTCTTGAGGTGGAACTGAATATATCACGAAACCCACCACCTCCTGCGCCTCTTCTCTGGCCTCTTGCGGCTCTGGGGTCTCCGCTAAAGCCGAATATGTCTTTAAAAATATCTTCAAATCCCGGGAAATCCTGTGAGCTGTAAGTATATTGATAGTTGCCCCCACCTTGATCTCCAGCCCGTCTCCAAGTGGTTTGACCTCCGGGTCTAAACTCGGCGCTTCCGAACATATCGTAGGTCTTTCTCTTTTCTTCATCAGAGAGGACCTCGTGGGCTTCCTGGAGTTCTTTGAACTTTTCTTCGGCGTCTTTGTTGTCAGGGTTAAGGTCGGGGTGGTACTTTTTCGCAAGGCCGCGATAGGCCTTTTTAATCTCTTCCTTTGAGGCGTCTTTAGATATACCTAGTATTTGATAGTAGTCTCTTGCTGCTGCCATTTATCCGCGTGAAAGGGTTTATCTGTCCAATTCAGAAAGCTGTTTGATAAAGGACAGAATAGCCAGTAACTAAGTTTACGTCAATTCATTAGTTTGCCGTCTCTAAAACCCTAATATCTCCTCGATTTCTCTAAAACTCTTACGCTTTTTGAATAAGCTCCATTAGCAAACTCCATTGCTGCCCCAAGGAGGTATCCATCCTATAAGATAATCATTTAAGAATCCGGTTCAAGATATACTAGAAGTTGGTAAAGGTCTAGAGTTAAGCTTTATCAGGTTTTCTCGACCGTGTCTAATATGTGTACGGCTATTTTGGTAAACGCCTTTGCAGCTACGCTTTCAGGGTGAGACTCTACTATCGGAACTCCCCCATCGCCGCCTATTCTTATCTGGGGATCAATCGGGATCTCTCCCAAGAAAGGCACTCCAAACTGCTCAGCCATTTTCTTCCCCCCGCCTCGGCCGAAGATATCAATCACCTCTTTGCTCCCGGGTTGCTCAAGATAGCTCATGTTCTCTACTATCCCGAGTATGGGGACGTTTAATTTTCTGAACATCTGAACGCCGCGCTTTACATCTATAAGAGCAACATCCTGAGGTGTCGTAACTATAAGCCCCCCGCTTAGTGGAACCGTTTGAACAAGGGAAAGCTGGGCGTCTCCCGTACCTGGGGGCAGGTCGATTACCAGGTGATCCGTATCGTCCCAAATTACGTCTTCGATAAACTGCTTTATGGCTCCATGGACCATCGGTCCACGCCATATCACCGTCTCTTCTTCATTAACCAGAAAACCGATAGACATGAGCTTAAGCCCGAATTTGTTCAGAGGAACAATCTTGTTGTCCTCCGTTGCTTTGGGTCTATCTTTTATATCCAGCATTGTCGGGATACTAGGTCCCCAAATGTCGGCGTCCATTAGGGCAACCTTATCTCTCATCTTGGCCATAGCTACAGCAATATTTACAGCCACTGTAGATTTGCCTACTCCGCCCTTTCCGCTAGCTACCGCAATGTAGTATTTGATATCGGGAAGTTTTGCTGATTTCTCGGCTTTTGCGGGCCCCTGTCCCGGGGGAGCTTTGGGCTGGCGCGCGGATATTTGTACATCCACGCCGGAGACCCCTGGTGTTTCTAAAATCGCGGTCCTTACTGAGTTGTCTAGTTCGGATTTTAGTTTGTCGTCCGGTTTTGGGAGTACAAGTGAAACATTTACTTTAGAGCCGTCAATCTGTACATCCTTTACAATGCCGAATGACACTATGTCTCTTGTAAAACCGGGGTACTTTACGCCCTCAAGGGCTTTTTTTATTGTATCGGGACTAAGTTCCATAATTTGTCTTTATGCTCCTCTATTCGATTCCAAGTTTCTCTTTAGCTTCATCTGACATCATGTCGGGGTTCCATGGCGGGTCCCAAACTATTTCTACCAGTACATTGCTGGCCCCGGCACCTCTTATGGCCTCTTCGGCTTGAGAGGCTATCATAGCGCCCATACCGCAACCCGGCGTAGTTAGAGTCATTTTAAGGTTGACGTTATTCCCCGAGGAGATAGCTACATTGTAGATAAGCCCCAGGTCAACTATGCTGACAGGTATTTCAGGGTCGTATACGTTTTTTAGTGCGCTGTATACTATGTCCTCAGTTAATTCGACGTCACTTGCAGGTTTCTCGGACTTGTCGAACTTTTTAAAGCTAACACCTTTTTCTGAAGACTCTGAAGGGGCGTCAGGTTTTATGGTTATTATTTTTTTCATTCCCATTCTGTAAACCTCCCAATTTTTCTTGCCTGGCTGAGAGTTGCTGTGCCAAGCGGATTTTTATTAAACAGTCTAACACTATTTATGTCAAGCTGTTAGCTCTAACCGTTTTGCTAGATCTTAGGCTTGGATGTTTCCGTAGTTGATGGGGGGAGAACCGGAAGCTTTAGCGCGTCTTGTGGTATCTCACCTGTCATAGAATCAAGGAATATCACTATTTTCGAGACTTCCTCATCACTGAGCTGTGTCCCCAATTGACTCTCTCCCATAATGTAAACAGTTTCTTTAATATCCCAGACCTGACCGTCATGAAAATAAGGGTATGTTCTGGTAATATTTCTCAAAGACGGCACTTTAAATACATATTTGTCCGCCTCTTTGTTGGTAATAGTATATCGTCCCAAATCCTCTTGATTCTTATAGGGCTTTACGACGCCGAATTTCTGATACATAGAGCCGCCCACTCCCACTCCGTTGTGACAAGTTGTACAGTCTTTAGACATAAATAGCCCAAGGCCCTCTTTTTCCTCAGGAGTTAAAGCGTCGGCGTTACCATTTAGATAATCATCAAATCTTGAGGGAGTAACAAGGGTTCTTTCAAATGCAGCAATCGCATTTGCGACATTGTCGTAATTAACCGGTTCATTGCCTTCAAATACTACTGCGAACTCCTCACGGTACTCGGGGATTGAATTTAACCTTTGTATTACAAGCTCGGAGTCGGGCATGGCCATCTCAAGCGGATTAAGCACAGGGCCCTTGGCTTGAGCTTCCAAATCCGGTTCTCTACCGTCCCAGAACTGCGCTAAATGAGTGCCGGCATTTAAAACTGTAGGGGCATTTCTGCCGCCTGTCTGAAAATTGTGTCCAAGCGATGTCTCTACATTGTCAGAGCCGTATGTGGCGAGGTTGTGACAAGTATTACAGCTAATAACGCCGCTTAGCGATAGCCTTGGATCATAATAAAGCTTTTTGCCTAACTGGACTTTCTCGGCGGTTGTGGGGTTTGCCTCCGGAGCGGGCATAATCTGAGGGAGCGGTTTAAATATAGCCTGCGCCTGTTTTTGGATTTTTTGATCATCCGGTTTCATCCCATTGCCGGAATTCTGCGCATAGGCCGGTGTTATTAAGAAGGCGCCAAAAATAATAAATACCGCAATGGTAGCCCCATAAATAGTTAATCTCTTTTTCATTGTTAAATGCTCCCGTTTTAGAACATACCTCTAAACTTGAATCCTAATATGTTTCTAGCTTCTTTGTCCCATTTTCTGAATTAATAGGAAGGAATATTATATCAGGGGCAATATTTGATATCAACTAATAATATAAACCAAATGAGAATTATTTGCATTTGTATGGGGTTTGGTGTTAGAATGCTTAGGTGGCCATAGAAAAAATAGCTATTGTGATAGGAAGCGTAAATGATTGAAAATAATGATAATCTTAAAAAGCTTATCAATTTGTCAAAAGAAAAGGGCTTAAAGCTTACTCCACAGAGGATGGTTATCTTCCGTATCCTGTCTGAATCCAATCAGCATATAACGGTGGATACAGTTTATCAAAAAGCCAGGGAAGAATACCCAATGCTGTCTTTGGCTACCGTGTATCGCAATATGGAGCAGATGGTGGACGCCGAGCTCCTTACGCAGCTGGATTTGGGCGGGACTTCAATGAGGTACGATACGAACCTGGACGAGCACCACCACTTCGTATGCTCAAAATGCGGCAAGGTTTTTGATGTATATCTGGACGATGTTAATTACACCCTGGATGAGGGTCGCTCGCAACTTGGCAATGCCAGAGTCAATTCTTTAGACCTCCACCTGCAGGGAACTTGCGGGGAGTGTTTGTAGGGTTACTTTTCTTTCTATAACTTTGATTCTTGAAACATCCACTGACTATAGTATATTTACAGCCCATAAATTCTAGCTTAGATTCACGTTAAGAAATGGACTGTATTTTAATAACTAAGGACGCTAACTAACAACAATGGAATCTCTCCTAAGCGGAAACCTATCGCTCATCATATTCTTCCCACTTTTGGGGATTCCTCTTATCCTTTTTCTTTCCTATTTATACGAAGATTCAGAAGAGAATATGAAAAGAGGGGTGTTGATTGTAACCCTCATCGAATTCTTAATCTCTATTCCTTTATTCACCAACTTTGAAAGCGGTTCAGCAGCGATGCAGTTTGTGCAGAAGGTTCCATGGATAGAGAGCCTCGGGATAAGCTACCACGTGGGGCTTGACGGTATAAGTCTTTTTCTGGTGCTGCTGACAACCTTCATAATGCCGATTACAGTTCTGGGCTCCTGGCGGTCGATTCACAAAGACATGCGCGGGTTCTTGATACTTATCCTTATTCTACAGACAGCGCTTATTGGGACGTTCGTCGCTCTTGATATGATCCTGTTTTTTGTTTTCTGGGAAGCGGTGCTAATACCGATGTATTTCATTATAGGAATTTGGGGGACGGAAAGAAGAATATATGCCGCGATAAAGTTTTTTCTTTATACCGCGTTTGGAAGCGCTCTTATGCTGATTGCGATACTGTTTCTTTTTTATTTGCACATTGAGCAGTTCGGCACAGCTTCCATGGATGTGCTTGATTTCTATAAGCTTCAGATACCGTTTGCCGGGATACTCAGCCCACAGGGGCTGGCGTTCTTGGCATTCTTTTTGGCTTTTGCTATCAAGGTGCCGATGTTCCCATTCCACACGTGGCTGCCTGACGCTCACGTGGAGGCTCCTACAGCAGGAAGCGTCATTCTTGCCGGTGTGCTTCTAAAGATGGGCACATATGGATTTCTTAGATTCTTACTGCCTTTTTTCCCCGATGCGGTGATGGCCTATTTGCCCATACTAATAGCGATTGCGATTATAGGAATTATTTACGGCGCTATGGTAGCTTTTGCTCAGAAGGACCTTAAAAAACTGGTCGCTTACTCAAGCGTGAGCCATCTGGGTCTCATAATGCTCGGTATTTTCGTATTGAACATGCAGGGTGTTCAGGGCGGAATCTACCAAATGATAAACCACGGGATTTCAACAGGCGCGCTCTTTATACTGGTCGGAATGATTTATGACCGCCGGCACACAAAAAAGATTGAGGACTTTGGCGGAATTGCCAAGGTGATGCCCATATTCGCGGCGTTTTTCATGCTCTCCACACTTGCCTCTATCGGACTTCCGCTACTAAACGGCTTTGTCGGTGAATTCCTTATACTTCTTGGAGTTTTTGAGTTTGACTGGGTCTACGCTGCTCTTGGAGCCACAGGAATTATCCTCGGAGCCATATATATGCTCTCGGCTTATCAAAGAGTCTTTTTCGGGCCGCTTGACAAAGCTGCCAACAAAGTACTGCAAGATATAAACCTAAGAGAAATAGTAGTAGTGCTTCCGCTTGCGATAATGATGTTTGTGATGGGGATATACCCAAAACCTTTCCTTGAGAAAATCGAGCCGTCAGTGCAGGCGTTGTTAGATTCCAAGTTTAGTTATATGGCGCCTGAAACTAGTCTTGGGGATGATCAGTCTCCTGATGATGGATTCCGTCTAGTATTTCCTGAATAATATCCTCAGGTTTTGTCCCTTCAGCTTCAGCTCTGAAATTTAATACAACTCTATGTTTTAGAACGGATGGGGCAATTGCTCTTACATCCTCAGTTGTCGGAGTGTATCTTCCGTCCAGAGCCGCTCTGGCTTTACTGCCGAGTATTAGATATTGAGACGCTCTGGGTCCGACTCCCCACGAAAGCCCCTCTTTTACCGACTCCAGGGTACTTGGGTCATCAGGTCTTGTGGCCCTGGCTACTTTAACGGCGTAAGCGGCTACATGGTCAGAGACCGGGACCCGGTGAACCAAATGCTGGTATTCGGTTATTCTGGCTGAATCAAGAATCTTTCTAAGCTCAGGCTTATAGGTGCCCGTTGTGGTCTTAACTATTTCAAGCTCCTCTGAGTAAGAAGGATAAGTGACGTCTATCTGGAACATAAACCTGTCTAGCTCAGCCTCGGGCAGTGGATAAGTGCCTTCCTGCTCAATTGGGTTTTGAGTCGCGAATACTAAAAATGGCGGCGCGATAGGGTAGGTCTCTCCTCCTACGGTGACTTGTTTCTCCTGCATGGCCTGTAAAAGCGCGGCCTGTGTTTTTGGGGACGCCCTGTTTATCTCATCAGCCAGCAGTAAATTGCAGAAGATTGGGCCGTGTATGAACCTGAAAAATCTCTTATCAGAGATATCGTCTTTCTCTAAAACTTCAGAGCCTGTTATGTCTGAGGGCATAAGGTCCGGGGTAAACTGTACACGGTTGAATTTCAGGCTTAAAACATCCGCGAGTGTGCTGACTAGAAGTGTTTTCGCAAGCCCCGGTACGCCCACAAAAAGAGAATGCCCTGAGGACATAAGGGAGATTAAAAGAAGCTCTACGACTTTTTCTTGACCTACTATTACCTTCCCGATTTCAGAGGTGACTTCATCTTTAATGCGGGAGAGTTCCTTAACTTTTTGGGTATCTTCTACATTGTTCTCATTATTGTGCATTCTCGGGCTCCTCGTTTAGAAGTATTCTGAGAAATCTTTCCTCTCTTTTCAGCAATTCCGGGCGCCCCTGTTTTTCGTATAAGGCTATCAATGATGCGTGTATCTCGGGATCAAAGGGGTTCAAGTAAATTGCTGTTATATACTCTTGTTCTGCTTTACCAAGATTGCCTTCATCTAAATATATCCTCCCCAGAATCATATGTATATCTATATGATTGGGATAAAAATCAAGCACTGGAGACAGGACTTCCCGGGCTCTTTTGGTCTCGCCGATTACATTTAGCGTGGACGCGAGCCTGCTTGATATTATTGGGGAATAAGGATCGTACTCAAGCGCTTTTTCGTATTCATAAGCGGCCGGGCTTAATCTTCCCCTTTGTTTAAGAAGGTCGCCCAATCTTGTATAGTCTCTTGCTTTGTTGTTATCTATATCTATCAAGTCTTCGCTTCCGTCCTGTGATTTTCCTTCTTTATTCTTTATCCTGACACCCTTAATTTTGACGTCCGGTATCTTTTCCTCCAGGTTCCTTGAGCGCAGCTCGTTTTCCCAGGAGTCATAGAACAACGGAAATTTAAGTTCCGTAACTTCCTCTATCGCGGCTTTGTAGTCGTCCGTTTCTTTAATAGAGTTAATCAGGTTTACGAGAGCCTCTTGTCCCCAATTATCTACAAGGTGGCTCACCATTGTTCCTGATTGAGCGAAAGCAAGCTGGGCTTCTCTAGCGCTTTCAAGCAATGCCAAAGACGGGTGCATCTTTTCTATTGGAACCAGTTTGTTGTCTTTAAGCGCACGAGTTAGGATTGTCTCATAAAAAGGGCTAATTACACTGCTCCCTTTTTCTTTCCACCTTTTTTCCTCGTACTTTGCAATGCCCTCGTGCAGCCACACGGGTACAGTGTTCTCACTCTTAAGAAATACTACATAATGCACATATTCATGAGCCAGCGTGTCTGCCCAGCTGTATCCCTTTGGCAATAGCCTGGGGGATAAAATCATTATACGGTTAAACTTGCATATTCCTACGACCCCGGTTTTCTCTACATTCTCCGGGGGCAGAGTGGACGCCAGTGTAAAGCTCTTCATGTCAGGGTATATCTCAACTATAACCCTGTCTTGGGGATAAGTCTCAAGATCCAGTCCTATTTCAAAATGTGATTTTTCAAGCACATCTTTGGCATACTCAGCTAGTATAATGTCCTTAGGGTGCGCATAGCGAATTATGAAGTGTTCAGATTTAATTTCGTTAAATTGAGGTCCTTTCCCTGATGCTCTGACTATATAGTTTAGTAGTGGTGTCTCATCTTTTAAATCTTTGCCGCCAAGCGCTTTCTGCCCATATTCCTTAGCCCCACTGTAATCGCCTCTGTAGAAATCTACTAAGGATTTTAAATAGTAGGTACGGTATTTTTCTTCATCGGTCCCTGCAATCTCGAGTGCCCGGTCAATTGAATCTGAAGCGCGGCTGATTTGCCATGTCTTGATATCGTCTTCTACGCTTTGAATTAACACATCAATTTCAGATGAAAGAGCAAAGGAGGTCCCTGTAAATATATAAGCTCCCAGCACCAAGAAAAGTAGTAATGGATTCAGTCTCATTTAATTATCCTGTCGTAGTACTTTCTATTAAGCTCAATGTACCCTTCGGGAGAGCCTCCCTTCATTGCCTCTATAATTCTCTGCTTAAATTCTTTTCCTATCTGTGACTCGTCGACTGCGGGGATTTCAACATATCTGTTATTAGCTCCCATGATGCTTTGTCCGGGTTGCTGACCGAGCATCAT
>JAJCZT010000149.1 GCA_029262255.1 Deltaproteobacteria bacterium
GACCAGCCGCCCAGATGATGAATAGCCACAAATAATATGACGAACCCGCCTAAAACCAATAGACAGAACTGTACTACGTCTGTTCTCACAACGGCTCTTAAGCCGCCCATGTACGTATAGATAGCAGAGAAAGCGCCTGTAAAAACTATTAGAATTCCAAGTTTTAGGGGGGTGCTCAGGCTGGTGGAATTAAATAACTCTCCAAAAACTCCGTTGGCGGCATAGGCTGCCCAAAACAGAGCGGTGCCCAGATACATAAACGAATATAGAATGATCATAAATATGGAATAGGTTAGTGCTACTTTTGAGCCTAGCCTTGCTTCGAAGAATTGAGTGATGGTAATCACCTTCATCCTTAGATAGATAGGTACAAAAACAAAAGCCGCGACCAGTATTCCGAATATGGCGTTTATCTCCAGGTTTGCCTGGGCAAGCCCGAACACATATGCTGAGCCGGCCATTGCTATAAAGTGATTGGCCTGCACGTTTGTCGCAATGGTGGAAACCGCTATGTAGGGCCACTTAAGCGATCTTGAGCTCAGAAAATATTCTTCAACCCCCACGTCCGCTTTTACACGGCTCCATATGCCTATAATCATTATTACGACGAAGTATGTGAGTATTATGGCTAAATCAAGAATCATTTTTCTTTACGTTCTATCCAGATGGGTTTATGCTCTGATTTAATGCCTAAATTGTATTTAGATTAAACATTTTCTACAAGTCATAAATAATCATGGGCATATCAATATAAGTTTTAGATTTAATGTGCATATTTTGATTGTAGCCGATTGAGCTGTGAGGTAAGGTTGTAGTAGTTTCTTTGCAAAGGAGAATAACGATGAAGGTTATTTGGACATTAATAATTTTGGCTTCTTTTTCGATGCAGGGCCTGTGTAATGACATTAAAGCGGAAATTGTAGTTGCAAAATCTGACGAAAGTAAGAAGGTGGAATCAGAATTAAAAGAGGCGAATAAGAATTTTACATTCAATGGAAAACAGATTCATCCGGGGTGTGTAGAGCAGTTCAGTGTAAATTTAGCGGACTCAGGCCCTCCTATTGTTAGAGCGGTAGATGTTGCTGCGTGTGTTTCAAGCAATGAATTCTTTATGGATTTCAAAGAGTCCGAAGACGGTTATATCGGGTATGAATATGAAGATTCCGGGGAAAAGAACTATTTTGGATATAAATATATAGGTAAAGCCTCCGGAGGACTTCATATCTTAGATACCAGATCGAGCGGTGGCGGGACCATGGTAGCAACGACAGTTGTGCTTACAAGATTTGGTTTGGAGAACTATAGATCTTTTGATGAGCAGGGGAAATTAAAAATAGAAGAAAGGCTGATCATGAAATGCATTGGGCAAATCGATAGGGGTGATCGGGACAAAGGAACGATTGAGTTAAAAGAGGATAAATTAATCCTTGGTGAATCACAGTACCGTAAAAAGTCGGAGGTTATAAATCTCAAATAATATTCTGCCGTGCTTGGTTAAGAGAATTTTATGTTGTATGATAGCTTTAGTGCTGTTCGTCTTCGCTTTTTCTTGCGGTCAGCAGGGCGATTCAAGTGACCCCAAAGAAAAGCTTACAGCTTATTGTATAAGGGAGTGTGTTTTGGAGACCGCAGATTCGCAGTTATGTGATACAGAATGTAAATGTGCGGCATCGAGTTTGTCCGATGAGTTCTCGAAAGAAGAATTCCTAAATCTCGTACAAAACATTACTGAAACTAATACAGATAATGCGGATGCTGTTGAAAAATTAAGCAACACACTCGAGATTTGCAAGGATAGAAACTAATAGATTTTGTTAGTACAAATCAAACAAGGCTTGGTTTGAATGTAAGTCGGGTTGGAAGAATATAATAAATGCATCAGACCAAGCCTCCCAGCTTTATCTAATAATAACAGTCGGATGTATCTCATCTTTCAAGTTCTACCTTAAAGGTGTCGGCGAACCTGGTTAATACATGAAATACACCGTTTACCATATTCAGCTCTGCAATCTGGCCATCGTCAAAATATTTTCTGAGTTCATCTAGTGACTCCTGACTTGCCGCTATGTTCTGCGCCAGTTCTTTAGAGAATCTCACAACCGCTTTTTCCCTATCGTCAAAAGCAGGGCTGGTTTCATCCGGTGAAGCCTCTAGTTTTTCATCCGTGAGTCCCGCTCTTTTACCGGCGGCTGTGTGGTGAGCGGTACAATAGCTGCAACCATTTAGTTTAGAGGTTGTTAAAATTGCAAGCTCTTTAGTTGCCTTGTCCACCTTGCTTGGTCCCAATGCCGCGCCTAAAAACGGCATAAAGCCCATAAATAACTCGTTGCTGTTTGCCATTGCTTTTAAAACATTTGGAACTAGTCCAAATGTATTCTCAAGCTGTTCATAAACAGCCTTTACGTTATCAGGAGCGTTCTCCTTTTCTACATATGCGATTCTGGCCATAACTTAATACCTCCTATTTAGTGTTTTATTTGAATGACCGTTCAATAACTCGTCAAATTTTTTTTAATGTAAAGTCGATATAATTACATCTACTACATCTTTTACTTCTTTGGGATTTAGCGCTGATTTTCCAGTAACAATTAATCCATGTGTGCTGGCAGCGAGAAAATGTGAAAGCACTTTCGTATCAGTACCCTTTGGCAGCTCACCAAGCTTCACTGCTTTATTGAGACAGTTAAGAAAAGCAGTTTGTATTCTTTTCAGAATTTGCCTCACGGTCTTAGCTACCTTTTTATCATGAGGAGCAAGCTCAACCACCGTATTGCTGATTAAACAACCTCTGGTTTTTCTGTTTGCCGGTGTGTTTACTATGGTTTCAAAAAACAATCTGATATTTTC
Source organism: Deltaproteobacteria bacterium (assembly GCA_029262255.1). Classification (GTDB taxonomy): domain Bacteria; phylum Desulfobacterota_D; class UBA1144; order Nemesobacterales; family UBA2774; genus CR02bin9. The sequence continues at coordinate 2,848 of JAJCZT010000149.1, forward strand.
GATAGGGGAGCCTTCTGATTCAAGCACTTTAATTGTTTTAGATGTGACTTCTTCGGCGTAATGTTCGACAGCCGCGATAAATAGTGAGTGCTTGTCTCCAAATGTATTATAAAGACTGCCTCTTTTTATACCCATCCGATCTACCAGGTCCTGGATACTGGTTGCCTTGTACCCCTTTTCCCAAAAAAGGTCCATAGCTTTTGAAAGTGTTTCCTTTCTGTCGAATTCGTACGGTCTGCCCATGGCTTAAAACAATATATCCCAATTTGAGGGTTCAATCAACGACGATCTTACTGTAACGTATTATACTAATAAGATTCATTTTTTGCCCAATAGGTTCAAATATTTAAATTTGTTGTCGGGGCATATTTTATATCCAGAGGTCGGCCAACCTCTGGTTTACTCACTTTCCATATCCAGCCGTCGTAAATAAAATGCAAAAATGAAGAGCCTGTTATATAAAGCCCGAGAACGTATTCGTTAAGATTAACACCCGCAACGCTGATTCCGACCAGAAGAACCGTGAATATTCCTGCGTACAGCCACTGCTTTTTGGTTACCCTTGAGAAGAAGCTTCCTGTGTCGGGCCTCTTCTTGTACTTTGAGTTAACGAACAGGTTCACAAATGCGATATATTCGATTGCGTGTGAGAACCCGAATACCAAAAATCCTATAACCAGGTTTTGAAAGAATATTGCGTACAGGAGTAATATCGAGAATACGAAAATGTTTTTCGGCAGACTGATTTTGTCCCAGTTCTTAAGCTCCACATATATGTAAACGGCGGTAAATGTGATAGCTACCGCAAGGGCGACATAGGATATCATAGTAAATATGTGGAAATAATCTCCCAGATACTGAATCAGGGTCCGTCCTTCATGATACTCACTAAGGAGGCCCTTGTTTCTTTCCCCTAGTGCAAAGAACAGATAAACGAACCACGAATATATTATTCCCTTGTCCAGCCACGGTTGGCCGTAACCCGCTTTCCTAGAATATATTCTGGTAAGCCCGTACTTTTGGGCTATAGTGTGGTACATAAGCCATACTATCGAGACAGCAAGCAGAATAGAAAAAATCTTAAGCTTGTAAAAGGTGACCGCGATTACTAAAAAAGCGATTGGAAGCAGAATGTATGACCATTTTCGCTTATCAAACTCTTCTTTTTGGCCATATACAAGGGCAAAAGTGTAGTGTCTATGCGCGAAGCTTGTTGCCGCCACTATAATTAAAATCGTGGCAAAGTAATTCTTGAAGATTATGAACGCCAGGTAAACGGCTATCCACCCGAAGCTCAAATATATGAGGTCAAAGGCCGGGTCCTTGATCCAGATGTTTTTAGATTGCGCTACTGTACTCATTGGAACGATTAATTTACTTGAATTTTAGTACTAGTTACAAGTGCTAGTATAAAAGTTAACTGTTGATAGTCTTTGTGATGTATATCATTAAAGAGGATATTGGTGCTAAAATCAATTTTTATTGGTCCTTTGTGTATAATTATAAGATTCTTCATGCTTAAGAATAATTAGGGGTATAAATGGTGCAACTGATTTTTATAGCTTACGTGTTGTTAGTAATCGCTCTTAGTTTAATACCCACTGCTGTGGGCGAAAGTGAACTGTATAGTGATAAATTGGCTCATCTTCTTGCATATGGAGGAATGGGATTTTTAGCGTATATGTCAGTAAACTCTGCAAAGAAAAGATTCTATCTATTTTTACTGGTCATTAGTCTGGGTGTGGTACTCGAATTTATTCAATCCTATATTCCCGGCAGGAGTGCCTCCTTTCTTGATATAGTTGCAAATACTCTTGGTGCCGGCTTGGGTTATTTCTTAGGCTGGATATTTTTAGCGATTGCTATAAAAAAGGTGCTCTTAGATAAAGAATTAACTTCTGATGAGGCAACTAATAATTTTAAGGATAATTTAAAGTAGGTACCTTAATCCAAAAGATGACTTGTTAATTTACTGATTCCTTTTGGGCATTATCTTCATCCAAACCTAATGACTGTTTGGTAGGAATTAGATACAAGCTCAAATTCGAGATTTTTAGAGAGGATATAGATGAAAATACAATTCTGCGGAGCTGCACAAACTGTAACAGGAAGCTGCCACCTGCTTACGCTTGACGATGATTTTAGAATTCTTTTGGACTGCGGACTTTATCAGGGCAGGGATGAAGAGTTTGAAGATTTTAATGCCAATTGGATATTCGATCCTTCAGACATAGATTGTCTGGTTCTTTCCCACGCTCATATTGACCATTGCGGCCGCATTCCCAAACTGGTTAAAGATGGATTTAGAGGCGAGATTATCTGTACCAGCGCAACCAGGGATCTCTCGGCCGTTATGCTAATCGACAGCGCAAAGATTCAAGAGAGTGACGCTTATTATACGAATAGGAGAAATAAGAAAAAGGGACTGCCGCCCGACGCAAAGCCACTCTACACTCATGAAGACGCATATGATTCATTACAGGGATTTGTAGGAATTAGCTATGACCAATGGCATATGATAAAAGAGGGCGTCTCTGTTCAGTTTAAAGATAGCGGTCATATATTTGGAAGCGCCAGTGTGACTCTTAAGATAGAACGAAATGGTAAGAACCCTGTATATTTTGGATTTAGCGGGGATATAGGCAGGCCTGATAGGCCGATTTTAAAAGACCCGCTCCCAATGGAAAATTTGGACTACCTAATTTGTGAGTCTACCTATGGGGGCAAAAAACATAACCAGCTGCCTCAGGACGTTGAGGATTTGCTCCAGATAATAGAAGAAACATGTATTAAGAATAAGGGCAAGCTTATAATCCCTGCCTTTAGTGTCGGGAGAACCCAGGAAATTGTTCATACCTTAGACAAGCTTGAAACCGAGGGGCGTTTGCCAGAAATCCCGGTATTTGTCGACAGCCCGATGGCCGTTAACGCTACCGAAGTATTTAGGCTTCATCCCGAGTGTTTTGATTCGGATATTCTTGAATACATGATTGATGATCCTAATCCCTTTAGGTTTAACGATCTTAAATATATTCGTAAAACAGAAGATTCTAAAAAGCTGAATTATTTAGAGGGACCAGCAATTATTATTAGCGCTTCAGGCATGATGACAGGCGGAAGAATTGTGCATCATCTCATAAATAATATTGAAGACCCCAGGAATACAATTTTAGTCGTGGGTTTTTGCGCGCCGCATACATTGGGGGCGAAGATAAGACGAGGCGATAAGAAGGTGAGGATTTTTGGTGTTGAAAGAAAAGTTAATGCCAAAGTTAAGATTATGGATTCATACAGTGCTCACGGTGATGAAGGAGAGATGCTCGATTACCTTTCGAATCTTGATAGAAATAAACTAAAGAACATCTTTTTGGTTCACGGGGATATCGATCGTCAGGAAAAGTTCAAAGAGGCTTTAAAAAAAGATGGGTTCAGAAGCATAGAGATTCCGGAGCTGGGCGACAAATATGAATTAACTCCCGAGTCCTAGTTCAATTTAAAGATGCAAGTATAGACTCATTAAAAGCATAGCCATAGATTGAATTAATACATGCCGTTCATTATCGCGGCACACTCTGCCGGGAGTTTCTTTTGAACGCTCGGTCCGCTCTTTCTTTTCTTCTTAATTCTCCCGTCTGCTCTAAACCACGAATCCAGATCCCCCCCGCATCCATCTCCTGTTATCTCAATTGGTTTTTGAGATTTACATAAAGAGTTTCCCTCCGGGCATCGTAGTCGAACATGAAAGTGACCGTCGTGTCCATACCATGGACGAAGTTTGCCTAGCCAGAGCTCTCCGGCGTAATCAGTGCAGAGTCTTCGTTTAATTACAGGATTTATAAAAATTCTTTCTACCTTGGGATCTGAAGCCGCTACTTTTAAAATCTCACCGTTAATGGGATCCCATTTAAATTCATCTATTTTCATTTCGTCAGATGTGAGAACGGATTGGGGATGGATATGTTCTCTTTCTGTTATTGTAAGAGTACGGTTTTTTGCAATCGGATGCTGCCATAATAAAATGTCAGCATCAAGACCCATTTGATGACTGCTGTGGTCATCAAGTATCGGGCCTCCGGTTTGTTGTGATATATCTGCTATTAAAAGGATGCCGTTAAGCTCTTCGTTTACTTTTTTGCTTAACGATTCTATATAGTCGATGGTCTCTGGGTTCCCAAAATAACGCCCTCTGCCAAGCCTTATTACCTGATAACCTTCTCCGTTTATGCTCAGGGCGGCAGAGTTCCTTATGCAACCTGCCGTGTAAGAGCCAATTGATTCTGAGATGCTAATTTCACTGGCTATGGCCACGCCGCCGTATTGAATTACTGTCACCGAGATAGCTGTAATAAGAATAATAAGTAGTCTCATATCTCCGATTATATTAGCATCAAAAAGTTTGAATCCAAAGAGTATTCCCACTTAATTTAAGTGCTCTTTACCTCCGATTCCCTTATTCGGTTATAATTATTGTTAGGCGTGTAGACCAAAACAGGCCATATTAGTTGCTTAAAGGAGATATGGAGATGAAAAGTTATAGGACTCTTCTAACACTTTGTCTATTTGTTTCCTTAATTTCTATTCTTGCAATCGGAGGATGTAATAATAATGATGGTAGTCAGGGCGGGACACAAGCTCTTACAGAGAACGATTTCTTTGAGGCTCCGTCTTTAAACGCTAAAGCCGATAGAGGTATAGCCGTGACTTTTCTCGAACACCCGGACACAGAGAACCCCGAGCGTGACACTGGTGGAGTGGGCATTGACACAATTCCATATAAATATACAAGAGCTCTCGGCAACACATTCTGCTGGGAAGATGAAGATCAGGGGGCAGAGCATTTTATGACCCTTGTTGACAGTGAAGGTGTAGAGGTGCTGATGGTGGAAGCAAACGGAAAGTGTGTAACAGAAGCAATCGAGGATGGGGACTATGAGATGCGAATACACCACGACGGAAGGACTGAGGATAGTATAGGTGTATTTATACAAGTGACAGAGGACACAGACGCAGTGGGATCAAAGAGCATTGAGACTAACCAAGGGGTACTAAAGACTGCAAAGAGTATATTCTCTCGGACACTGCGCAATATCGGAATTATTCAGGAAGCCGGTGCGCAAACAGTCGTAGAAAAGATAAAGACATTATTAGAGACACACAAGTGCCCGGGCTGCGATCTGCATAGGGCAAAATTGCGCAGTGCGAATTTGAGCGGTGCGAATTTGAGAGATGCGAATTTGAGCGGTGCGGATTTGAGAGATGCGGATTTGTTGGGTGCGAATTTGAACGGTGCGCATTTGAGCGATGCGGATTTGAGCGGTGCGGGTTTGGTTGATGCGGATTTGAGCGGTGCTAATTTGTTTTTGGCGGATTTGAGGCGTGCGCTCTTTATCCGTGCGAATTTGAGCGGTGCAAATTTGGGCAGTGCGAATTTGAGCGGTGCGAATTTGAGCGATGCGAATTTGAGAGGTGCGCATTTGATCGGTGCAAATTTGAGCGGTGCAAATTTGGGCGGTGCATTCTGGTGTGACGGCGTGTGTAGATGTGCTGACCTATCGATTGGTACCTGTGTTGGGTGTCCGCCACGAGACACGTGCACAGGTTCTTAGCTCTTAATTATAGTGAGATCATAATTTAGATACTTCCAACTTAAATTCTTCTTGACAGAAGGGGTGCAGTACAAGTATTCCCACTTAATTTAAGTGCTCTTTACCTCCGGTTCCCTTATTCGGTTATAATTATTGTCAGGCGTGTAGACCAAAACAGACCATATTAGTTGCTTAAAGGAGATATGGAGATGAAAAGTTATAGGACTCTTCTAACACTTTGTCTATTTGTTTCATTGATTTCTATTCTTGCTATTGGGGGTTGTAATAATAATGGGTCAGAAGGACAACCCATTCCCGAAGAAATAAGAGAAATCTTCGATGATTCTTTATATGATGGCGCAATATGGGCTCTTCGCGTAGTGGATTTGGAAACAGGCGAAGTCATATACAATCAGCGCTCTGATGACAATCTTTTTCTTGGCTCCGTGAGAAAAGTTTTTACAATTGGTGAAGCACTCGAGGCACTCGGTCCGGACTTTATGTTCCGTACACCTATTCATAGGCAGGGATTAGTTAACGGGGAAGGGGTACTCGAGGGCGATCTCATACTTGTGGCGACTGGAGATCTCACGATGGGAGGACGTAGAAATCCCAATGGAACGATGGCCATATCTAACTTTGACCATAACGAAGCTAACTCACTTGGAAACGCTGTCCTGACAGCACCCGACCCCCTTTGGGGTTATGACTCTTTGGCGGAGCAGATTGCAGGATCAGGAATAACTGAAATAACAGGTGAGATAATAATTGATGACCGTCTGTTTGTTCCATATGAATTCCGTAGGGAATTTGACATAAGACCTATTTTTATAAATGATGACTTGGTTGATGTAATTATTAATCCCACAAATCCCGGAGAGTTCGCTTCGGTAGACCATAGACCGATGTCGGAGGCTTTCGGTGCAGATTCCAATTTAATTACAGTTTCAGCAGGGGAAGAAGAGGTAGAGCTTGTTCCTGAATTTCCTAGCTGTATTGGTCTGGATAACTGCTTCGGAACAGTCACTGGCCGACTTCCCATAGATTTTGTTCCTCCGTTAACCGAGGCCTTTCCACTAATTCAGACATTTAGAATAGTAAGACCCGACAACTATGCGCGTACTGTATTAATAGAAGCTCTACAAAGAGCCGGGGTTACAGTAAACGCTAATCCTATTGAACAAAATCCTGTTCAATTATTGCCACCACAAAATTCTTATAGCT
>JAJCZT010000150.1 GCA_029262255.1 Deltaproteobacteria bacterium
GAGTTTTTGGGTTTCCGGAGAATGGTCAGATGAGGCGTTTGCAATGTCACCTTCTGGATTAACAGCCGGTGACGGCATTGTAGGTGTTCAAATTGAAGGGTATGACCTTTTATACCTTGCTATTCCCGCAGGAAATTCTGCTGAGCCTGTAGGTGCGCCCCATGTTTTTGGCACTGCTGAGTCTCATACGTACACTTTAGAATTTGAAGCGACAGCTCCTGAAATGGATATCTCCTTTATGAACTGGGGACATTTTGATAGTTTATCAGACACTATAGGCTGGGATCGAGGTCAATCTACAGAATTAATTATGGATGATGTGAGAATAAATGCGTTATCTGTTCCGGTAAACGTTCCCACACTATCCCATTTGGGTCTTCTCATAATGGTAGGAATATTGGGAATAGTCGGATTTATGGTTATCCGTAAGAGACAATTATCTGCTTGATTCGAATATTTGGTGGGCCCGTGGACAGAGTCCACACTCGTACCGGTTCTCTGTAGCTCCAAAGTTATGCGGCGGCAGCTATAGGGTCCTATTAATCCCGGTAGATACTTAGATATAGTATGCTAGTAGGCGCTGGTGACTAAAACGCGCCTTCTTCGGAGGAACCGCCTTCGGAGGTAATATTGTCCTCAATTTCAAGCACTTCAAGTAGCCGCAGGCGAAGCTCAAGGGCTTCGGGAGCACGACTCATGGGGAATTTGTCCACAGGGAACTTCTGTACCGCTTCTTTAAGACCAAAAACGCTATGGTCTGCCGCTGCCATAATCACCCTTACAAAGGTATGGTGTATTTCGGCTTCAAGATCGATAAAATCCAGATAAACATGCACGGGAGGAGTGCACATAACGGTAAGCGGGGAGCATAATATGTCCCTACCCCTTATCTGCGTGTAGTCGGCAAGGGGCGTCGGCGCGTGTAGATACCACTCGCACTTGTCCTTATGCTTTTCGAACTCTACCATGAACTCATCTACGGTGTTTATCATTCTTTCATCCCTTATTTATTAGTGTTGGCAGCCATAAAAGCTTGTTTTATTATGCTTACTGTAGGGATATTTGCAAATTGATATCAACAGGGGGTAAATGCTGAAATTTGTAGGGAATACTGTACCGCCTTAACTATCCCTGCCTTCAAATAGCTCATCCCACGGGGGGATATGCGCAGGGACGTTGTTTGGGACCGGCGTTACGGTTTGCAGGTATATAAACATAGACCGCAGCTCAAAAAACCCAAGCTGAGAATAAACGCCAAGCGGCATTGGCGAGACAATCTGACCGTCCTGGCCGAAATGCTTTCCTTCTCGGAAGATATTGATAAAGCGATCTTCTGTCCAGTTGCCAATACCCGTTTCGGGGTCAGGCGTGAGATTGGCCGCAAAGCTTACGCCCCATCTTCCTACCCACACAGTTGCGTCCGTGGTATAGAAGGTTTTCTCCGTCTCACCCGCCATTATTTCCACATAGGGAAGATCGGGGAGTCTCTGATCCTGAGTGTAGCCGGACAAGAATCTATCTTTGTCGGGTTTATAACCAAGCGTAGTTCTTATCTTGGGAGTATGGCACTGAGAGCAGCCTCCAAGTTCAACCAGTCTCTTGCCACGCTCAATATTGTACTTGCGGTATACCTCTTCCTGTTCGTCACTTTTGGAAGTTTTCTTGGGAGCAGGCTCTACTTTTGACCCGCACGCACCTAGAACGGATAGGAGTACGAGTCCTATAAGTAAACGCCTGCAATACAATAATGCATCGTGATTATTTTTGCCCATAACAGCACCATGCAATCTCATTATACCAAAATATGAGAAACTAAAGAATATGTTATAACTGTTTTTAGAAAATAATTAGAACAACGTCTAATTGCCCAAAGTTGTTCAATAATTTCGGAGAAGTTATAGAACTAATCCTTCTTCTCAGGGTTGTCGATTACAAAACCCTTATGAAGTAAATATATAATCCTGTTAATAGTGTGGTTAACGTTTACATACTTTTCCTCAAGCTGACTCTGGGCAAACTCAAGCCAGTCTATCATTACGTCAGTCATGGGGGTCTCTCTATGCCTGGCTTTTTGCTTTATCATAGCTTCAAGGTCTTCAAGAACAATTCCGAATAGCTCAATCTCTTTTTCTCTTTGCGTCATTTCATTTTCAGCCATTTAAATATCTCCTTGTAATTTTCTCTAAGACTTATGTTACCTGATGGGCAGCTTTATTTTAAACAGGATAGAAAATATTAACAATTGCTAATCCCTAAGCGCCGCCATATACTATAATTATTATGAAGAGAATAATATTAACACTATGTTTGTTAGCAATTCCCTTTATGACCTCTCCATCTTATTCCCAAAGCTATTCATCCAACACAATGGCCGAGCACCCAGAGTGGTATATAAAGGTAACGGACTGGAACATATACGCCACATGGAGCGCTGTCGCCATTATCCACCACGTTACTATTGAGAACAATAGCGACATTGAATACAAAAACGTTAAGGTGAGAGTGTACTACAGCTCAATGTCCACAGGGGGCGCAGGTGTAATAGTGAGCCAGGAAGTAGGAGTGCTCCCGGTTACGCTTCCTCCCAGAAGCAAGCAGACCTATCT
>JAJCZT010000151.1 GCA_029262255.1 Deltaproteobacteria bacterium
CGCATGCAACACCGCATCCTCTGTTTCACTCCCCAGTCTCAATAGTGAATTTGATATACCGGTAATTGGTGTAATTGAACCGGGAGCTAAGAAAGCAGTAGAGGTCACCAAGACTGGAAAGATTGGTGTTATAGGAACACCTTCAACAATAAATAGCAGCGCTTACAAAAGTGCTATAGAAAACCTAAATCCCGAGATTGAAGTTTTTTCAAAAGCATGCCCGCTCTTTGTACCGCTAGCTGATGAAGGGTGGACGGAGGGGGAAATAATTGAGCGTATTGCTGAGCAATACTTGACCCCAATTAAAGAGACAGGAATTGATGTCCTTGTTCTGGGATGTACTCACTACCCTCTCTTAAAAACGACAATTCAAAAAATTATGGGGGAGAACATTACTCTCGTAGATTCAGCCCAGCAAACTGCGTTTCAAATAAAAAACATCTTAAACAAAGAGGATCTTCTTAATAAAAAGACTTCTCAGTCTAAAAGAGAGTTTTATTTAACTGATGTATCAGACACTTTTTTATCAGTGGCAGCAAGATTTTTGGGTGAGAAAATAGATAAGATAGAGATGGTCGATATAGTAGGGACGACCGCTCGGCCGTCCCCTAGTTAGTTGTATCCAGTTAGTTTTATCCTTCTGAGACTAGCGCTTTAACTTTTTCTGTAAATGGCGGCAATATATCAAAAAGATCGCCTACAATTCCGTAGTCACATTTTTGGAAGATAGGAGCTTCAGGGTCTTTATTAATAGCAACAATTACCTTAGAAGAACCCATTCCGGCAAAATGCTGAACAGAGCCTGAAATCGCAATCGCTATATATAGGTTTGGCGATACGGCTTTACCGGTCTGTCCAACCTGCATATCATAAGGACAGTAGCCCGCGTCTACCGCGGCACGAGTAGCACCAGCAGCGGCGCCCAGTATATCGGCAAGCTCGTATATATATTTGAAGTTCTCTTCACTGGCCAATCCGCGTCCACCCGAGACTACTCTATCGGCTTCAGTAAGCTCCGGTCTGTCTGATGCCTTTGTCTCGAGTTCTATTACTTTTACCTTAATGTCCCCAGGGTTTAACTCTACCGAGCCGCTTATTACTTCGGGTGTGGCAGGAGCCTCTTCGGCTTTAAATGAGTTGGGTCTGACAGTAGCCATCATAGTTGTTCCGCCATGAAATACTTGCTTCTGTATAGCCTTACTTGAATGCGAATAACGCTCTATCTGGAGGTTGTTATCGCCCGAAAGATCAATCTTAATAGCGTCCATCGCAACCCCGGAACCAATGCGCGCTGCCACTCTAGGGAAATAGTCCTGACCAAATACAGTGTTTCCGGCAAGTACAACCGCAGGCTCATTTTGTTTAATTAATTCGCTCAAGGCAATGACATAGCCCTCAGTGTTGAAATCTTTTAATAGTTCGCTATCAACGACATATACTTTCTGAGCGCCATACTTGCCTAATTCGCTCTCCAGCCCTGAAACACCTGAGCCAAGAAGCACAGCGCATAGCTGGCCGCCGAGTTTGTCAACAAGTTTCTTCTTCGCCTCGGTTAGCGCTTCAAAAGTTACTTTTCTAATAGTTCCGTCTAATTTAAGATCAACCACTACCCAAACATCGTTACTCATTTCTTTCCTCCTACATTTTCTATATATGTCATATGTCGCGTTATATAACTTTGGCGTCTTCCCTAAGAAGTTTAATTAACTCCTCAGCAGCTTTGGCAACTTCCTCTCCCTTTACCATAGGTTCGTCATCGCCTTTGATTATTTTTAATTTTCTCTCAATTTGCGGCACTTCAATACTAATGGTTTTAACCCTTGCGCCTTCTTTGCTTACCGCATCTTTTCCAAACCCGAGCTCGTCATAGTTAATATCATCAATCCCAACTTCGGTAAGAGGCTTTTTCTTTGCCTTCATAATTCCAGGGAGTGATGCGTAGCGTGGTTCGTTCATAGCGTCAGGGCAGGTAATAAGACAAGGTAGAGGCACTTCAACAACTACGTGCCCACCGTCAATTTCTTTCTGGCAAACCGCTTTTTTAGCGTCGGTGTTAATCTCAACCACTTTACTTACCAAAGAAACATGAGGAATGCCAAGCTCTTCGGCTACTTGAACGCCGACTTGTCCGGATTCTTCATCAATTATTTTCATACCTGTAAAAATTAGATCAAATTCACCCAGCTTTTTAATTTCGCCCGCAATCAGCTTTCCTATGGCATATGAATCCGTTTCCGCAAAACCCTCGCCGTTAATATGCACAGCGCTATCAGCGCCCATAGCAAGAGCCTGTCTTATTGTATCAATGACCCTTCCAGGACCTATTGCTACAATTACAACCTCGCCCCCGTGTTTTTCCTTGGTTTGAATCGCTTCTTCAACGGCAAACTCATCATATGGGTTCATAATCCATTTCATGTCCCCGGTATCAATGGAATCGCCGCTTGCTGAGACTTGAATCTTAGCCTCTGTATCTTGTGTTTGACTTACTATTACTAAAATCTTCACCTTAATCCACCTCCGATCAAAAGTTAAATAACACACAAAATGCTTTTAAATATTTATACCTGGGCCCAAGCTATATAGGATTTAAGGACTGACTTGGTTCTGCATATTCAGCTTCCGAAGTAGCTGAATTCGGCCTAGTAACAAGATATAAATTAGAACTCATTATAGCCTGTTTACTTTTACCGAAATCACACCAATTAAAAAAAATAAATCCCAGATAAAATTTAAAGAGTATGTAATTATAAATATTGACGTTACCTTGTCAAGACGGATAGATTGCTTAGGATAGTGCTTTATTTAAATCAGGGTATTTATATGGGTTTTAAAGTTTAAATAGCTGAAATATCAGTAAAGAATTTAAATCGGCATTCTATAATGAATAAAACATTTCTATACATTGTTTTACTTGTTTTCGTAATCACCACCTGGGGATACTCATGGGTTCTTATGAAAATGGGACTTGGGTACGGTGAGCCTTTTACCTTTGCGGCATGGAGATGCGCAATAGGTGGGGTAGCGATGATCATATTTGTGAGGGCGAAGTCAATAGAATGGCCTAAATTAGAAAAGCTGCCCGACTACCTGATGATCGCAATCCTCCAAACTACCCTGATGTTTGGCCTCATGTTATACGGCATGAAATATGTAACTGCCGGAAAAACGTCTGTACTTCTTTATACGATGCCTATTTGGACAATTTTTTTAGTTCACTTTTATTTAAAGCAAAGACTTAATACCGCCAAGTGGATAGGGGTGGCCCTGGGTACTACCGGAATTATTTGCATACTTGGCTGGGATACTTTAGTAAATCAAGACTCCCAGATACTGTTCGGAGAACTTCTGATAATCGGCGGCGCCATATCATGGGCGGTTTCAAATATCTGGGTTAAGAAACGTATGGGCGGAGAGAATATATATATGGTAAGCAGTTTGCAGCTTGCCTTTGGAGCAATTGGACTCGCGTTGTTGGCAATTCCTACTGAAGGGTTGTTCAATCTACAATGGAATGCGCATTCAATATACATACTCCTATTTACCGGCTTAATAGCTTCAGCCGTGGATTTTACTATATGGTTTTATCTGCTAAAAAACCTCGATATTAAAATCACAACCTTCTCCTCGATGCTGGTTCCGGTATTCGGCCTCATGTTCGACTGGGCTATTCTGGGAAACCACCTGGACACAGGTGTTATAGTTGGAGGAGCATTAATCCTTGTTGGAATATATAAAGTCTCTAAAAATTAGCCGTTTTTTAGACCAATTATATTAATATGATTTAAATAACCTTTTAAGGTATAATAAGTCCATAATGTTGATAGTTCGGCGGTTTAGCATCATTCTTGCATAAAATATTACTAGTGAGCATAGTGTTAATTCCCCAATAAACTAAATCATGCGCAAAAAGATCCTTGCTACCATTGGAATTTTCTTCATAGTTATAATCTTTTCTATAATCGGCCTTTTGTTTTTAACACAGACCGAATATTTTAGAAACCTTGCAAGAACAACAGCCGAAAGCATTGTAAGCTCCACAACCGGACAAACATTTGCCATAGGGGGGCTAGAGGGGGACTTTTTTAACAAGGTCAGACTCTTGGATGTCTCTTTTGTAGTTGAGGG
>JAJCZT010000152.1 GCA_029262255.1 Deltaproteobacteria bacterium
CAGTCCCCCTGTTTTGAAAGATATACCCTGAGCCCGAAATAGAGCAGGATGATGCCGCCCGCAATTCTGAACCAGGCTTCTCTTTCATTTAAAAACCCGGAGATAAAGGTAAGCCCGAAAACCGCAATTAGTGCAAAAATAGAATCTCCGACAGCGGCCCCGATTCCTGATAGAATGCCTGAGAGCCTGCCGTGGGTCATCGTTCGCTGAATACAGAGCGCTCCTACCGGCCCGATGGGGGCTGAGATTATTATGCCAACTAAAAATCCTTTAAAGAAAAAGCCTATATCCATAGTTTTAGTTCTTATTAAACACTGGTGACTATCTCTTCTACAAATTCGGCGGGGAAGTCATCTCCCCATCTCTCGACGATTGCCTTTCTTACATAGTCTCTGATATCAGATTCGGTTTTGAGTTTCAGAGACTTCTCTAATATTTCTTTTGAGTCCTTTTGAGTTATGGTGTTGAGCAATTTTTTTACTTTAGGGATCGAATGAATATTCATGCTAAGCTCATCCACTCCCATTCCGACAAGAAGCGGGACGCAGGAGAGCTGACTTGCCATCTCGCCGCATACGCTGACCGGAATATTATTGTTATGCGCAGCTTCTATAACCCATGAGATTAAGCGCAGTATTGCCGGATGAAACGGCGTATACAGATACGATACGTGCTCGTTTATTCTGTCTACGGCAAGCGTATATTGGATAAGGTCGTTTGTCCCTATGCTTAAGAAGTCTACCTCTTCTGAAATGTCAGAGGCTATGATTGCAGCCGATGGGGTTTCAATCATTACCCCGATCTCCCAGGTGTTTGTGGCACCGAGCTCCTCCGCGATTTCCTGTATTATTTTCTTTATATCTAAAACTTCAGAGAGTTTTGAGATCATAGGTATGAGAATTCTGATTTTGCTCTCAGAGCTTGATCTTAAAATTGCCCTAATTTGTGTCCGGAGCATGTCCTGCTCCTGAAGGGAGAATCTGATTCCCCTTAGACCAAGCGCCGGGTTTAGCTTCTTTGAGGGTTCCATCCCCACAGGGAATTTGTCCCCGCCTATATCGAGTGTTCTGATTGTAACATGGGGAGAATCAAGCGCTGACATCACTTTTTTATAATGCTCTAATTGTTTGTCTTCATCGGGGAAATAAACCGCGTTTGTAAACAAGAATTCAGTGCGGTACATGCCTATCCCTTCGGCGCCGTAAGATCTGGCAAGATCGAGCTCTTCTATAATTTCAATATTAGCGTTGACGCTTATTTTGATATCGTCTAGTGTTTTGCCCGGGAGTTTTGCATAATTGAGTAATTGCTTCTCGAGTTTTATGTAGTCGGTTCTTCTCTTTTTAAACTTTTTTAGTTCGTTTTTATCAGGATCAATTATTACAGTGCCGTTAAATCCATCTATAAATATTGTGTCTCCCGGAGTGGCTCTAATGGTTATATCCTCAAGACCCATGACGGTTGGTATGCCAAGAGATTTAGCTACGATCGCGCTGTGGGAGGTGGATGCTCCCGTATCACTCACGATTCCAATAACGTTGTGTTTTGCGTAACTCACTACATCAACTGCGGAGAGGTCATGTGCTATTAGGACAGAGCCCGCCGCCAGATAAGATATTCGGTCGTGAACACCATGAAGATTGCGCAATATCCTCTCGCCCAGATAATAAAAGTCGGCGAGCCTTTCTTTCATATAAACGTCTTCTACTTTTTTAAAAGCCTCACTCTTTTTTGTCAGTACGGAGTTAATAGCCCACTCCGCGTTAACCTGCTCTACTCCTATAAAGTTCGCAACCTCTTCAGATAACAGCTCATCTTCCAGCATCATAATGCTGAAATTAAGGATATCCAGATGCTCCCCTGTATCCCCATGATCTAGATTCTCTTTAATTGAAAGCAGTTGGTCCTTAGACTTATTTACCGCTCCTAGAAATCTTTGTTTCTCACGCTCTATAACCTTTTTTTCCACACCTGTTTTTTCAACTATCATTTTGGTGCGGTCCAAAAGAACGATATTGCCCAGGGCTATCCCCGGAGATATTGCAATCCCCTTAAGTTCAACCCTCATCAATTCCCTCGCCAAATCCACTCTCTATAAGCTCTTGGATATCCTTAAGGGCTTTGCTCGCGTCACTGCCCCGTGCTTTGACCTGAAGCTCGCTTCCTTTAATAGCAGCAAGGGAGAGCACTCCTAGAATGCTTTTCCCGTCGACTTCATACCCGTCCTTAACGATCTTAATATTGCTTGAATATTTGCACGATAGCCTCACAAATACAGCCGCTGCCCTGGCATGGAGACCCAGTTTGTTTTTAACTTTTAGAACTCTACTAAATTCACGATCCGGCACTTGGTGAGCTCCCTCCCTTCGTTGAATTCTCAATTTGAAAACTATGCTATAGCAAAGAAAAGCGATTTGACTCTGAGTATGTAATTATAAGTTTTGAGTAATTATTTTTCAAATCTAACTATTTAAAGAGCAGGTCTGAAAAGGGTTTTATTCACATCCCTATTTAACTCAACGTTGGGCTCATAGACTATGGATATTGAAAATCCTTCTGAGGCAAAATCTACGATCCTTGGGAAATAAAATCCATCTATGAGACTGTCAAAATATTCATAGTTAATTGTAGCTCTTTTTCCGTTTTCTAAAGTGAACTCGGCTTTTTCAACTCTGAAATTCAGGCTATTGACCCAGAGGGTATTTTGTATGTCATTAGTGCCGGAGTGAAAAACTAGTTTTATCCGTTCTTTGTCCGCACTTAACTCGGGCAGCGTTGCAGTATCATATACATTGACCGGCAGGCGTCCTAGAATTAAATTGACTAGATTTTCTGCTGAAATATTAAGGGTCAATCCCGGATAGACGTAAGCCAGATCAAACGTGGCGCCGGAATCATACACGGCGTTCTCCGAGGGGGAGATGATATAAATGTTAGTGCCGTCTGAGGAGAGAAAACCCACAGTTTTTCCAAACGGGTTCAAAGCCTCTATTCTCAGCAAATCCGGTCTTTGCGCAATTGTTGCCTGTGTATAGGAAATCTTCTGGTCAGGGGTTTTGATTTTTACTTTTGCGAGGCTTTTTAGAGACCTGATTGCGCCTTCGTAGAGTTCAATCTTCTCTAAAATCACCCGGGCGTTATTTTCCTCGATATCTATTCCGGTCTCCTTAACGGCGCATGACGTCAGGAGCACTACCAAGATTGAGATTAAAGTAGGTTTGATTAATCTGGAATTTTTCACTATCAGCTTTGAACACTAATACTTTTTTTTAGATCTTTTATCTTTTTATTGAGTCTTTCTTTTAATTCTTCATCAGGGTTATCCTGGACCCGGCTGATTAATATTAGCCCTCTTTGGTAGTAATCAAGCGCTTTTGACGGCTCACCCTTATCACGGTAGACATCTCCGAGGTGCTCCATGATTGCCGGATCATCAGGATCAAGGGCCGCCGCTTTGTTAAGCTGCTCTATAGCTTCATTGTATCTTCCCTGTTTATAATAAACCCATCCCAGACTATCTAGAATGTAGCCTTTATTAGGAGAGAGCTTGAGCGCTTTTTTTATAAGGGCCTCAGCCTCATCTAGGTTCTCTCCCCTCTCCGCGTATGTATATCCAACAAAATTTAACGCGTCCGCATGTGAAGGGTTAATCTTAATTAACTCTTTCATGGTATCTATGGACTCATTCTCCTGCCCGTTTAAATAATAAGTTACACTAAGGGCATAGTAAATGATCTGGCTCTGGGAATTTGACTGTAAATACCTCTTATATAATTCTATGGCATCTTGGTCCCGATTGAGTTTCCTGTATACGATGCCCAGGTAATTAACGATTATTTCGTTGTTGGGCTGATACTCATAAACTTCTTCCATCATCTTTAGTGACCCGTTTATATCACCCTTCTTCTCGTATATATAAGCCCTCTGGACGAGGCTTTCGTCATAGAATTCCATGCCGCTGTCTATTGAGTTTAAGATGTTTAAGGCTTCTTCATACTTTTGGGTTTCAATATAACAGAGAGCTAGATAGTATTTAGCCTTTATATCCCCGGGGTTTCCTAAGAGGATGAGTTGAAACTCTTCAATTGCCTTTTCATAGTCTCCCTCTTCTATATATAAAAGACCTAAGCGTAGTTTGAGGTCGGGGTTTTGGTAATCAAGGCTCTGTGCTTTCTCGAATTGCGCCCTTGCATCTGCTTTCCGATTAAGTCTGAATAGGAAATTGCCGTATCTAACGTGCGTATCAAGAGTCTCCGGGTAGAGAGTGATGATGGACTGGTAAATATTCTCTGATTCCTCAAATCTCCCCTGTCTCTCATACACTAGGGCAAGCTCAATTAGCGCCGAGATAAAGCTCGGATTTAATCTTAGGGATTCATTGTACAGACGCTCAGCGCTGCTATAATCTCCTTTCTCATAATAGAGCCTTGCTAAAAAGAAGTATCCCCTTTCGTTCTCGGGATAGAGCTCGGTAATTTTCTTAAAATGTTTCTCAGCGCTTGAGTAGTTTCCCGCCTCTGTTTCTATTATTCCCAGGAATAGAAGTGATTCCGCATCATCTGGGTTAAGCTCGACTGCTCGTTTAAGTATCTCTACGGATTTTGCCTTATCTTTTTTGTCCTGAGACGAGGCGTATACCTTGCCCAAAATAGTAAAGGACG
Organism: Deltaproteobacteria bacterium; assembly: GCA_029262255.1. Taxonomy (GTDB): domain Bacteria; phylum Desulfobacterota_D; class UBA1144; order Nemesobacterales; family UBA2774; genus CR02bin9. Next base: position 4,662 of record JAJCZT010000152.1, read on the forward strand.
GGGCAAAGTTGGGGTCTAATTCAATTGATCTCTCAAGTTTGTCTAGCGCTTCACTTAATCTCCCTGAGGAGATGTAGACCAGGGCCAGGTTGTATTTGATATACGCTGAGTCAGGGTCATAGCTCTCTGCTATTTCAAGCTCTGTCAGCGATTCGCTGAACCTTTTGTTTAAGAAATGGAGCCTGGAGACCGTGAAATGATAATATGCCCTATCTCTGGGTTCTAAGTCGGTTTCAGAGAATGTGGCAATTTCAATGTCGGTAGAGGGGTTTTTGGGCGCGCATGAGAAGATGGAGAATATTAGAATTCCCAATAAGGGCAAGAGTGAATAAGTTAATTTGTTTTTGTTCATCTTATGACGCATCTATTATCTCGATATTTATTTTACCTACTACTTTTAATATCTCCCCACTCTTGGCTAAATTGCCTTCAATTAATTTTATATGTGTCGCGTCCGCAGGTAGCTGCCCGTATGTTGAATCAAGTGCTACCCACTTACCTATGTAGACCTCATTCCACGCATGGTAATAAAACCGGCCATCATAGTACATCGCTCCCAGCACCGTTTTAGTTGGTATTCCCGCCGCCCGCGCCATTGCTGAGAATAATGCCGCATGTTCATTACAGTCACCAACTTTAGTCCTTAAAACATCCTTAGCGTTTGGGATACTTACTGTAGCAGATTTCTTTAGGTTTTTATATATCCAGGTGTTAATTTTTTTAGCCGCTTTGAGTGGATCCCTCTCCCCATTTAAGACTTTGTTGGTTATTGAGACTATCTCTTTATCCTCACTCTGGATTAAGAATTCCGCTTTAACCAGGTCTTGGAACTCCGGAGCCATATAGGGAAGAGTGTACGGTTCTTGGGGCAAATTATTGCTTGATTTTATTTCTACTATCTGCCCGTCTAAGTATTGTCTGTAACCATCTTCAATATCTAACTCATCCAGAGCGTCTATCCCCCCTATCCTGATCTTTAGATATTTAAGTTTCTTTGAGTTATCAAGCCTAATGTTTGCGGGTATTGATGTTTTTTGGACAATATCGAAGCTGGAGTTCTTTTTATTGATGATGTCTTCTTTGGATTCTTTTATGGCAATTAGTCCGGGAGGGAATTCCTGTTTTACAACTTCCCCTTCAGCTGTGATCCACGAGGTTGATTGAGACCCCATAAAGTCAGAATGAACTTTGTATGTATCGAACTTCCCTAACGGAATTTCCATAGTCTCTTTTCCTTCAATACGGTGTGTAGAGACAGAATCGTTCATTCCCATTAGTATAGATAGAGGCTCAAATAGTGGAATATAAAACTTGTCTCCGGGGGTAAGTTTGTTTTCCGTGAGCAGTTTTGAAATAAGTGACGGCAGGATGAGTTCTTTTTCCAGAGGTAAAATACGCTCCGTTTTGCCTGAGATAGTCTCCATTGTGATTTTTAAAGCGTCCCCTTCCCTCTCCCCCCGGGCTTTTAAGTCTATAGAGCCGGATTTCATCTCAAAATTAAAAGAAAGAATTTCATAGCCCTTTAGTTTATAAGACGCCCTGGTTTCCACATCGTTTTCTTTACCCAGAAGGTCTATTTTTAGTTTAGTCAGCTCGGTTATTTCGGTAATGCCGTTTAGAGTTTTCATTGAATGATAGGAATATCCGACCCTCTTATCTCCCGAGTATATTCCCATCCAGTATTCTTCCGGCGTATCTTCTATGCTTTGGGAATTAGATGTGGAGAATATAAAAAGTGAAATGAATAGAATTAGTAATGTTGATGCCACCTTAGATGCTTTCATCTATGAATAATGTACATCTGTTTCATTTCACACTCAAGTTAAATTTGCCTGAATACCTTTTTAGTATCAAAGATACAGTGTCATAAAAAAACAAGATATTTTGCTATAATATCCGTAATATTTAG